>CAPHDI010000006.1 GCA_948623715.1 uncultured Candidatus Saccharibacteria bacterium | reverse complement strand
AGGCTACTAGTCTCGATATGAGCAAGAAACTTACCTTCGCCGCAAAGTTTGCTGAAGATGCTGAGAGTGGACACTATAAAGCCAATGTAACATTATCTCTTGCTGCTACACCTAGAGAAGTAGCTACTGGGTTTAACGGTATTTATGATATGCAGGAAATGACCGCCGAAATCTGTAACTCTGCTACTATCGGTCAGACTGGTAGTCTTGAAGACGTCCGGGATGGCAGTATCTATACAGTCGGAAAACTCAGTGACGGCAAATGCTGGATGACGCAAAACCTAAAGTTAGACCTAACAAAGACTGGAACTGCCACCGCCGCAGAATCCGATAATCTCTCTGCTGATTTTCCGACCGAAACTTTGACTAGCACCGATAAGTTTACTGATAATAATGACGCTGCACAATTCTCTAAGAATCCAACTGTAAATAACTCTAATCCTGGCGACAGTAAAGGCTATCGAACGGAGTATGGCTATTACTACTCATGGTGCGCTGCAACCGGTGGTACTTGCGGAGATGTGTCTGCAGATGGAGGCGATGCTTCTGGCAGTATCTGCCCAAAGGGTTGGAAATTACCAAAAGGTGGTACTGGCACAACTAATGACTTTGCGATCATGGGCGGTATTACTTCTAGCGTCGTTAATGACGCTAACTATTGGAGCAGTGCGAAGAGCCCATCCTTTTCCAGCAATACTCTAACGGTTAATGGTAGTACCTGGATTGCTGCCGGCTTCGTCGATACCAATGGCCTCACCAACCCAGGCTCCCACGGCGCCTATTGGTCTAGCACTGCTATCAGTAGTACTCTCGCTTACTACCTCTACTTCAGCAGTGGTAGCTTCCGCCCAGCCTACAACTACATAAAATATCGCGGCTACCCCATCCGCTGTGTCGCCGAAACTCGCACCCTTTCCGATATCACGAAGATGCAAGAGATGACCCCAACCATCTGCTCTAACACTTCCATCGGCACCACGAAGACCCTCACTGACACTCGCGACAATTCTACTTACACTGTCGGCAAACTTTCCGATGGTAACTGTTGGATGACGCAAAACTTGCGAATCGTAAATAAGACCATTACGCCGGCGGATTCTGATGTTACGGGGACCTTTACGATTCCGGCATCAAGCACGAGTGGATTCTCAAGCTATGACATAGCGAATGCATATTATAGTAACGACACGAGCTACGGTGCATACTATTCTTGGTATGCAGTAACAGCCGGTACCGGGACCCAATCTATGTCGAGCGGCAACGCCGCTTCCAGCATTTGTCCGAAAGGCTGGCGCTTACCGACTGGTGGATCTGACGGAGAATTTCAAACACTTTATAATAAATGGACTCCAGCAACATGGACTACATACAACGGTAAGAACGGCCGTTGGCTTGGTGCTCCAAGTGCCTCTGGCGGTGCCTTCTTCCCAGCTGCCGGCTACTACGACGAAAGTTCTCCCCGTGATATTGGCTCTAATGGCAGTTACTGGTCAAGTACGGCCTACAGCAACAATAGTGCATTCAATCCTTATTTCTATAGCAGCACCATTACCTTTATTGATCGTAGTCCCAAATATCTCGGTTTTTCTGCCCGCTGCATCGCCCGCTAGGTCCTGGCTCATTCGGGGCGCTTCGGCGCCCCTTCAGCTTCTTATTAGATTCAGCTGACGATCTTAATCCTGCTCTGCCTAGACTTATCAAGAGCAACTTTTGCCTAATCCCTCATACTGTAGTATAATTCTACCAAATGCAGAAAATTCTCATTATCGAAGATGAACAAGCTATGCGCGCCGGCCTCGCCGATCTCTTGCGCAGCTCTGGCTATGACCCGATTGTGCTCACCGACGAAGAACTCTCGCTTGATTCCGCCAATAGCGCAACCAGCACACTCAATAGCGCAATAAGCAACAGCCTCACCACCCTTATCGATAAGATTATTTCTTACCAACCGCAGCTTATCCTTCTCGACATCAACCTCGGCAACGTTAATGGGGAATTATTACTTAAAAC
Source organism: uncultured Candidatus Saccharibacteria bacterium (assembly GCA_948623715.1). Taxonomy (GTDB): domain Bacteria; phylum Patescibacteriota; class Saccharimonadia; order Saccharimonadales; family Saccharimonadaceae; genus Nanosyncoccus. The sequence goes on along the minus strand of CAPHDI010000006.1, from coordinate 45,770 downwards.
TCTCCGCATGAAGGCTGATCTACCAGTTATTATGCTCACTTCTAGTAGTTCCGAGATGGATGAAGTCCTCTCCATGAGCTATGGTGCTGACGATTTCGTTACGAAGCCATATAACCCGCAGATCCTACTTCTTCGCATTGCTGCGGTTCTCAAGCGACTAGAAAATACCAGTGGCCCAGTCTACTTCCATGATCTTGAAATTGATCTTGCTCGTGGCGTCATTGAGCATAAACCAACGACAGATACTTCTGCAATATCATCTCAAGAGAAGCCGAAACGTGTCCTCCTTACCAAAAACGAAATGATCATCCTCGGTCATCTCTTGAGTCATCAGGGCGAAATCGTCACTCGCGACGCTCTCATGACTGATCTTTGGAATAATCACGAATATATCAACGACAATGCCCTGACCGTTAATATTAGCCGTGTCCGTGCGAAATTAAAATCTCTCGGTCTCGGCGACGCTATTGAAACTCGCAAAGGCCTCGGGTATATTCTCTCATGAGCGTGAATAATCAGAAAACTCAGCAGACTACGCAGCAAGCCGAAAGCGTAAGTCGATATCGCCTCGACAGCCTATCACGACTAATCAGCCTGCGCAGTTTTCTCTGTGACAAGATTTTTCATCTCGCCGCAGCACTCAGCCTTTGGGTTGTCTTACTTCTTTTTCTACTCGCCTTGCGTGTGCGTATGGAGATTATTGTCACAATTAGCCTTTTCTGGTGGCTGTTGACGGCGCTCGTCTTGGCCTATGAATACTTACGTCGCCGTCGCTTTTATCGTCCGCTAGTAGTCAACTTATCGCAGCTTCAACAAGCTTATCTCATCCTTGAGACTCTTGAACCGCCACATTTCTATGACGGAAAGATCCTCTACGAGACGCTTCTACGCACCGATAAATCCATGGCCGAAAACGTCCAGGCTTACGCTCTCCAATCGGAGGAGTTTCGCGAATATGTCGAAATGTGGGTTCATGAAGTGAAGACTCCGCTCGCTACTTTATCCCTCCTCGCTAAAGACCCAAAAGTTCATCAACAGATCAAGCGTCTCGATGATTATGTCGAGCAAATTCTCTACTTCGTTCGCGCCGAGAACGCCGAGCGGGATTATCTCGTTAAGGCCGTCGACCTCGAACAGCTTGTTGGATCTGTCGCCAGTCGCAACCATGAGATTCTCCTCGCCAGCCATATTGATTTTTCCGTTTCCGGCTTGAATCAAACTGTTTATACTGATGCGAAGTGGCTCGAATTCATTCTTAATCAAATCCTCATGAACAGTATTAAATATGGTAGCACTGAGATTCATATTTCCGCACAAGATACCCCGAAAGAGATTATCCTTACAATCCACGACAACGGCATCGGTATCGCTGAAAAAGATCTCCCGCGCGTTTTTGATAAATCTTTCACTGGTAGCAATGGCCGCAAAAGTCAACAATCGACCGGCATGGGCCTCTACATCGCAAAAACCCTTTGCGAGAAACTTGGCCATCAAATCTCAGTTGATTCAAAAGCTGGTCAATATACTGATGTCAAAATCACATTTGCGAAGAATAATTATTACAAAAATGTAATTTAATTGTAACTTTCGACTTACGACAAGTTAAAAGTGTTTAGCTATAATGATATCAAGTGGTTGACTAGCATTTTTACAATAAGGTAACATCTCCCGGTTGGCGCGGGTCCGATTCTTTAGATGAGGAGAGCGCCACCGGCTACCGTTTGTAAAAATGTAGCCAGCCCCGAGAAAGGATTTTATGAAAACAATCTTAGAACTAGAAAAAGTCGAAAAGTATTACGGCAGTCGCTCTTCGCTTACAAAAGCGATCGACAATATTTCCTTCACCGTCGAGGAAGGTGAATTCGTCGCAATTATGGGTTCCAGCGGCTCCGGTAAAACAACTTTGTTAAATGTCATCTCGACCATCGACCGCGTGACTGCAGGACATATTTATGTCAATGGTGAGGACATCACTGAGCTTCGTGGTGAAGAGCTAAACCGTTTTCGCCGCGAAGAGCTCGGCTTTATCTTCCAGGATTTTAACTTGCTCGATTCATTGACCGCTTATGAGAATATCGCCCTTGCTCTTTCGATCCAAAACTGCGACGTCCACGAAATCGAAGATCGCATTAAAACCGTTGCAAGGGAATTAAATATTCAAAACGTTCTCGAAAAGTTCCCTTATCAAATGTCCGGTGGCCAGAAGCAGCGTGTCGCCTCCGCTCGTGCAATAATTACCAACCCGAAGCTCGTCCTCGCCGACGAACCGACCGGCGCGCTTGATTCAAAATCTTCGCGCATGCTCCTCGAACAGTTCGAGTCGCTTAATCGTAATCTTAAAGCTACAATTCTTATGGTTACGCACGATGCCTTCGCAGCGTCTTATGCTACTCGTGTAATTTTCATTAAGGACGGTAAGATCTTCAATGAGATTCGCAAAGGCAAGGATTCTCGTAAGAAATTCTTCGACGAAATCATTAGCGTCATTACTTTACTTGGCGGAGACCTGAGCGATGCTTTGTAGAATATCTTTTCGTAAATTCGGAGGCCTAGAATATGTTCGCTAAACTTGCCTTCAAAAATATCAAACGTAGTATCAAAGATTACGCTATCTACTTTTTCACTCTCGTCCTCGGCGTAGCGATTTTCTACGTTTTCAACTCGCTCGAAAGCCAATCCGTCATGCTTGATGTCACCGACCGTGTCCGCGACATGCTCGACCTGATCAACGTCCTCATGGGTATAGTCAGCGTCTTTGTGGCCTGCATTCTCGGCGCCTTGATTATTTATGCTTCGAGATTCCTCATTAAGCGACGTAGCAAAGAGTTCGGCATCTACCTCACGCTTGGCATGAGCAAACGCAAGATTTCCTTGATCCTAATTCTAGAGACTTTTCTGATCGGATTGTTATCGCTCGCCGTCGGCCTCGTCCTCGGTGTCATTGCTTCGCAGTTCACTAGCGTCCTAGTCGCCAATATGTTTGAAGCAGATCTAACGAACTTTCAATTCGTCTTTTCCTTCCCGGCTATGCTGCAAACGATATTTTACTTCGGGATTATCTATCTCATTGTAATGATCTTTAATACGATCAATATTAGTCGCCAGAAACTGATTAACTTGCTATCTAACAGTCGTCGCAACGAAAAGATTAGAAATAAAAATCTATGGATTTGTACAATTTTTTTCATTATTGCGGCAGTTGTTCTCGGCTACGCTTATTATCTGGTGACTGACGGTCTGCAGAATCTCGTCATGGAAGGTAACGGCCCGGAAGTATTATTGATCCCGATTACTATGGGCATTGTTTCTACTTTTCTACTATTCTGGTCATTGTCTGGCATCCTCCTGCGTATCGTCATGAGCTTCAAGAAAGTTTATTATAATAAGCTAAATAGTTTCATCCTCCGCCAATTCAGTAGCAAGATCAACACTACTGTCGCCTCAATGAGTGTGATTTGTCTGATGCTTTTCGTTACCATTTGTGTGCTCGGCTCGGCGATTTCAATTAACGCTTCTCTAAGTCAAGATATCGCCCGCAGCTTACCGCGTGACGCCATGGTTGAGGGGATGGGCGAAGGCTATATCGATGTTAAGGAAATTTATCGTCGTGAAGACTTAAACCTTGATGATATTCTGACTGACATCGCCGAATATCAGATTTATCGCATCGAAACTCCGACCGATAAGCAATATTTCGCAAGTGATGCTGCTATTTCTCCGACCGTCACGATTAATCAAAACGAGGACGGATCCTTCATTTCCGAAGAATACAGCATCTCTGAGCGCTACATCCACGCCAGCGATTACAACAAAATAGCTGAGATTTTCAGTCTACCTACAGTCGAACTTGCCAAAGATGAATATGCTATTTTGGCCAATTATCAGCAGATTGTCGAAATTCGCAATGCTGCCATGAAAAAGGGTCTTCTTATCAATCTCCCCGGCAATACTCTAAAGCCAAAATATGATCAGTGTATCGACGGCGCTATAAGATTAGAGGTAGGCAATGCAAATGAAGGCCTAATCATTGTGCCAGACCATATCGACCTCGCCAAAAACGCCATCAGCTCCCGACAAGTCCTCCTCGGTAATTATAAAAATCCCGAGCAAGCCGACGAGTTGGCGAAAATGCTAGAGCAGGTCGGCGGACGTTTCTTCAGTGACAATGGCGAACAAGATGGTATCTCCGGCGCACAAGATATCTACTATTATAATGTCGAGACTAAACAGAGCATTATTGATAATAACGTTGGCACATCTGCACTTGTGACTTTCGTCGGTCTCTATCTCGGTGTTATCTTCCTCATCTCTAGCGCCGCCGTTCTTGCGCTGAAAGAATTGTCCGAAAGTAGTGACAATCGCAGCAAATACACTACTCTCCGCAAAATCGGTGCCAGCAATAGTATGCTGAACCGCGCACTCTTCTGGCAGATCTTCATTTTCTTCCTTTTCCCGCTTCTGATTGCGATCTTGCACTCCATCTTCGGTCTCATGTTCTGCGATTTCATGCTTGCAACTCTCGGTGGCGTCAATATCGCCGCTACAATACCGACCGTTAGCGCAATCCTCCTTGCAATCTATGGTGGTTACTTCCTGATTACTTACTTCTGTAGTCGTAACATTATTCGCGAACATAGAAGCTAACCTGTCGACCCTCGCAAGTACCCGAAAATTTTAATTCCATAGTTCTGTTTCTGGAAGTGTGCTATAATGTGATTATGGAAATTACGATTATCGGCTTATTACTTATTGTAATCGGTTTGCTTGTATTACTCGTCTTTCGCCGCCCCCAGCCGCCCGTCATCGATACCTCGAAACTTGAAGAACGTCTCATTCGCGTCGAAAGCGAACTTGATAAAATTGCTCCGAAAATTACTGATGAATTCCGCGAAAATCGTAAAGAAATCACCGAAAATCTCCAAGGCAGTCGCAAAGAAATCTCTGATAACTTGCAAAACATTCAAAAAACTGTCGACAACCGCGTGAAAAGCCTCCAGGAGGAAAATTCTCGCAAGCTTGACCAGATGCGCGAAACCGTCGACGAAAAATTGCAGAAGTCAGTCGAGCAGCGCTTCAATGCTAGCTTTAAGCAAATCTCTGGTCAGCTTACCCAGGTGTATCAAGGCCTCGGTGAGATGAAAACTCTCGCTAATGGCGTTGGTGATCTGAAAAAAGTCATGGAAGGTGTCAAAACTCGCGGTATCTACGGCGAAGTCCAGCTCGGTAATATTATTTCCGACTGTATGCCGCAAGAGCAATACGAGGAAAATATCGCCACGAAAAAGGGCAGTAACGATCGTGTTGAGTTTGCGATTAAGATGCCTGGGAAAGATGACGTCACGGTTTATCTGCCTATCGATAGTAAATTCCCGATCGAAAACTACGAGCGTCTACTCGCTGCTTACGATAAAGGCAGTCGCGTCGACATCGATCTCGCCCGCAAAGCTCTCGCTACCGACGTCAAGGAGCAAGCAAAGAAGATCTCCACGAAGTACCTTGACCCGCCACTTACGACCGATTTTGGTGTGATGTTCGTGCCGACCGAGAGCCTCTACGCAGAAATCCTCCGCATCCCCGGCCTCTCCGATGAAATCCGCCAGAAACATAACATCAGTATCGTCTCACCATCTACATTACCCGCTTTGTTGTCTAGTCTTACGATGGGCTTCCGCAGTGTCGCTATCGAGAAGCGTTCCGCCGAAGTCTGGCAAACTCTCGGCGCCGTTAAAACTCAATTCGGTAAATTTGGCGACCTTCTCGCTGCTACGAAGAAAAAGCTCGAAGAAACCGCCAATAAAATCGGCAGCGCTGAGACTACTTCTCGCCAGATTGAACGTAAATTGAAGTCCGTCGAATCTCTCCCCGAAAGCGAAAGTATTAAAATGATTGGTGATATTGAGGTATCATAGCATGCATACGATCAAAGGTTATAAAGACGAATGGCGCATTCAAGAATACTTACTGATTACATTTTTCATCAGCTGGCTCAGCTGGGGGATTCTCATTCTCCTTACCGCGCTAAAGTTTATTAACTTTCAAAGCGTTCTCGGGATAATTATCTTCATGATCGGCGGATTCGGACCTACCATTGCCGCCATCATCTGTATGGAGGGGAAGCTTAGCGCGAAAAAGATTCTCAATTTCATTTTCGACCACCGCGCAAAAACTTTCTGGATCTTCTTGATACTAGTTGTCGCGCAAATTCTCGTCGTCGCCCTTTCTTCTAGCCAGACTAACCCGGCTTTCGCCTGGTATGTCCTCCCGCTTATTTTCATCGGCTGCACTCTGATCGGCGGAGGTAATGAGGAACTCGGCTGGCGCGGTACTTTGCAACCCGTGCTCACCCGTACTTTTGCGAAGCGTTTTAAGAATCCGGTTTTACGCTTTACGATTACTATGCTGGTCATTGGCCTCATCTGGGGACTTTGGCATCTACCGCTCTGGTTTGTCGCTGGCTCCGCTCAACAAGGGGTTAACTTCGGGCTTTTTATAATCGCCACGATTTTTCAGGCTTTCTGGCTCGGTTGTATTTACGCTCGCACCCGTTCGGTATTCTTTTGTATGCTTTTTCATGGTCTCTCAAATGTCCTAATGTCTTTCTTCGTCATTCAAATTAATTGGATTCTCATTGCCGGCTACATAACTATGACGATCTTAGCGATTATTCTCGGCGCCCGCGCCTCCTCATCGAATCATAAAATAACTACAAAAGCAAAATCTTAGGAATATTCTATGGAAACTGCCGTCAATCTCGCTAACTGGTTCTTACTCTTCATTATCTATTCCTTCATCGGTTGGGCTTTGGAGGTTGCGCTCGGCCTCGTCATCGAAAAACGCCATAAACCCGTCAATCGTGGCTTCTTAATCGGTCCAATTTGTCCGATTTACGGCTTCGGCGCAATTATCATGACTTTGATTGTTGGCAAAGCTGATGGCGTTCTCGAAATTTTCTGTGTCTGTTTCCTTAGTGGTGCAATCATCGAATATCTTACTAGTTATATTATGGAGAAACTCTTCCATGTCCGCTGGTGGGATTATAGTGATAAGGCCTTCAACGTCAACGGACGGATTTGTTTACAATGTCTCATTATGTTTGGTATTCTCGGCGTTCTCGCTATAAAAGTGCTCAACCCGCTTGTCTTAGGTTTACTCAATAATATCCCCGAAGTCCCGCGTCTTGCTATTGCAGTTATTGTCTTTATCATCATGCTGGCGGATATTCTCATCTCGCTTTGGCTTATCATCAAATGTCGCGTCACTGTTGGCACTTCCGAGCGCGATGCTACTGAAGAAATCACCGAAAACGTCCGCAAAGTTATGATGGAAAAAGGTAAACTCAATCGCCGCCTCGCCAAAGCCTTTCCTGATATGCAAGCGAAGAAGAAAACTCCCCGCAAGAAAACTTCCCGTACTAAGACCGCTTCAAGAACTAAAACAACTTCGTCTCGCAAAAAGGCTTAGTTTAGACTCACCTAGAAAAATCCTCACAAATAGCGTATAATATATAATATGTATGATAAGTTTGTTGATTTCCTGAAAAATAAAAAGCACATTTGTATTATCCAGGCCGAGAATCCCGACGGCGACTCGCTTGGCTCTGCCATCGCCCTAGATTATATTTTGCGAGACACCGAGAATTACTTATATTGTCCAGTTGACGTCCCAAAATACCTACATTATTTCGATGACTGGTCGCGCGTCGAGATTAATTTCGATTATAAGGCTGATGGCTATATTATCGTCGATACCGCTTCGACTATTCTACTTTCGAAACTTCTCGATGATACGGCAATTCGTAATTGTCTCTACACGAAGCCAGTTCTCGTCCTCGATCATCATGAGACTGCAGATGATCTCGACTTTCCGCACGAGCCGATCATTAAGCCGCTTCCTGCTTGTGCTGATCTAATTTACAAAATCGCCGAAGCAAATCACCTCTCCATCGACAAGCCTGCCGCCGAGGCTCTCTACCTCGCGATTTGTTCTGACACCCTCGGGCTCGTCAGTGCTTCCGTCACTTCTGATACTATGCGTACGATGGCGGCATTGATTGATCTCGGTGCGAATCCCGCTGAGCTTGACGAACATCGTCGTGAATTCATGAAAAAGTCTCAGCGCATTCTTGACTATAAAGCCGATCTCATTAAACGCGTCGAGTACTCGCTCGACGGAAAACTCGCCACTGTTCATATCCCTTTTTCCGAAATCCAAGAATACTCTGACGAATATAATCCAAACGTTCTCATTCTCGAAGAGCTGCGTCTCGTTCAAGGCGTCGAAGTCGCTATCGCGGTTAAAACTTACCCCGATGGCAAAGTTACTGGTAAAGTTCGCAGTAGTGTTCCGATTTCCGAACAGGTTGCTGGCTATTTCGGTGGTGGCGGCCATCCCTATGCCGCTGGCTTTCGGACCTATGATATTAGCTACGAAGACGTCGTCAAAGATGTCGTCGGCATACTACCGAACTTATTAGCGGAATATCAATCTACTCAAGATGTCTCATCAGCTATATAATCGCCGCAAATGGTTCTGGCACCGCATTCTCCGCGCACCGATTAAGCTGCACAAAGCTTATGATAATCATGTACGTCGCCCCGTACTCACAGTAGTTTTCCTACATGGTATTAGCGCTGATTCTAGCACCTGGCGTACTACGCTCAAGCAAATCGAGAAGGACCCCGATCTTAAAAATATCCGTCTCGTTGCCTTCGATCTGCTCGGCTTCGGCGAAAGCCTCAAAGCCGACTGGCTAAGATATGATATGTCGGAGTATAATAAAATCCTCAATCGCACCCTCAAGAGTCTCCATCCGAAGGGCAAGCTAATTCTCGTTGGTCATTCAATGGGCTGCCTTATTGCTGCTAATTACGCCGCAAATTACGAAAAAGCTCTAATCATTGACGGCCTCATTCTAGTCTCTCCGCCAGTTTTGATGGCGGGCGAACTCGCAAAACTTCCCGACAAAGTCTATACGAAGTCTTATGCTGCGCTCCACAAGATCGCCACTGATGTCCCTGCCGCCGAAGTTGTCGCAAAGATTGCTCAGAAGTTTACTAGTTTTCGCAGCGAGCATATTAAGTCCGTCGGTTTTCAAAAATCTATGGACGAAATTATTCTGAATCGCAGTAACTATCGCACTTTTACGAATCTTCGCATACCAACCCTAATTATTCACGGACATTTTGACCCGCTCGTTATTGGCAAGAATCTCCGCCGCGTTGCCGAACGTAACTCACGATACGTTCACTACGTTAGTGTGATCGGTCAACATGATATTTCTGTCGGAAAACGTGCTAAAATAATAGCAGAACTAAAACGAATACAGAAGGAACAATAAATGACCATTAGCACTCAGATGAAAGAGCTAATAGACGACAGCCATGTTGAAATTAAACTCATGAATACACTAAGCAGAAGTATTGAACCGTTCAAAAGTCAGCAACGCTACGGCAATACAAAAGTCGTCAAAATCTACACATGCGGCCCAACTGTGTATAGCGCTCCTCATATAGGAAATCTTGCTGCCTATGTCTATTGGGACTTATTAGTTCGCGTCCTTAAAACCAACGGGTACACCATCAAAAGAGTAATTAACTTAACTGACGTGGGTCACTTAACGTCTGATGGCGATAGCGGAGAAGATAAAATAGAAAAAGGTGCCCGTAAATTCAATCAAACCGTTTGGCAAATCGCAGAGAAGTACATTAATGAATTTAAACAGAATTTCTATGATCTGAATCTCATCCAACCTGAGGTCTGGGCGCGAGCCACAGATTATATTCCGCAAGATATCAAGATCGTGGACTTATTGACTCAAAAAGGCTACACCTACGAAACTAGCGATGGAGTTTATTATGATACGAGTAAGTTTAAGAATTACTGGAAATTTTCAGGAGGCGTCTTTAATACACTTAGTACGCGTGCACGAATAGCCTATTCGCCGGAGAAAAAGAATCAAGCCGACTTTGCTGTCTGGAAGTTTATTAAACCCGGTGAGCAACATGCTATGCGTTGGGACTATCTCGGCCGTCCCGGCTACCCGGGTTGGCATCTCGAATGTTCGACGATTATTCATGAAGAGCTCGGCGAGACTATCGATATTCACTGCGGTGGCATCGACCATATTCCCGTACACCATACTAACGAAATCGCTCAAAGTGAAGCTGCTTTCGACAAAAAACTCGCGAAATACTGGCTCCATTGTAATTTCCTCACTATCGACAAGCAGAAAATCTCGAAATCTCTCGGTAATATCTGGACGCTTGAAGACCTCGCGAATAGGGGGTACTCGCCTATGGACTTTAAGATGTGGGTGCTTCAAGGCAATTATAGTCAGCCTCGAGATTTTAACATCAGCGATCTAGAATCGGCGCGTCTTAGAAGGCTAAAATGGCGTAATCGAATAGCTGAATGTTATCAAAAAAAGGACTCGCGTTTATCACGGAACAACCAACAAAATCAGAATAAAGAGCTACTAATAGTGCTACAAGCTGTCAGCGATTTTCTGAACTCCTCGTATGCTTTCTATTGGATTGACAAAATAGAAGACCTCACGCTGGAATCGTGGGCATTTATAGATGAGCTGTTTGGACTGAAACTCATACAGGATTCCCCGGATATTAATTCTGAAATTCGCGATCTCTTGCAGCAGCGTAGTGATGCTCGCGCTACTCATGATTATGCAAAATCCGATGAGTTAAGGGAACTTTTAGCTAAATATGATATTCTCGTAAAAGATACTCCTCACGGGCAAATTTGGCAATACGCAAAATAATATAAGGTATGTTAAAATAAGTAGAATGAGCAAAGTTATCGAAGTTAGAAATCTCGTCAAAGTCTACGGCAAACGCGCCACGGCTTTCGAGGCACTAAAAGGCGTTAGCCTCGACATTAATTCCGGTGAGTCGGTTGCCATCGTTGGGAAATCCGGCTCTGGCAAATCCACCCTCATGCATCTCCTCGCCCTTCTCGATAAGCCTACGTCCGGTACTATTAAAATTGACGGTGTAGATTCTACGAAGCTCAGCAATCGCGAGCTAAATAAGCTACGCAACCGCACTTTCGGCTTTGTCTTCCAACAGTTCTTCATGAACCCAAATGACACCGTCCTCGAAAATGTCATTCTTCCACTCAAGATCGCCGGCATCGGCGGTAAAGAGCGGCGTCATCTCGCCGAAAAGGCTCTCGAGACCGTCGAACTTAGTGAGCGCAAGCGCAATAAGGCTACGAATCTTTCCGGCGGCCAGAAGCAACGTGTTTGCATCGCTCGTGCTATTATCAACAACCCAAAAATCATCTTCGCCGACGAACCGACTGGCAACCTCGACTCCGCTACCGGCGAAAAAGTTATTAAACTCCTCTTCGACCTTAATAAAGAGCAAGGTGTCACACTCATCATTGTTACGCATGACGAAGATCTTGCCCGCCTTTGTGACCGCCAGATCCGCATTGTCGACGGCCGCATTTCCGAGGGGCTTGAAGATGCTCCGAAGGGTGAATGGGTTGATGGCAAATGGAAAATGAAAGTTCCAGCCGAGCTGGAAAAGGAAGGGAATTAACATGGGATTTTTCGAAATCGTCCGCAGCGCCAATCATAACTTATTCCGCAACAAAGCCCGTACACTTCTGACTATTCTCGCGATTTTCATCGGTAGCTTTACGATCGCTCTTAACTCCGCGATCAACTCCGGCGTCAACGCTTTTATCGACAATCAAACCGCTAGTCTCGGTGGCGAAGATTATATTATGATTATGCCAGAGGGCTCCGTCGACACGATCGGCTCTATGATGATGTCTTCTTCGGACGAACCACGTGAATATAATCCTGGACAAACCCTTTCTGCTATGGATCAGGATCAGCTCGACAAGTTGAAAGAGATCGACGGTATTGACGGAGAGAACTTATATATTGCAAAACAAATTGCCGTCGAATATATCACAAGTAACGACACTGACAAAAAATATATTATCTCAGTCGGCGCTATGCCTCCTGGCGATTTTAATATCGCCACTACTGCCGGCACGCTGCCCGATCGCGATAGTAAAGAATATCAGATTACTCTCGAACCAGGCTATCCTAAAGCTCTCGGTTTTGAATCTGATGAAGATGCTATTGGCAAGACCGTTGAGCTAGCCGTACTTGATCCAGCGACGAAAAAGCCCGTCACTTTCAAGGCAAAAGTCGTTGGCGTCCAGGCTAAGGGTGTCGTCGCCGTCAATGGTTCTGTTGTCAACCCAGCCCTCGAAACCGCTATGTATGATACTATTACAAAATATTATCCTGCTGAGCAGAAAAATCTCGCCTACGCCGTCCAAACCCGTTTCGATAACGAAAAGTATACCGAGCAAGAAATTAAAGATATTCTCCGCGAAAATGGCTTTTATGGCATGACCGTTTCCGATATGATGGGCGCCATCCGCACTTTCTTCGACGTTATTATGATTGTCTTTACGATCTTTGGCGGAATCGCTCTGCTTGCTGCCGCAATCGGCATTATCAATACCCTGCTCATGTCCGTCGAAGAACGCACGCGTGAAATCGGTCTCGATAAAGCTCTTGGCATGTCCTCCGGAAAAATCTTCCTCAACTTTAGTGTCGAGGCGATCTCGCTTGGCTTCTGGGGATCAGTCGTCGGTGTCGGACTCGCCATTCTCGCTGGCAGTATTGTTAATTTCGTCGTCCATCAACCTGGCGGCTTCCTTGAAGTTTTTCCGACCTTCGATCTCTTCCGTTTTACTTTTGCAAACATGTTGCCGATTATCCTTACCGTCATGATTATTGCCTTTATCGCCGGTACCGTTCCTGCCTGGAAAGCCGCTCATAAAAATCCGATTGACGCTCTCCGCTATGAATAATATAAAAATCGATAAATTTATCCCCGGCGGCCAAAGTATTGGCGCACTCCCTAGCGGGAAAAAGGCCATGCTCTGGGGTGCTCTACCTGGTGAACTTATTACGGAATATGAAGTGACGAAGGAGAAAAGTACTTATCTCGAAGCCATTGCAGTAAAAATCTCACAATCTTCGCCGCGCCGTGTTGCTCCACTCGACGATTGTTATCTCGCAACTTCCCCCTGGCAAATCCTAAACTATAATTACGAGTTAGAATCTAAGCACGAGCTGCTTCTTGAAATTTTCCGTCAGCAAAAAATCCCCCTTGACGATGTCAAAATTGCAGAAGTCCAAACCGATAACCGGGATTTTTACTATCGCAACAAGATGGAATACGCACTCTACTACGACCATGCCGATCAGCAGATTCATCTCGCCTTTCGCGCTCGCGGTACCCATCGTAAGATTATCGTCAATCAGTCTAGTCTCGAACGTCCTGAAATCTGGCAACGCGCCCAGGCTATTATCGCCGAAATGAATCAACGTGGCGATGAAGCTCGTAATTACCAGTCGTTACTCTTACGCTGCAGCCAGGACGGCCAGGTGAGCGGCGGTCTGACCCCAAACGGTCGTAAGCACCCAGTTTTCGATAATCTGCAAGATAACATTCTCGACCGCAGTTACAGTTATTCTCCAAACGGTTTTTTCCAGATTAACTTGCCTGTTTACGAATTAGCTCTTCGCGAAATCGCACGGCATATCACAACCTCGAAAGTCCTCGACCTCTACGCCGGCGTCGGTACGATCGGGTTATCCGTCGCTCGCGACCGTGAACTTACTTTAGTTGAATGTGATAAATCTGCCTATCGTGAACTTGAAAACAACTGTCGTAATACTGCAGCGCATCCGGTTCTTGCTAAATCCGAAGACGCCCTTGATTATATTCAGTCTGACCAGACCGTCATCGTCGACCCGCCTCGCGCTGGCTGCTTCTCGACGGTCATCGAGAAGTTTCTCGCCGCCGAGCCGCCCATAATCATCTATCTCTCTTGCAATCCTATTACGCAGGCCCGTGATATTGCTGCTCTTCTTCCGAAATACCGTATTACGAAAGTCGTCCCATATAATTTCTTCCCCCGCACGCCACATCTCGAAAACCTTGTCATCCTGGAGCATAAATAATGTCTTCCGAAATTAGCCAAAATCTACGGAGTATGTCTGATGCCGCTTAATGCCGAACAAAAATCCGCCGTTGAATACCTCGACGGTCCCCTCCTCGTCCTTGCTGGTCCTGGCACCGGTAAGACTCAGCTTCTCTCTGCGAAAGTTGCCTACATCCTCGAAAATGTTGATACGAATCCTGAAAACATCCTCTGTCTTACCTTTACCGAAGCTGGTGCTCAGAATATGCGCGACCGTCTGCAGAGTATGATCGGCAAAGCCGCTCTCGACGTCAATATCTATACTTACCATGCTTTTGGCGCCAATATTCTCGATCGCTATAAATCTTATGCTGAAAATTTCGATCGCAAGCTTGACGCAACCATCGACGAGACGCTGCAATATAAAATTATTAGCGACATTCAGAAATCTTTGCCCGCTCTCGACATTCTTCGTGACAGTGACACTAAAGACCTCATTGACACTATCAGCAGCGCAAAATCCGCTCGCCTGACATCCGATGATCTCCAAAAAATCGCCACTCAGAATCTCGAAGATAGTCGTAGCCTTAGTCTCGAAATCTCGCCACTCCTGCTTGAGTTAAAACCTCGTGAAAAATTTGACATTGCACTCGATACCGTATATCAGCCAATTCTCGAGATTCTCCTCGCTCACAGCGCACCCGACCCGATTACCCCTGGCGTCGAGCGGATTGCTAACATTCTCGCCAAAGACCTTCATCAAGTCATCGAAACCGCTTCCGCCGCCGACAAGCCAAAAGTCTCCGACTTATCCAAATGGAAAACTAAGACTTTCGAAGTCTACCTTGAAGACCCGAAACGCCCCGAGCCGAAAGCTTACCGTTTGAAAGATTCTATCGCCAATAAGAAACTCGCCTCTCTCGCCAACATTATGAAAAAGTACGAGGAGCATCTCGCTGAGACCGGACTCTACGATTTTGATGATATGATCGAATGTGCAATTCAATATCTGAAAACTGACGACGGCTTCCGTATGCAACTTTCTGAACAGTTTCAATACATCCTTCTCGATGAATTCCAGGACACCAATACTTCACAATTCGAACTAATTAAGCTCCTTACTGCCTACGAAAAGCCTGTTATTATGGCCGTCGGCGACGACGATCAAGCCATCTTTGCCTTCCAGGGTGCCAATGCTTCCAACTTACGTGATTTTCAGGAGTATTACCAAGCGAAAGTTATTACTTTGCTCGATAATTATCGTAGTACTGGTGAAGTACTCGGACTTTCCCGCTCTATCGCCGAGCAAATTGCCGACAGCTTCGCGAAGAATTACGATATTAATAAAACCCTTCGCTCTATGCGCGACGAATGGGCTGGCGACCAGAAAATTTCACTTCAAGTTTCCCGCCACGAATTCCCGAGCAGCGAGGCCGAGTATTTCTGGATTGCAAAAGAAATCCGCCATCTGATCGACGCCGGCGAAGACCCGAACGATATTGCCATTATCGCCCCAAAACATAAATTTATCGCTCCGATTCTGCCCTATCTCAAGGCTCGCGACATCGACGTTACTTACGAAAAACGTGATAATATTCTGAAAGATGAGAAAATGCACGCTATCATCCAGCTTGCACGTTTCGTCGATCGTCTCTCTCGCCGCGAGCAGCCCGCCGAAGATTTGTTTGAAATTCTTTCTTATGATTTCTGGCAAATTCCGCCCCGTGTCGTATTGCACGCCGTCGAGAAAAAATGGGGAACTAATAAATCTGTTCTCGGTTATCTCGAAGGTGATCCAGCGCTCGAAGATATTACTAATTTCCTGAGCGCTCTCGCTACTATCGCCTCGACCACTCCGCTTGAGCTTTGGCTCGATTATCTCATCGGTAATCTTCCGCTCAATAATTACACCTCACCTATTCTTCAGTATTATAAAGAGCATTCTAGCCCCGCCGAGTTACTCGAATTCTATGAGAACCTTAACACTTTTCGTCAAAAAGTCCTCCAGCACGCGCATAGTCTCCATCCTGAGCAGTCCGATTTTATTCCAAAGCTCGCCGATTTCGTCGCTACGATTGATGATTTTGAATCCGCCAATAGTCAAATCATGCGCATTAGTATCTACCGCGACAGCAGTCGGGCAATTCAAGTCATGACCAGCCATAAAAGTAAAGGCCTAGAGTTTAAACATGTTTTTCTCACATCTGTCGACGACACCGCCTGGGGCAAGAGCAAGGGCAACAACAACAAACTCTCCTTACCCTGCAACCTCACTCATATTCGTCATACCGGCATCACCGACGACGAACAGTTGCGACTTTTCTTCGTTGCCATTACTCGCGCGAAAGAGCGTCTCATTATGACCAGCTCCCAGCACGCTGCTGATGGAGGCGACATTAAGCGCTTACGTTATCTCTCGGAAAGCAGCCGGGATGATTCCAATCAGACCTCTCCCTACCTTCTTCCTACCATGCAGCAAATCCAAATCTACCACGACGAACTTTCACCCGAAGAAAAGATCGAGACTCTCCGCCTCAACTGGATTAGTAATTATCAGCGGCTCGAACCCGACCTTATGGAGGCTCTCCGCGACCGCATGCATGATTACCGTCTCAATGCTACGGATTTAACTGATTTTATCGACATCGTTTACGCCGGCCCGCAAGCCGTTTACCAGAAAAAGGTTCTCCGCGCTCCCGAGCCACCGGCCAACTTCTCCCTCTGCTACGGTAATATTCTTCATACGGTTTTCGAACAGGTTACCTCGCAGCAGATCGATGATAACGCTGCACTCGATCTTTTTCATAGCGAAGCTAAAAAGGCTAGTCTTACCACAGAAGACCTCCAACTCCTCCACGAAAAAGGCGAACATAGCCTACGTATCGCCCTCACTGAATTCAACAATATTCTTCGCCATGAGCATGCCAAGGCTGAGGTTAACCTTTCCTCTGAACATCTAAGCTGCGATGGCATACCGATTACTGGTAAAATTGACCATCTCGAAATCGACCCTCAGACGAAAACTATCGAAATGTACGATTTCAAGACCGGCAAATTCCATGATAAAAAGTGGGACAGTCAGCCCAGCTTGCTTAAGTATCGCTTGCAGCTCGGCTTTTATAAGTTATTGTTAAACAATTCTCCCACTTATCGTAATTACAAAGTTACCCATGGACACATTCTTTTCGTTACTCCCGATAATGAAGATCGCGTTTATGATAAAGTCTATGAATTTAACGATGCCGACGAACAGCAACTTAAGCAACTCATTCCTACTATTTACCGTCAACTCACCACTTTAGATTTTGTGCAAGATGATGAACTTTTTATCGAGCCAGACAAAACTCGCAATACAAAAAAGATCCTCGAATTCATCGATCTATTACTTTCGAAGGCTTCATAAGCCCCTCAAACATCCTTTCAATAAGTTACCAAACAAAATAAGTCCCGATCTCTCAGGACTTATTCTAACTTATTGCGCTAAATTATTTCTCAGCTGCCTCGTTTGCATGAGAGGCTTTCTCGGCCTTCTTTGCAGCTTCTTTTTCGGCTTTCTTAGTCTTGTTGCCAAGAGAAGCACGAAGCTTAGCAGCACGCTCAGCACGAGCCTTGAAGCGATCGACGCGACCTTCAGTATCGATAATCTTCTCCTCACCAGTAAAGAATGGGTGTGAAGCTGAAGAAATCTGCACCTTGACCAATGGGTATTCGTTACCGTCCTCCCATTTGATAGTCTCTTCGCTAACAGCCGTCGAACGAGTCAAGAACGAATAATTCGCCGCCTCATCCATGAAGACAACAAAGCGATAATCTTGCGGTTGTGAAACTTTATTACTCATAACTTGCCTCATTATATCAAACTTTTCCTAAACTGTAAAGTCTAGAAATGTTATAAAACTCGCCAATCTCACAATTCGCCGTAACGTACGATAACTAAGTTGACATATCTAGTAATCTGCGCTATAATTAACGCATAATATTACAAACGAAACAGCTCTGGGAGGTTTCCTGATCTAGCGAATAGAAATCCGCAGATCTTATCCCATAGCAACGAGAAAGGATAACCAAATGACCGTAGAAGTCGATATGAAGGCGCTCCTCGAATCCGGTGCGCACTTCGGCCACAAAACTAGCCGCTGGCACCCAAAGATGGCGCCATACATCCACAGCAAGCGCCAGGGCGGCCACATTATCAACCTTGAAAAAACTGCTGAGGCTCTTGAAAAGGCTCTTCCGGAAATTACCAAGATCGCTGCTAGTGGTAAGAAAATTCTCTTCGTTGGCACGAAGAAACAACTTAAGGACATTACTAAGGCTGCTGCCGAATCTGTCAATATGCCATACGTTACGGTTCGCTGGGTTGGCGGCATCTTGACTAACGTCGAGACTATTAACCGTCAGATCAAGAAACTAAAAGATCTTGAGCGTCGTATGGCTTCTGGCGAACTCGAAGCTCGCTACTCGAAGCTCGAAGTCCAGCGCTACCAAGAAGAGATCGATCTTCTCAATGAGCGTTATGGCGGCGTCAAAGAAATGACTGAGCAGCCAGCTGCCCTTATTGTCGTTGATGCTTGCCAGGACAAGAACGCTATCAAAGAAGCTAGCACCTTGAAGATCCCTGTTTTCGCTATTACCGATACAAACGTCGACCCGACTAACATTGACTACGTCATTCCAGCTAACGATGACGCTATCAAAGCCGTCCAGCTTATCTTGGATTACTTCACTGCCGCTATTAAAGAAGGTGAAGCGAAAAAAGAAGCCTAAATTTGAACAATCAAACTTATAAAGCGTTTACAAGTTCAATCCATCACTAACAGAGGTGCTATCGCCTCAAAAAATCCCAAAAAGGAGGAAACATGAGCAAAGAACTCAAAGAAAAAGCTGGCGAAGTCAAAGCCGTTTCAGTTGAATTAATCAAGAAGCTCAAGGAACTTTCTGGCGTCGGTCTTACTGACGCGAAGAAGGCTCTCATTGAAGCAAAAGGTGATTTCGACAAAGCTCTTGACGCTATGCGCAAAAAAGGTCTCACCAAGGCCGAAAAACGCGGCGACCGCGAGACCCGCGAAGGCATCATCGAAACTTACGTCCACGACGGTCGTCTCGGTGCTATCGTTGAGGTCAACTGTGAAACTAGCTTCGTCGCGAAGACTGATGAATTCAAAGATTTCGCCCACAAAATTGCTATGCAGATCGCTTCTATGAACCCTCTCTACGTCAGCATTGACGATGTTCCTGAAGACGTCTTGAACAAGAAAAAAGCTGAATTTGAAGAAAAATTCCACGGTCCCGAAAACATGAAAGATCAGATCATTGATGGTCAAGTTAAAAAGGCTTTTTCTGACCAGGTCCTGCTTGAGCAGCCTTACATCCTCGACGACAATCTTACTGTAAATCAGTTTATCAAAGAAGTTATCGCAAAGACTGGCGAGAATATCACCGTCCGTCAATTCAAACGCCTCGAATTGGGTGTCACTGAATAAGATTTTACCGGTGCCAGAATACTTCGGGTGTTCTGGCATCTTTATTAATAACCTAAGGAGGTAAATATATGTTTGATGACAGCGAATATCGCAAAGCTATGGAAGCTGCAGTGTCCCGCTTTAACGACGAGATGAAGAAAGTCCGTACCGGACGCGCACACCCTGACATGCTCTCGACCGTCAAAGTTGAGGTCTATGGTCAATATTCTCCGCTCAACCAAGTCGCTAACGTTACTGCCGCAGACGCAACCCTGTTGCAGGTTACTCCATTTGACCCAAGCACAATCCAGGCAATTTCCGCTGCAATCCGTAACGACGCTTCACTAGGATTAAATCCCTCCGACGACGGCCGAGTTGTCCGCGTGCCAGTTCCTCCTCTTACTGAAGAGCGCCGTAAAGAAATCGTCAAAACTGCCTCTAGTAAAGTTGAGGACGCTAAGGTTGCCATCCGTAACGTCCGCGAAGACGCCCGTAAAGAACTAAAAACTGCTGAATTGCCAGAAGACGTTAAGAAGCGCGCCGAAAAGTCCGTTGACGAACTTACCAAAACTTTCACTGACAAAATTGACGAAGCCTTCAAGATTAAATCTGCGGAGATCATGTCAATCTAATGGCAGACCACCTCAAACATATTGGTTTCATCGCCGACGGCAATCGACGCTGGGCAAAAGAACATGGGCTGTCGTCTCTCGACGGGCACAAACAGGGCTCAAAAGTTGTCGAGATGATTATCGAGGAACTCATGTCTTCAGGTATCGAGTATCTTTCCTTCTATGTTTTTAGTACTGAAAACTGGAACCGCCCCCCCGAAGAAGTCACCTGCCTGATGAACCTAGTCGCCTCCGAGATTAAGCGCCTCACGAAAAAGGCCCAGAAGAATAACCTCCGCATCGCCATCATCGGTAGACCCGAAAAGGTCGACCCGAAGCTCTGGCAGGAAATGATGGAGTCAGAAAAACTAACTGCAGACAACACCGGTATGACCCTCTGCTTCTGCTTCAATTACGGCGGGCAATGGGAAATTGCCGACGCCGCGAAAAAGGCTACCGCTGCCGGCGAAGCTGACTGGACCCCCGAGAATTTCCGTAAATATCTGTATCACCCCGAAGTTCCCGATATTGACCTCGTCGTCCGCACTAGCGGCGAACAGCGCCTCTCTGGCTTTCAACTTTGGCGCGCCGCCTATGCTGAGTTACTTTTTCTCAACAAGCATTTTCCAGCGCTTGAAAAATCCGACGTTCGTGCGATTATTGACGAATACAATAGTCGCGAGCGCCGTTTCGGTAAATAATTATAAACTTTTTAGTAAACCGTAGTATAATAATAGTTATGAATATAGTTTTTGGGATTATCATCGGACTTTTGATTTTAATGGCGCTTGTCGTCGCACATGAATTCGGACATTTTATTATGGCTCGTCGCAATGGCGTCAAAGTAAACGAATTCGGTATCGGTTTCCCTCCCCGAGCCATCGCTTGGGTGAAACAAGAAGTCGAAGTCGACGGTAAAAAGAAAACCAAGTGGGTCCGCATTCCCAAAACTGACTGGGATAAAAAACAAGATAGCCTAGTTTTTAGCCTCAACTGGCTCCCGATCGGCGGTTTCTGCTCCATGGACGGGGAATCCGACGCCGACACTCGCAAGGGCACTTTCGGCGCCGCCAGCTTCTGGGCAAAGACGAAGATTCTCTTCGGCGGTGTGATCATGAACTGGCTAGTCGCTTTTGTAATTCTGACTATTCTCGCCTGGACTGGCATGCCACAATTTATTCCGCACCAGTTCTATCTCGGTCAAGATGCTCAGTACGAACTTATTGAGCGCGCAGTCGTAGTCGGTGAAGTCATGAAAGATTCCCCCGCCGATAAAGCCGGTTTTCAGGCTGGCGATACTATTCTAGAAGTCGGTGACGGCCAGAAAATTTCCGTCGCCTCCGAAGTTACCGCGTACGGTTCCGAGCATGCTGGCGGCGAAGGTAAATATAAGGTTTCGCGCACCGAAGATGATCAAGAAAAAGAACTTGAGCTTATTGCCCAGCTTAATCCCGCTAATTCGGATTACATACTTGGCATTAGTATGCAGCAATACGGCCAAGAATTTGTCCGCTCCACCTGGTCCGCCCCCATTGTCGGCGCTGGCCTCACTATCCAGCTCACCGGTGAGACTTTTCGAGGCCTCGGCCAGCTAGTCTGGAATCTTGTCTCCGGCGTTGCTCGTCAATTTAGCCCGAATGATACTACTCGAGAAGAAGGTCGCCAAGATCTCGGCGCCGCTAGTGATTCTGTTTCTGGTCCCGTCGGTATTGTTGGCGTACTCTTTCCGGCCTTCGCCGAAGCCGGCGCCTCGAACCTCGCCTTTCTTGCTGCGCTCATCTCCGTCTCCCTCGCCTGTATGAATATCCTGCCAATCCCTGCTCTTGACGGCGGACGCTGGACCTTGATCGCCATTTATAAACTTCGCCGCAAGAAGCTTACTAAAGAAACTGAAGAGAAGATCGTCTCTCGCGCCTTCATGGTCCTCCTTGGACTTATCGTACTTATTACAATTCTTGATATTATTAAACTGTTCTAATCAGCATGGATAAAACTACCTCACCGAAAACTAAAACTCCCACCCCAGCAAAAGCCGTCACTTCTCAAGCAAAAACCGACCATCAATCCAAGAATTTTTCCTTTCACAATCTTTTCAAAAATATCACGCCTTACAAGATCTGGCTCACCATTTTTCTCGTCCTCTGGACTATTCTCTCGACTTATGCCGGCCAAATCATCGCCGCTCTACCTCTAGCTATCATCCTCGGAGAAAAACTTCAGCAACCTGGCTGGATGCTACTATATTATACCGTCACTTATGTGATCACTCTTGCCTTAATTATCGTCGTTCCTTCGCAACTTATCAAACTATACCGAAAACATCATCGTGCCAAATCCGAGCCGAAGAAACTTTTCACTCTCGCCGAAAAAGATCTTACTACCACTACCGAAGACCTCGGTGTCCAGAAACTCCCTACCTTCGTCGACATCGGCCTCGCTCCCATTGGCTATGTCACCTATCTAATTATCGCCGCTATTTTGACCAATATCATGTCATCTTTTTCCTGGTTTAACTCTGATCAGGCTCAAGATGTCGGTTTTGGCTATTTCATTACCAACCTCGACCGAGTATTTGCCCTCATCGCCGTCGTAATCATTGCCCCCATCGCCGAAGAACTCATCATGCGCGGTTGGCTCTATGGTAAGCTCCGCAATAAATGGAACGTTATCGCCGCCATACTTATTACTTCATTAAGTTTTGCCGTGCTTCATGGTCAGTGGAACGTCGGCGTCACGGTTTTCGCCCTCAGTTTAATTCTGTGCAGCCTTCGCGAAATTACCGGCACGATCTGGGCTGGTATGCTCCTCCATATTCTATCTAATGGCATTGCCTTCTATCTATTATATGTCGCCATCTAAGTTTAGATAAACCTAACTAAACCCTTCTATAAATCCCTGTTTCCTCAGAAACTTTCTCGTAAAATCTGAACTTATGCTATAATACAAGGTATTATGAGACTTAGCAAAACTTTTGTAAAAACTTTACGCTCCGCCCCGAAGGATGAAACCGCTCGTGGCGCTCAATATCTAAGCCGTGCAGGCTACGTACACAAAGAATTAGCCGGCGTCTACGATTATCTCCCCCTCGGCCTGAAAGTCCTCGAAAATATCAAGCGCATCGTCCGCGACGAGCTTAATCGCATCGGCTGCCAGGAAGTTCTCCTCTCGACCCTACAAAACCCCGAACCCTGGAAAAAGACCGATCGCTGGGATATCAAGAAAATGGACATTTGGTTCCGCACTAATCTTGCTGCCGGTGGGGAATTAGGTCTCGCCCCCACCCATGAAGAGCCTATTGTTGAACTAATGAAAAGCTATGTCTCCAGCTACAAAGATCTCCCCATCGCCGCTTACCAAATCCAGACTAAATTCCGCAATGAACTTCGTGCGAAATCCGGCATTATGCGCGGACGCGAGTTTATCATGAAAGACCTCTACAGCTTCGCAGCTACCGACGAAGATCATGAGAAATTTTACCACAAAGTCGAAAAGGCCTACAAAAATATCTACGACCGTCTTGGCATCGGCGCCGATACTTATCAGACTTTTGCTAGTGGCGGCGTCTTTTCAAAGTATAGCCACGAGTTCCAGACCTTAACCGATGTCGGCGAAGACACGATTTACTTTAATGCCGATAAATCCGTCGTTTTAAACGAAGAAGTTGTCAATGACGAAGTTTTGCAAGAAATGGGCGTGAAACGCGAAGATCTCCAGACCGCTAAGGCTGCCGAAGTCGGCAATATCTTCACCTTGAAGACCAAATACTCTGCCCCGCTTGGACTCGAATTTACCGACAAAGACGGCACCAAGAAACCTGTCCTCATGGGCTGCTACGGTCTCGGCGTCTCACGCGTCATGGGCGTTATCGCTGAGAAAACCTGCGATGACAAGGGTCTCGTCTGGCCTGAAGCAGTCGCACCCTACAAATATTATCTCGTCAGTATCGGCGATAAGGGCCTTCAGTTCGCCAACGATCTCTACCATGGTATGGAAGATGAAGCCCTCTTCGACGATCGTGATGCCCGTCCCGGTGAAAAGTTTGCCGATAGCGAGCTCATTGGTCTGCCTTATCGAGTCGTCGTCTCAGACCGTAATCTTGAAAATGATGCCATTGAAGTCGTCAAGCGTTCAACCGGCGAAACCCGCACCTATCGTGTCGCTGAATTTTCTTTACGGAATATTGACTTTTAACGTAAACCATAATAAACTATGAGAAGTTATGAAGAAGACCATCAATCTCACAAAGGCCGGTAAGGCCGAATTAGAAAAAGAACTTGCAGGATTAATCGCCGAGCGCCCCGCCATTGCTGAGCGCATCGCTACCGCCCGCGCCTTTGGTGACTTATCCGAAAACCAAGAGTACACCGACGCTCGCGCCGAACAGAAAAATGTCGAAAATCGCATTCTCGAAATCCAAGAAACCCTCAAGAATGCCGTCCTTATCAAAGCTCGCAAGAGCGACAAGGTCGTCATCGGCGCCACTGTTAATATCACCATGAGCGGCAAGAAATTTACTTACACGATCGTAGGCCCTGTCGAAGCTAACCCACTTGAAGGCAAAATCTCTCACGAATCCCCGATCGGCAAGGAGCTTCTTGGCCGCAAAGCCGACGAATCTTTTGATTTCAATGGCAAAAAAGTTAAAATTTTAAGTATTGAGTAATTTATTATGACCACATTAAGTGATTATCGCGAAGAACGTCTTCGCAAACTTGCCGAGATTCGTGCGCTCGGCATTGACCCGTATCCGGCCAAATCGCACCGTAATACTAAAATTGCCACCATTTTCAACCATTTTGACGAGAAAGATGGCCAAGAAGTCTGTATCGCCGGCCGTATTGTCGCTATTCGCTCCTTTGGCAAGATTGCTTTCGTGAAAATTCGCGACTACACCGGCGAAATTCAGATCTTCATGCAAAAGTCCGAAACCGTGCCTGAAGGCGAGTTTGACATTAAGATGCTCAAACTTCTTGATTCCGGTGACTTCATCGAAGCTAATGGTAAAGTAGGCAAATCTAGCACTGGCGAAATTTCCATTTTTGCTAATAGCGTACGTCTCCTCACGAAATCTCTCCGTCCGCTCCCCGGTTTTGACGGCTTCACTAATAAGGAAGAACGCTATCGCCGTCGCTACGTCGACATGAATGTCAATCCCGAAGTTCGCGAGCGTCTTGTTCGCCGATCAAAATTCTGGCAGGCTACACGTGATTTTATGAACCAACATGGTTTCATTGAGATCAACACCCCTGTCCTTGAGACTACTACTGGCGGCGCTGATGCAAATCCTTTTGTCACCCACATGGATGCGCTTGATAGTGATTATTATCTCCGTATTTCTCAAGAGCTTCCGCTCAAACGCCTCCTCGGTGGCGGCTTCGAAAAAGTTTACGACATCGGCCCACGCTTCCGCAATGAAGGCGTCGATGATGAACATCTGCCTGAGCATATTGCTTTCGAAAGTTACGCTGCCTACGAAAATTACGAAGACGGTATGAAACTCTACGAAGAAATGATTAAATATGTCGCCATGCAGACTTGGGGTACGCTGAAATTCAACGTCGGCGGTTTCGAAGTCGATCTCGATTGCGAATGGCCACGTGTTAAATATGCCGATTTACTAAAAGAAAAATTCGATATCGACGTATTCAATCCAGATCGCGAGAAAGCCCTTTCCATCCTGAAATCTAACGGCGTCGACATTGACCCGAAAGCTAGTGATGGTCGCCTCCTCGATAATCTCTGGAAACTTATTCGCAAAACTTCCGCTGGCCCCTACTGGCTCATCGAAGAACCACTCAGCCTCAGTCCTCTCGCAAAAGTCGTTCCAGAGAATCCACTTGTCACTCAGCGTTTTCATCCAATTATTGCTGGCACCGAAATGGGCAATGGCTACAGTGAGCTTAATGACCCGATCGATCAGCTCGAACGCTTCCAAGAACAACAAGCCATGCGTGATAATGGCGACGATGAAGCTCAGATGCTTGACATGGATTTCGTCGAAATGCTCGAATACGGCATGCCTCCTGCCTGTGGCTGGGGTAATAGCGAGCGTAACTTCTGGCTCCTTGAGGGCGTCAGCGGCCGCGAAGCTGTACCGTTCCCGATCATCAAAGCCCGTGGTGAATAGATGTCTGCTGCCGTATTAGCCGACTGGAGCAATGCCACCGTTCTTGAGCCTCTCGGTTTTGTCGATGATAATATGAATACTGTGGGTGCTTTTGTCTTACAATCTAACCAGCCCGCCATCATATCGCTTCATCCCGGTGAAGATTTCGAGCTTAACACCGACATCATTCATGCTTGGAAAGTTGTCTTTCAGATTCAGGACGGCGGCGTTCTTGGTGATGCCGATTATGAAACTTTTCTCCATGAAATCGCCGCCTATACTGTCGATCAGCAAAACGGTAGCCTCCTCATCCGCGCTCTCGACGATGATGAGCTCCATGAACTTTACGCGAAAACTATTTTTGACTAAACTTATTTAACTCAAAAATTTTATGCTACAATAAGTTTAGTATGAGTGGAAAAATAATGATCGTGGGGACCGGCAACGTTGGTTCAAGTATTGCTTACGCTTTACTTAATCAGCGCACACCGGTCAAAGAAATAATTCTAACAGATATTAACATGGATGATGCTGAGGGCGAGGTCATGGATCTCCGTGATGCACTCGCCGTCGCTCCGAGTTTTCTTAAGATTCGTACCGGCAGCTACGAAGACGCAACCGATTGCGACATTTGCATCATCACCGCCGGCGCTAATCAAAAACCTGGTGAGACTCGCACCGACCTCGTCGAAAAGAATGCAAAGATTCTCCAGAGTATCGTCGGCCCAATCATGGCTTCTGGATTTGATGGCATCTTTCTCGTCGTCTCTAACCCCGTCGATACCCTAAGTTTTCTAACCTGGAGCTATTCTCACCTCCCGTCCGAGCGCGTCATCGGCAGCGGCACCGTCCTTGATTCCGCTCGCCTTCGTCTCTGTCTCTCCGAACGCCTCAATGTCAATCCAAAATCTATCCATGCCTACCAGATCGGTGAGCATGGTGATACCGAAATGGCGCTCTGGTCAAATGCTAACGTTGGGGGAGAGAAAATCTCCAACTTACTACCAAAAGCCGAGCTCGACGAGATCGAAAAATCCGTTCGCGACAAAGCCTACGAAATTATTAAACGTAAGGGTGCCACTCATTACGGCATCGGAGCCTGCGTTGTCCGCATTATTAACTGCATCCTAAACGATGAACGCCGCGTACTTCCTGTATCATCGCTCGATGACAACGCCGGTATTTATAACGGCTTTCCGGCCGTTGTCGGTCGTGAAGGAATTATCCGCCGCCTCGACCTCGACCTCACGGAAGCTGAAGGTGTAAAATTCCAAAAATCCGTCAACGCTCTTCGCTCCGTCCTCAAGGAGGCGCAAAATGTTTAATATCGTTAAGAATTTTTCCTTGACCCTAATAGTTACCGTTTTTACCGCTCTTATGCTCGCCGCTCCGACTTACGCAACAACTTACAGCAATACAACTTATACTACCACTTCAAGCGCCAATAACTTTTACTTCAATGATTTTGTTGCCGACTATTACTTATATCGCGACGAAGACGGCATGAGCAAGATGGTGGTCGTCGAAGAACTCCTCGCCGTTTTCCCGACCTATAGCCAAAACCACGGTATCACCCGCGTTATCCCCTTTACGAATAATGACAGTAAAAATCTCACCATGGAGAGCGACAATACCATCTACATGCACGTTGAGCGTAATGAGGTGGATGAAAATGTCGAAAAAGTCGAAATTGGCGACGGTAACTTTATTGTCTATATCGGCGATCCCGATAAATATGTTACTGGCGAGCAACTTTATACTCTGATTTATGAATTTCAAAATGTCACCCTCGATCACGAGCAAGATGGCAAAAAGTTTCAAGAACTTTACTGGGACAGCAACGGCAATGACTGGAAGCAACGTTTCAATAGCGTCGTCGCCCGTATCCATCTCGATAATGCTATTGCCGATAAATTTACTGGTGATACGTCCTGCTACGTCGGTAAATATGGTGAAAAAGGTTCCGAACGATGTAAAATCACAAAACTTACCGAAGAAGTCGAATTTGACGATGAACATAAAAGTGACACTGTCATCGAGTTCGCTTCCACTGGCAAGCTAGGTGCCGGCGAGAACCTCACTTTTGTCCTCCAGTTTGAAGATGGTACTTTTGCTCCAGCCAAAGTTTCCTATAACTATACCTTAGTCGCCGTCACCGTAGGAGTTATTTTCGCGGCCGCCCTGACCATCGTCCTCATGATCCTCGCACTCTCCTCCACTGCCGAGAAGCGCAAATATTATAAAAATCTTTTCACCAAACCTGAATACACTCCACTCAAAGACCTCACTGTCGCCGAGGCTGCTCATAATTATATCGGCAAAGGCGCTACCGGCGATATGAAAGTCGCCACTCTCATCGATCTCGCCGTTAATCACAAAGTCGAGTTAATTAAAACCGAGGAGGACGGCGCTTTCGGAAAGAAGAAGACTGGCTGGAAAATCCGTATCAAGACTAATACCATGAACAAGCAGCAGGCTACCGTCCTCAAAATTCTCGCCGGTAGTGATACATCACTTCGCAAAGACCAGGAAATTACCGTCAAATCTCATACCGCCACAACTGAACTTACAAAACTACTTAATAAGTTCAACGAACAAGTTAGCGATGGGCTTATTCGAAAAGGTTTACTCGTAGACCCTAAAAAATCCAAAACTTCCGCAGCCAAATCCGCCAACGACACCACCGAAAAGACCTCTGACCCAGTCGCTAAACCCGACGATAGCGCGAAGAAAGCCCATAATTATCCCGAATGGCTTCTCATTGCTTTCATCATTTGGATGATTGGCGGCATTTTCCTAATTATTTTCACCGCCGATTACCAGCCATCTTATGGCGAGCTTATCGGCGCTGGTCCGCTTCATGCCGTTATCATCACAGCCGTTATCCTTATGTTAATCAGCTCGATCGTTATTTACATGTTGACTGCCCGCTATTTCCGCATTACTACAAAAGGCCTCGACGCCTCCAAATATCTTGAAGGGCTCAAACTCTACATGAGTATGGCCGAAGCCGAGCGCCTCAAACTTCTCCAAAGCGTCAAAGGCGCCGATACTACCCATGAAGGTGTCGTGAAGATCTACGAAAAACTTCTCCCCTATGCCGTTATCTTCAAAATGGAGAAAACTTGGCTCGAAGAACTCAGCCGCTATTACGAATTCGATGACGTCACCTCTCCGGCCTGGTTTATCGGCATTGGCGCTTTCTCCGCTCGCGACTTCAGTGCCGCAATGATGTCCGCCAGCAACTCCGTCTCCTCAACCATTGTTCACTCCACCGTCAGTAATTCCAGCTCTGGATTTTCCGGTGGTGGCGGTGGTGGCTTCTCCGGCGGGGGTGGAGGTGGTGGCGGTGGTGGCGGTTGGTAATCAAGCCACATCTGCTTTCACCCACCAAATAATCAGCAGTTTCATAAACCTTACCTCATATTAAGTTAATTGTGATAGAATATAAATATGTTAGATATTAATTTCATCCGGAAAAATCAAGATTTAGTCAAAAAGTCAGCCGCCGAAAAGGGTTACTCTGTCGACATTGACGCACTCCTCGCACTCGACGATAAACGTCGTTCGCTTCTGCAAGAGGTCGACGAACTCCGCCGTCAACGCAACGAAGTTTCTGCCAAAATGGGCAAAGGTAAACCCGAACCTGAAATCCTCGCTCAAGCTAAAGAAATTAAGTCTAAACTCTCCGCTGAAGAACCGAAACTTGCTGAAATCGAAAAGCAGCTTCGCGACAATCTCGCCAAAGTCCCGAATATTATCTTTGACGACGTACCACTTGGCGGGGAAGAATGTAGCGTTGAAATCAAGTCCTGGGGCGATCAGAAAACTACCGACGAAGGCGTCGATCACCTCGACTATGCCCTTAGCCGCGACTGGGTTGACTTTGAACGTGGCGCAAAAGTTGCCGGCGCAAAGTTCTATTACTTGAAAAACGGTCTCGCCCTCCTCGAAAACGCTCTATTACAATTCGGCCTAAAAAAAGTCACTGAAGCCGGTTTTAGTTTCATGACCGTCCCAGACATGGTCTCTAGCAAAGTCCTCGAAGGTTGCGGCTTTAATCCTCGCAGCAGCGAACAGAGCGATGAGTATTATATCGAAGGCGAAGACCTTGCTATGATTGCTACCGCCGAGATGCCTCTTACTGGTTATTATATGGACGAGATTCTTGACGAGAAAGATCTCCCAATCTGCGTCGCCGGCTACAGCGCCTGCTTCCGTAAAGAAGCCGGTACTTACGGTAAGCATACTCGTGGCCTCTTCCGTGTCCACCAGTTTAATAAGCTTGAAATGTATGTTTTCTGCCTTCCTGAGCAGTCGAAAGATATGCACGAAAAGATCCGTGAAGTCGAGGAAAACATTTGGCAAGAACTCGGCATCCCTTATCGCGTCATCAATATCGCTGCAGGCGACCTCGGTGCTCCCGCTGCGAAGAAATATGATATCGAATATTGGTCGCCCGTCGATCAAAAATATCGCGAACTTACTAGCTGCTCTAACTGTACTGATTTCCAGGCTCGCAGTCTCAATATTCGTGTCCGTCGCGAAAACGGCGAAGTCGAAGTTGTCCATACCCTCAACGGTACTGCCATTTCACTCGCCCGCACTATGGTTGCAGTCATTGAGAACTACGCCCAGAAAGACGGCAAGCTGAAAGTCCCTGAAGTTTTGAAACCATATTTAGGTGGAGCTAACGAGATTTAATGGCGGAAACGCAAAATCCATCCGAACCGCCGCGTGGGCGTCGTCGATTCCGATTCAAATCCGTCGTCGCTCTCGCCAATCGTAAGTTGTCGGTCCAATTCGCCGCCATCGTTTTGGCTAGCTCAACTCTCATTTCTGCGTTGCTCGGTATTTTCCGTGACCGCCTACTCAACTCTTACTACCTTGACACCTACCCGACCGGTATCGACGCTTACACTGCTGCCTTCACGATTCCTGATTTCATGTTCTTTATTCTCACCTCTGGAGCTCTCGCCGTCTCCTTCATTCCAGTTTTCAATCAGCGCCTCATTGCCGGCAATAAAAAGTCCGCCTGGGAGTTAAGTTCTAGCGTACTTAATCTCATGGCACTTCTCACTCTCGGCGCTTCGATTCTAATTATGATCTTCGCCGATCCGCTCGTCCGGTACGTCGTCGGGCCCGGCCTTGACGAATCCGGCATGATTCTCGCTATCAATATGATGCGCGTCATCGCTATTAACCCCTTCCTCTTCTCGATCTCGACAATCCTCTCCAGCATCCAGCAAGCTCTCGGTCGCTTCGTTTTTTACGCTCTCGCACCAGCCCTTTACAATGTCGGCATTCTCATCGGTATCGTCTGGTTTACTGGCGGCATCAATATCTTCGGCTGGCAAATTTTCGAAGGGGGTATCATGGGCGTTGCACTTGGCGTCGTCCTCGGCGCTGTCCTTCAGCTCACCGTCAGTCTGATCGGGCTGATTGGCCTCGGTTTCGATTATGAATTCAAAATCAACTGGCGCAATCAAGGCTTCCGTTCTGTACTAAAGCTCCTCCCCGCCCGCTCCCTCGACCAGGGAATCGATTATCTTAATACTATCGTCACCACGAATTTATCTTCTCGCATGGGTGCCGGCGCCCTACGTTCGTATAATCAAGCCTATAGCCTTTCCCAAATGCCCGTCAATCTCGTTGGCGTTGCTATCTC
The DNA here is from genome assembly GCA_948623715.1 of uncultured Candidatus Saccharibacteria bacterium. GTDB lineage: Bacteria > Patescibacteriota > Saccharimonadia > Saccharimonadales > Saccharimonadaceae > Nanosyncoccus. Next base: position 13,949 of record CAPHDI010000006.1, on the reverse strand, counting down.
GACCGCCTTCTTTCCGCAACTCACCGAAGAACTCGGCGAGGGGAAGGATGAAGCCTTTCGTAAGACCTTCCGCACCGCCCTTAGCACAATTGTTTGGATCTCTATGCCGATCGCGATTATCGCTTTCTTCGCTCGCGGCTACGTCGTCAGCTTCATTAAAAACGGTGGCGACGCACTTATCTCTTCGATTCTTGCAACTCTAATTATCTCCATCTTCGCCCACTCCGTCTTTCACATCGCTACGCGCGGCTTCTACGCCCAACAAGACACTAAGACTCCTTTTGTCGTCTCGATTATCGCCGTCGGCCTCACCATTCTCCTCGCCATCACTTTTACCCTTATTGGCTGCGGCCCCGAAGGCCTCGGCTGGGCACAATCTATCGGCGCCGTGGTTGAAGTCGCCATTCTTATCTGTCTTCTCCAGAAACGCAGCAATAATAAATTACTAAATAAAGATTTCTGGCGCGAATTCGGCAAAATTACCTTCGCCACCATCGTCACCGGTTGCGTTGCTTATTCTATGACGAAATTTTTCCCACTTATGGCCAGTGACGACTCCTTCTTCACGACTTTTCCGAAATTCTGCCTCATCAGTATCGTTTCGCTTCTCGTTTATCTTATCGCTGGCTGGTTTCTCGGTCTCGAACAGGTTAAACCAATTCTAGAAAAAGTCCGCCGTATTCTATTCGGTACAAGAAAATAAATCGTGCTATAATATATACATGGATATCTTTGAAGCGATCTTACTGGGTTTCGTACAAGGCATTACTGAATTTATTCCCGTATCTTCCTCTGGGCATCTCGAAATCGTCCGCCAGATTTTCAACTTCCCGGCCGAAAACTTTCACCTTTTTCTTGAATTTATCAACCTCGGCACTCTACTCGCTCTAATTTTCTATTTCCGTAAACGTATTTGGAAAATCATCACCAACGTCTTCCGTGAGCGTAATTATAAACTCGCTATCAATATCGTCATCACTTGCATTCCCGCCGGCCTTGCTGGCCTCCTCCTCGGCGATTTAATTGAAAATAGCGACTTTTTCAACTCCATTTTCACCGTCGCCGGCGCTATGGGTATCGTTGGTATTATCATGATTCTCATCGACAAGCTCCCCCACATGCCGAAGCTCGAAAACGAAGAGCATCTCACGCCTGCCCGCGCCCTCATTATCGGCATCTTACAGACTTTTGCCCTCATTCCTGGCACTTCTCGCTCCGGCACTACCATTATCGCCGGCCGCCTCACTGGCCTCGATTCCGAGTCTGCCGCCGAGTATTCTTTTCTTGCCAGCATCCCGCTCATGTGTGCTGTCTGTCTGAAAATGTTTCTCTCCGAGACCGGCCGGACTTATTTCGCTGCAAATGTTGGTCCGCTCCTCCTTAGTAATCTCGTCGCCCTCATCGTCGGCTGGCTCGCCCTGACTTTTGTATTAAGTTATTTGAAAAAGCCAAAATCCCTCCAGAGCTTCGGCAAATACCGTATCATCGTCGCCTGTCTCGTTATCGGCACCATGCTTATCCTCGTTTAGATTGCCAGACCCGTCTTATTTCTTTGCGCAATTTATTCTATTTTAACTTTTTCCTGCTACACTAATATTATGAAAGCTAAGAAAACTCATTACCCTACCAAACCGCTTGATCATATTCTCAATCCTCTCGCCTGGGTCCTCATGTGTCTCTCACTCATAGGTATCGTCGTTACATCGATCGTCGCCGTCTCACAAGCCAACCAAGATTTCCAAGACTCTCTCCCCTGGAACCGTCATTCAGGAAGTTACACAACTTTCCAACCAGACGACGCTAATCGCCCCACTAACACGCCTAACGAAAATAACCGCCCCGACGACACTAATGTCAGCCAGCCTCCAGCGCAAGCTCCATCTGCCCCGGACCAATTCAGCGACGTCTACTACCCTGAGCTAGGGAACCCCCGCCTATCCGTGCATATCGCCATACCGTATATTATTATACTAGTCCTCTGCGCTCTAATATTCTCACTCAGTGGTATCTACCTTATTATGTCCGCGATTCAAAGTGATTTCTATCGTAATCCCGACCGCACCCTCATCCTCATTCTCGCGACCACCCTTACAACTATTATCCTCAGCACTCTACTCGTCCTCGTAAATAATTTCTCGATCGATACCACCTATGAAGATCCCTGCCCGCAGTGCGATTCGACTTCCTCCCGCGAAGAGACCGAATTCGACAAGGACAATATCGCCAATTCCGAAAAGATTAATCTTGACAGCCAGACTTCCGATCTCACCATCACAAAACCTGGCACTTACACCCTCACCGGATCCTTCGCGCATTCTGTCATCGTCGATGCTGCGGATGCCGATGTAAAACTCATCCTCAACGGTATTACTATTACTAACCCTAGCACTGCTACTATCGTCGGCCTCGCCGCTAATAAAATTACTATTAGCACCACGAAAGATAGCGTCAATACCCTCACCGACGGCGGCAAATCTATCTACGACGGTTGCATTTTCAGCAATGCCGAGCTAATTTTCGAAGGCGAAGGCACTCTTATTGTCAACGGCGAACAGACTGAAGGCGAGGGAATCGCCACCGAGGCTAAGCCGATCACCTTTAATGGCGGTACTTACCGCATTACTTCTGCCGATGACGGCATCAACGCTGGCGGCGACGGCGATACCATCACGATCAATGACGGCACTTTCTATATCGACGCCAGTGGCGACGGTATCGACTCAAACAAAAACGCCATCATCAACGGCGGCACTATCTTCGTCATCGGTAGCGACACTGGCGGTGATGCCGGGATCGACACAGATGCCGGCTTTGCGATTAATGGCGGCACTGTTGTCGCTCTCGGCTCCAGCATGCTCGAAACCCCTCTCACCTCCTCGGAACAGCTTTCCTTCACCGCCACCCTCAGCCAATCTATTAGTAAAGATACTCCGGTCGCCCTCCTCGACGATTCCGGTAAAACGATCATTTCTTTCTCCGCCCCGAAAAGCTTCCGCACCGTCGTCATTAGTACTCCTGAGCTAAAAAGCGGCACTACTTATACTATTTCCGCTAGCGGCACTCATACCGGCACACTCGTAGATGGCATCTACGCTAACGGTACTTACTACACTGGCGGCAATAAAGTCACCACGAAAGCTCTTTAGCTTTTATCTACGACTTTTTCGAATGCTTAACCTTTCGTAAGTTGTACATTCTAATCAATAATAATATTCCGCCGAATACTAATAAATTGTACGCAAATATAATCATCCAAAACATCCACGCATTTCCGCAATAGTTCTGTAAAAATAAATGTAATCTCGCCCAAGTGCTTCCCGACGTAATATTTACCTCGGCACTTGTGTAATAAACCCCAATATATAATAGTATCGGCAATAAAATCGAGAAGAATAAATATGCATACCCAACTGCTCGATTTACACGAATCGCCGCTTCCACCGCCAAAATCATACTTACCGCAAAAATCACGAGTACTGCAACATCGAAGAAACAAAAGTTCGTCATCATGGCTCTATTATAACTCATAACTTTTTCGCACCAAAGCGCGGTTTCTATGCTACAATAGAAATGTCTTAAGTTTACAATATAACTATCAAAACGTTTTTGTTTGGTTGCTCATATGTAATAATGGCATCATGAGTAAACCATATGAGAACCAGTTTACTGTGTTTTGATAGGTTGTAGGCTTAAGACACCGCTCGTGGTGCCATTTTTGTTTAAGCCTTTACATACATGCTGCTTTTACAAAAAGTCCTCCGCGAGAAACAACTTATACACATACGCCAAAGGAGGGCATAATGCTAAAAATAAAGAAAACTAAACCTTATCAATTTAGAAAGTTATATAATAATTCAGTAACTTATAATAACTTATCTAATAAGTTATATATTAGCAAAGTATTATGTACTATCGCTCTTATTTGCAGCATTATCCCAACCTTGGCGGTATAATCCATATACAGAAGAAGTCTCCGCTGCGACATTAAGCATTGATAACATCTCTACCATGCAAGAAATGCGTCCTGGTATCTGTTATAATATGAAAATTGGAGATAGTGCTACACTTACTGATACTCGCGATAATTCTACTTACACCATTGCAAAACTTTCCGATGGCAAATGCTGGATGACACAAAACCTAAGAATCTCTCAAGAAACTTTAGTGGCAACTGGACATTCCATAACTTTAACTAGCGCTGATACTGACGTAAATGTGGACTATCCTTTGCCTGCCAGTGGAGCATGGGTCAGTATCGACGATGCAGCACAAGGCATTATTGCTGCAATAGACGATGGGTATGGCGCATACTACACTTGGTGCGCAGCAACAGCAGGATGCAAGACGACTGATGAAACTAACTCAGGAGAAAACGAGCAGGCTGCCTCTAGTATCTGCCCGAAAGGCTGGCGTCTCCCAACTGGCGGAAACGACGGAGAGTATCAAGCGCTCTACAATAAATATACTACAGCAACCTGGACTACTAACAACAGTAAGAACGGTCGCTGGCTTGGCGCGGCAGATGCAATTTCGGGCGGCACCTTCTTTCCAGCTGCCGGATTCGTCTGGCACGGCGAAAGTTCTCCAATTTATACAGGCCCCGGCGGCTACTATTGGTCTGGCACGGCTACTAGCGAAACAGGCGCATCCCACCTTACCTTCGGCAGTAACAACATTAGCCCTGCCACCACCAATAATCGTTACCAAGGTCTCTCTATTCGTTGTATCGCCGAAAGTTGGCCATCAAAAAATATTGATATTATCGCAGTAGTCGTCCCGCCCGTGATCTCCATCGACGCTACTTCCGGCATGAATAAAGAAGTTGACCCTAATCTAGTTACAAAAGGAGAAATCTCCGCTACTATTTCTGCTAATACTACTTATGCCGTACAGCTCAGTGCTAATAAAACTTCTCTCACTAATCCTAACAACTCCGACGAACCAACTTCTGCTAACTCCATCCCTGCCTCCTCTAATGTCCAAGCTAAGACTAATGCTTGGGGTATACTGGACCAAAATGGAGCTTATTCTGCAATAACTACTACACCGACAAATTATTACAATACAGAAGAATATAATGAAGAATCTCAATCTACTAAACATACTTTTGGTATTGGAGTCTCGATCTCTCCGACATTACCTGCTGGAGAATACTCTACTACTGTTACTATTACAGCGGTGAATAACTAGCTTATAAAAATAGCCCCTCCGAGGGCTATTTTATTTTCTCTTCGCCACCGCCGTCCGATCATTATCTCGGTCGAAATCATCCTGAAACTTCTCGCTAAACAGATAATTCATAATCTGCTCAAAAGTCAGCATCCCGACCAATCTTTCATACCGATCCACCACCATCATCAGCTGACTATTCGTCCTCAGAAACGCTTTTAGTGCCTGTTCGAGGCTATAATCCATCCGGATGAAATATACTCGCGGGTCCATCACCGACTCCGCCGGTTGCGTTTCCTTTACATCGAGACTATTTAGCAATGCCGTATGCAGCGTCCCAATAATATGCTTCCGCGCGTCCACCACCGGAAAATACGTAAACCCCGACCGATACAACTTATCCAACGTCAGCGGACCAAGCATCTCGTCTTTACTTACAAACACCATTTTCAGCTGTGGCGTCATAATCTCGCCCACCTTTACATCCGGCAGACTCAGCACCGCCGCCATCGCTTTCCGCTCTTGCGGAGATAACACGCTCATCGGCGCCTCTCGCATCAACGCGAAGAGATCATCTCGCGTCGCGGGTGGTTCTGGAGCATGAATTACCTCATTCACCACTACAGGCGCTTCCGGTGCCCGCTCCATCTGTCCAAGTTTCTTCTCCCGATATGGTTCCAGTCTCGGATCTACCCATCGCGTATACGAGATCAAAAAATCTCTGCGCAACTTCTTCAGCCTCATTTTCATCTTTCGGAGCAACTCACGAAACTTTCCCCACAGTTTTTTCAAAACCGACCCCGACTCCTGCATCACCCGCTTAAACTCCACCGATGACGCCGACGATCTTTCGCGCTTTTGCGTAAGTCGCCGTGTTGGTTTTGAGGGTTTCGTATTCGCTCTATCCATGCTATAATTATACTATAGAATTATCAAAATGAGACAGACATCTCACCACGGAGAAACGGAGGAACATGAATAAGAAAACTTGGATTATTATCGGCGTGTTAGTTGTCGCTTTTGGTGCTTTACTGGGCATCTCAATCTGGCAGAAAAATGCCGAAGCCAACAATATCACCAATCTCACCAGCAATATCGACAATCCTTTCCAGATTCTCGAAGCCAACGAAGCTAGTGGTAATCTCCCCGAGAATATTGAGGGCAACCCTGATGCTCCAGTCATCATCTATCAGTACGGCGATTATCAGTGCACCGCCTGCGCTCCGATGAACCCCTATATTAATCAGCTCAAAGAGGAATATGGCGACAATATCGCTATCGTCTTCCGCACTACTATTATGTCCTATCATCAAAACGGTACCGCTGCCGCTTCTGCCGCCAATGCCGTTGCTCAGCAGGGCTATTGGAAAGAATACAAAGACCTTCTCTTCGCCAACCTTAACGATTGGTATTACTCCGACGCTGATACCCGCCAGACTCAATTTGAAGAATATTTCATGAAAGTCAGTGACGGCAAAGGTGACCTCGAGAAGTTCCGTGCCGACATGGGCAGCGATGCCGTCCGCAAGAAAATCGACTTCGACGAAAGTCTCGCTCAGAAAACCGGCGTCGAATTCACTCCGTCCTTCTACGTCGAAGACGAGTTCGTTGGCCAACGCAAAGAAGACAATGGCGGCAAAGAAATCACCACCGCTCAGTTCCTCGACAAGCTCCGTGCCGCCATCGACAAGCGTCTTGCCGAAAAGGGAATCACCAACGAAAAGAAAACCGACAATAAGTCTGAGTCAAAATAACCTTTAAAAACTATCAAGAAAGCCCCATCTACATTAAGTAAATGGGGCTTAAGCGTATAAAACTAGAATTTAGGATCAATCTCGATAAATTCCTGCCAGGGTGCGGGCGGAAAATTCTTTTCCCGACGCATAACAACTGGACGTTTTTGTTTATTACGCATTCATTCTCCTGTTTAAATTGCGTCACACGACGGCTAGCAGTATAAAAGCTAATCGACCTAACCTTCTGCGACTTATCTATCATATCAAACGAACAAGATTATGGCAAGCATAAAGACTTTCCTATGTTATAATATCTCATATGGCCAAATCTCATTCTCAATTCATCTGTCAACAATGCGGCGCCGCCTATCAAAAATGGACCGGTCGCTGCGCGAAATGTGGCGCCTGGAACTCTCTCGTCGAAGAATCTATCGAAAATATCGCCAGCGAGAAAAACGCTGTCTCCCGCGGCCAAACCTCCGGCAAAACGCTTAAGTTTACCAGCATCACAAAGCTTGAATCTTCTGATCAACGCGATCGTCTTCAGACCGGTTTCCCAGATCTTGATGAAGTTCTCGGCGGCGGTATTCTCATGGGGTCAGTCTCGCTGCTTTCTGGCCAACCCGGCATTGGTAAATCCACTATCCTCATGCAAATTTGTGCCCACATCTCCGAGACGAAGGACGTTTTATATGTCTCTGGCGAGGAATCCGCCGGCCAGGTCAAGCTTCGTGCTGTCCGTCTCGGCGCTAATTCCGATCGCTTGAAATTCGCCAGCAGCAACTCCGCCAACGACATCGCAAAAACTATTGAAGGCGGCGAATTTGACCTCGTCATTGTCGACTCAATCCAAACCCTCGCTCTCGCCGAGATTTCTTCTGCTCCCGGCGGCATCTCCCAAGTTACGAATTGTGGCAATCTTATCATCCGCGCTGCGAAATCTTCTGGTACCGCCGTCATTATCGTCGGTCATGTTACGAAAGATGGCACCCTCGCTGGTCCAAAAGTTCTCGAACATCTTGTCGACGTTGTCTTAAATTTCGAAGGCGATCGCTACGGCGGTTTTAAAGTCGTCCGTGCCGTAAAAAATCGCTTCGGTTCCACTAGCGAAGCCGCTATTTTCGAAATGCGCCAGTCCGGCCTCGCCGAGGTAAAAAATCCCTCGGCCGCCCTCCTCTCTGAGCGCCAAAACACCGACGGCTCCATCATTCTCGCCACTCTTGACGGCACCCGCCCCATCCTTGTCGAAATTCAAGCCCTAGTCAGCCCCACTTCTTTCGGTTACCCGAAGCGTACCAGCTCCGGCTTCGACCTTAACCGCCTCGGTCTTCTCATTGCCGTCCTCGAACGCCGCACGAAGCTCAAACTCGGCGACAAAGATATTTTCGTCAACGTCGTCGGTGGATTAAAGATTCAAGATGCCGCTGCCGACCTCGCGATTTGTCTTGCCCTTGCTTCTGCCGCCGCCGGTCGTAAACTTTCCGAAGATTTTGTAGTCTTCGGCGAAGTCGGCCTCGGCGGCGAGATCCGCTCCGCCTTCCGCCCCGATCAACGTATTTCCGAAGCGAAGAAGCTCGGCTTCGCTCATGCTATCGCACCTGCCACGATCAAAGACCCCTTTGTCATCCCCGTGAAAGACCTGCGCACCACCTTAATCGATTACGTCAATGAATAATATGACAAAATCCATATACGGAGCTTCATGCGCATTCTAGGTATCGACCCCGGCACCGGCATCTGCGGCTTCGGCGTCATCGAAGACGCGACCGCTCTCGACTACGGCGTCATTTCTACGCCGCCCCATACTCCACTCCCCGACCGTCTTCTTGATATCTATACTTCACTTCACGAAATTATCGACGCCGACCAACCCGACGTCATGGCTATCGAAAAGCTCTTTTTCAAGCAAAACATCACTACCGGTATCTCTGTCGCCGAGGCGCGCGGCGTCTGTCTTCTCGTTGCAAAACAATACAATCTCCCCATCTTCGAATATAGCCCAAATCAGATTAAAAATGCTATCTGCGGATACGGCATGGCCCACAAACCACAGGTCCAAGAAATGGTCCGCGTCCACCTCAAGCTCGAAACCGTCCCCAAGCCCGATGACGCCGCCGACGCCCTCGCCGTCGCTATCGTCCATAGTTTTGTTGATAAAAATCACTAATCCATGCTATAATTTAATAAACAAGGAGGCATCATTATGAAAAATTTAACTTTATTAATCGCAGCGTTACTGACGACTGTCAGTCTTAGCTTAGGCAGCACATCCGTCTTCGCCGACGAAGTCGACTGCATTGCTACTCCCGACGCCGACGCCTGCATCACTACTACTAGCGACGAAGATAATATCATGCCTATCTCCGAGCCGATCACCGAAGATCCGATTGAAGGCGCTGAGGCCCCGATTAACGACGTTGAGACGCCGTCCGACGGATCTACTGATATAGTAGTTGATGAAACCGAAGAGATCGTCGAGGAAGAGACTGAGCCTGCTCTCTGGCCAATGTACGTTTCTCTTGGCGCACTTGGCGCCGCTATTCTCGTCTTCATCATCCTAAATCTCTTCGGCGGCAAGAAGAAATAGCCCTATCATGATCGCGCACATTTCTGGCCTTATTACCGAAAAGTTCATGAACTCCGTCATTGTCGATGTCCACGGCGTCGGCTATGAAATCACCATCAGTGCGCCCGACGTCGAATCCGTCAACGTCGACGATTCCGTCAAGTTTTACACTCACCACTCCGTCCGCGAGAACGGAGAAGATCTCTACGGCTTCCTCAGCCTCGCCGCAAAGAAACTTTTTGAGATGCTTATCTCCGTTAATGGTATTGGCCCCAAAGCCGCCATGAGCATTCTCAGCCTCAGCACCCCCGAAGAAGTCCGCAACGCTATCGCTAATGATGATACCGCTTTCATCGCCAAAGCCAGTGGCGTCGGCAAAAAATCCGCCGAACGCGTCATCGTCGACCTCCGCGACAAAGTCGGTCTCCCCTCACATTATGGCCGTAGTGAAACATTTGTCGCCGCCTCCGCGGCAAAAACCCCCAGCGACGAAGCTCTCGACGCCCTCATCGCTCTCGGCTTCCCACTCAAAGAAGCTACTGCTGCCCTCGCCGATGTTGATCCAAATCTCCCCGTCGAAGAGCGTGTTCGCGAAGCTCTCAAACAAAAATAAGTTTTTCCTCTTCTCAAAATCACAAAAGTATGATAAAATAAAGAAAGTTGTAATATAAAGGTTAAATTATGAGTTTTACAGATTTGAAAAAGATTGGTGACGCCCAGAAGAAGTCCGCTGTTGTTGACGTGCGTTCTGGTGATACCGTCCGCGTCACTCAGAAAATTAAAGAAGGCGAGAAATTCCGCTCTCAGGTCTTTGAAGGTGTCGTCATCCGCACTGACCGCAAAGATTCTCACACTGCCCGCATCACCGTCCGCAAGGTCGCTTCTGGTGTCGGTGTCGAGAAATCTTTCTTGATTCATAACCCTCTCGTTGAGAAGATTGAAATTGTTCACCGCGCGAAAGTTCGCCGCAAGAATCTTTCCTTCCTTCGTGAGCGCTCCGGTAAATCTGCTCGCTTGACCAACAAGGCTTTCGATCGCATCGCCGTCAACACTCTCCCTGAAGAGAAAGTCGCTGAACCTGTCGCAGCTGAACCAGCTGCCGAGGAAGCGAAAGCTGAGTAAAATTCTTCTCGGTATCGATGAGGTAGGACGCGGCCCCTGGGCGGGGCCGTTAGTCATAGGTGCGGTTATTTTAGGCCAAAACCGTCCAGAATGGGAATTATTAACCGACTCTAAGAAACTCACCGCCAAAAAACGCGAAACCCTAAACACCATCCTCCTTGAACATGCCGCTGCGACCGGTCTTGGCTGGGTCTCCGCTGCCGAACTTGACCAATATGGACTTAGTAATGGTCTCAAGCTTGTCTGCCGTCGCGCCGTTAAACAAGTCTTGAAAACGAAACAACATTTTGACGAAATCGTCATCGACGGCACTGTCAATTTTCTCCGCGACACACCACTCGCTGATCACGTTACTGTCCTAAAAAAGGCCGATCTTCTCATCCCCGAAGTTTCCGCCGCCTCTATCATCGCTAAAGTCGCTCGTGATCGCTACATGATCGACCTCGCTACAAAATACCCCGAATACGGTTTCGAAAAGCATGTCGGCTACGGTACCGCTCTTCATAAACAATCCCTCCTTACTCACGGCGTCTGCCCCGAGCACCGTCGCAGCTTCCGCCCCATTCGCGAAATCCTCGCCGCCAATCCCGACAGCCATACATGCCCATCACTAAATACCGACAACAATATCAAACACACCGCCACATCTACCGGCCAAACTGCCGAGCGCACTGTCATCACCTATCTTGAAAATAATCTTAATCACACTATCATCGCTCATAATTTCAAAACCAAAACTTATGAGATCGACATTATCTCTACCTCTGAAGATAAAATTTACTTCACTGAAGTTAAGTACCGCAAAACTTCCGCTCGTGGCACTCCTCTCGATCAGATTACTCCCGAGAAACAAGCTCAGATGCGCTACGCCGCCCAAAGTTTTCTTTCCTCTCATCGCGAATTTACCCATCTTCAACCCCTACTAGCTGCCGCCAGCGTCAGTGGGGAAGAATATCATGTCGATGACTGGTTCGTAATACTCTAGACTTTTTCGCAACTTTGCGCTATAATATATACAATTATTAACAACCGGTGGGCATTTTATTATTATGTACCCCACTATTTCTAAGCGCATTCTCAATCTTATCGACGAGCATCATCTCACCTCGCTCACTGTCGACATTTTTGATACTATTCTTCTCCGCGCCTACTGGCCAGCGAAGCTCCGCCGCTATGACCTCGCCCGTCAGTGGCTACCTGCTCTGCAAAACACATTTTCTACTACTTTTACTGCTCACGAGATCTACGACGCCTATACTTATGCCGCCCATCAAGTTAAATCGTCTCGCCACACTCATCGCCTCGACCTCGATCTCGACGTCATGATCGAATATCTTAGCTTTAAATATAATTTGCAGCTTACTTCCGACGATAAGTTTCAACTGCTCGTCCAACTCATCCGTACCGCCCTTGAATTCGAAATCGCCAACACCCATGTCAATACCGACCTTCTCGATCAACTCACTGAAATCAAGCAACTCCACCCCGAGCTAAAACTCTACTTCCTCACCGACAGCCGTTTTGGTATCGGCCAAATTCGCACTCTTCTTGACATTAAAAATATCCACATCTTCGACGGCGGCGCCTGCTCTAGCGACCTCAGCGCCTCAAAACACACCGGCGAAATCTTTGATAAGCTCTCCGCCGAATTCGGCTCCGGCTTCGATCTTACGAAAAATCTTCACATCGGCGATGAGCGCCATTCCGACTTCGTCATGCCGACCGCCCATGGCAGTTTTGCGCTCCATTATCGTCCGCTTCGTTTCCGCGGCCTCCGCACTCTCATTGGCAAGAGCGCACTCCTCACGTACGAAACACTCGCCCATCGTCGCGAGCACCAACGTCTCCGCGCCCTACTAGAAAGCAACGCAAACACTCCCGACCTCTGGCAATATTACGGGCTCTTGCTCGCCCTCACCGATCGTACCCTCGCTGCCCAGATTCACCTCCGCTCTGAGCTAAACCATAAACCTCAGTATCTCCTCTGCGGCCCGCGCTCCGCCGAAATCTATCAACATCTATCTAGTGACGATAATCTCCGCCTCGCAACAAGCCTCGACACCGTTACGGTCTTCCGCGCCTTCGCCTGGCTCCTTGCCACTTTCCAGACTAATAGCTGGAACGCTCCCCGCCTCTTCGCTCTCGTCGCTAACGCCGCCGAGCTTACTTCCCGCCTCGACATCTATCGCCTCTGCTTCGGCGACCGCCCTGTCGGTACTCTCGCCCTCGCCTCTTTGACTGACGACGAATTCTATGCCTATATTCTCTCCGAGATCCGTAGCAACGACGAATCTCTTACTGCGCCACTCCGCTCCGCCTACGATTTCGCCGTCTCGTTACTTCCCGCCGATCAGGCTCCGCTCTGTCTCGTCTCTCTCAGCGACAATACCTCCATCGCCAGCCTCTTCCACGAATTTACCCGCCTCCACGGCCTCAGCAATGAAATCACTTCTTGGGCGCTCGACCCCCAGGGGATTATCTCAACTTCCGAATCTACTCTCACTAATAGATTCACAGATCGTACATCCGCAAAAATCGCCAAAGGCGGCACCTTTGCCAGCGCCACCCTCAGCATTTCCGAACTTTCTCCGGAAACTTATCTCCCCCTCCTCGCCTCAGAATTAAAACATCTCACCAAACTCCTCAAATAATTACCTCGCCACACAGCGTACAGATCGACCACTACGACGAACGCTATTGTAAGCAGGAACGAAAGTATCTCCATTAAAAGCGAGATAATACGCATCAGCAGTTGCGCTGCCAGCTTTACTGGACCAATAGTTTCCGCCGGAACCAACAATATTAGAGCCATTGTTATAGTAACCAGCAGCCGGCCAGTCGCTACCATTCACGGTTAAAATACCAGCCGCGAAAGATATATTCTTCGCATCACTCCAATAACTAGTTTTTGCAGAAATGCTAGATGTAACTCCACCCATAATCGCAAACTCATTCGTAGTGCCAATACCTCCTTTTGGCAACCTCCATCCTTTCGGGCAAACACTTGAGGTCGCATCCGTATTAGCCGCGATTGGCGCACCGTCAATTTGACAAGCGCCTGCCGTCGCCGCACACCAAGAGTAATATGCCCCGTAAGTAATATTATTACCATAGTATAGATCAGAAGACATATCATCAGAAAAACCGGCAGTACTAGAATATGGCAATTCATAACAAGATGTACTGATATCGGTATCATAATTTGTTAAGCACGAACGACCAGTCTCAATATCTATCTTAAAGCTATCACCAGTAATCCTCAGATTCTGTGTCATCCAGCACTTATTATCAGAAAGTTTCGCTACAGTATAGGTAGAGTCATCCCGTATGTCAGTGAGTGTTTTGGTTGTTCCTAT
>CAPHDI010000005.1 GCA_948623715.1 uncultured Candidatus Saccharibacteria bacterium | reverse complement strand
AGCTCAGTGATGGGAAGTGTTGGATGACACAGAATCTCAGAATTACTGGTGATAGCATGAAAGAAGGACTTAATAAGGCTATTACGAGTTATGATTCGGATGTGAGTACAAACTATACTGTACCAAATAGTGGCGCATGGATTGGTGATGGTAATGTTGATGCTACTCAAGGTGTGCTCTATGTAGATAGCACTACCTATGGTGCATATTATTCTTGGTGCGCTGCGACGGCAAATACTTGCACTGAAGCTAAGGCGGCAGGCGACATTGCCGACAGTAGTATTTGCCCAAAAGGTTGGCGCTTACCAACTGGTCGAGCGGACGGAGAAATACAGGCTATCTTTCTGAAGTACCCAAATAGCAGTTCATCGACAGCGTTTGAAGTTAGCAACGGTATTAATGGTTACTGGTTTGGCGCAGCTAACACGGCGGCCGGAGGGACCTTTTTCCCAGCCGCCGGATTTGCCAGTGCTGGTGCTGGCCCCGTTACAAGTGCTGGTTCTTACGGTCGCTATTGGTCCAGTACGGCTAGCAGCGCTACGCAAGCGTCCCTCCTTGCTTTTACCAATACTTACATTGGCCCCACCGACAGCGACTATCGCCGTACCGCCTCTTCCGTCCGCTGCATCGCTCGCTAATAAACCTCACCAGTAAAAATACTCCCGCCTGCCCGGGAGTATTTTATTGGCAAAACCAACCAAAAAGCTCTAGCCTCCACCGAGAAACGTGCAATGATCGTCGCCCAAGAAATCATCCAGTTGCTTCATCCTTAGCCCTGTCTCAATCGTTTTCTTTCCATCGCGAATCTCGTATACATAACTCGAAAAAGCACCAGGGTTTCTACGCCAGACAGTACGACCGCTGTCACACTCTGCGGCAAGCTCCGCCAGCTCAAGCATCCACCCCCATACCATATAACAAAAAAGTGCCACTACGCAAAATACCACAACGACGACTGTAATTACGGTAATCCGTATTGCTTTATGCGATGTGGCATTCTTGCTAAATGGCTTCATTCTTACCTAAAATCTACTTCCAAAATGGTGGTTCCGGTCGGACTTGAACCAACGACACAAGGCTCTTCAGGCCTCTGCTCTACCAACTGAGCTACAGAACCATCTACCGCTATTATAACACACTTTCCGAGAAATGTAAGAGAAAAATCCGCAAAACTTCGCAAAATCTAAAAAATCCCCATAAAATTCAACAAAACTTAAAACCCCGCAAAGCCTCATAAAACCGCAACAACCGCCATAAAATCAAACTTTTCTCATTTTACCTAACAAAAAGTTAAATAACTTCACCTCTACTTATTTTCGCCTGCCCTCATCAGCGGTAATATTAGAAAAAGTTAAGGATTCTATGTTAAAAATCGTTGTGTTTGATGGTGGGATGGGTGGGGAAGCAGTAGCTGATTATCTAGATCAAGAGCTACAAATTGTCGAGATTATCCGTGTGATTGACTGGGAGCACGCTCCCTATGACGGCAAGTCGACCACTACTATCTGCAAGTTAGCCGAGTCTCAGCTCGCACCCTATTTTAATAAAGTTGACTTGATTGTCCTCGGTGGCTATGCCGCTGCCCAGGGAATTGATTATTTACGCACCTCTTATCCCGATCAGAAATTTGTCAGCGTCGGCGTTAATTATCATCGCATTTTGAGAGCTACCATCTATCCGGACCGCATCACTGCTATTATGAATAATACTCTCATCGACACCGAATTTTGCCAGACCCTTCGTGAGAATCTGCCTTTTTCTACGCTCTCCGTACCAGATTCGACGGGCTGGGAGCGCCTGACGAACATTGGCGAACTTTCCGCCGAACTTTTACATAAAGAGCTCGGCGCCTATTTTGAAGTTTGCCCGAAACTTCCGAAGCGTCGCAATGATCCCGATAATCAGAAAACCCTCCTCGAAGAAATTATCGACCGCAAGAAGCAGGATCAATATCTCCAGCCTCCCGCCGAGACTTGGCCAGCTGAAAAGCGCATTCATAGTGACGTAGTCTTATTGCTTAATACTAATTTCTGGAATCTCAAGCCTGTTGTCGAGGAAGTTTTTGGATATAAAGTCCGCGTGCTCGATTTTCGTCAGAAGCTTCTCCATGACACTTGTGCGACACTTGGCCTCCGCGGCGTCCATGGCGACCGCAGCAAGTAGGTCGCAAAGCCGAGCTTCTCGTACATAATCCCCCGCAAAAATCTAGCCCCGTATCAGGGGCTAGATTTCAAGAAGTCGAAGATCTATAATCTATTCATTCGCAGTTTCGTCTGTTACGACCGCCACATCATCCGTATTTTCGGCTTGTTCCGCCAGGGCGGCTTCCTGGAGTTGTTTTTCCTCTTCCTGCATGTCAAGCACAGCGTTGCGCAACTCATTCGTCTCGCTAATTGCCGTAGTCTGTGCGCCGGAAGCGACAACTTGCACCGTCACGTCCTTCGTGTAGGTGTCCGGAGCCTTATCCCAGCCTACATTTGCTCCGAATGTCAATTTATAATTCTGGGCCGTTACAGTTCCGGTTTTCGAGAGTACTGCTGTACTTCCTTTGCTGGTCGGCAGTGGCGAATATTTCAAATTCGCTGCTGTTGCTGACGTACCCTCGGTTAAGTTGAATCCCCAGTACCCTTTTGGAATTGACGACAAATTTGCTGCGTCCGCAGTTAGCGTCGGAATTGTATTAGAACTCGAATCAGTCCCCACGAGATTCGTGCTGCCATTGCCGTGCACCCAGACTCCGTATCCAGCCGTACTATTTGAAGTTACTGTAAATCCAGTTTGTGCAGAAACTGCTGCGCCGCTTGGGGTCGCCGTAACGGTTGCTGGGCTCGAAAGCTCATCCAGCGAAATCGACAGCAATGGCGCCAGCAAGAAATCAATATTAATATTCCCAGTTGCCACTTTTTGTAGCACGAAATCAATATCAAAGGTTCCAGTTTTTGTAATGTCGGCAGCATAAGTCGACTCGTAACTGTTGAACGGACAGAAAACCGCCATCCCCAATAAACCTGTCAATGCTGCGAAACACGACAGACCAACGGCTCTGACCTTTGAGTGTTTGTTTAGGTTCATTTTATTTTTGTCCTTTTGTTTATGATCTTCTTTTGAACCCATTATCGCAAAGCATTAGCCTATTGTCAATACCATTTTTCATAATTTTCCGAAACTTTCTGTGCTATACTATATATAGTAAACATAAACGGGTAGGTAAATTCATGGACGAACAAGAAGTTCAGCGCAAACGACGTGAGAATGAAGAGCAAGCGACGAAACGCCGCGCGAGTATTCTTGGCCTGCCTTATCTTGACACTCGCTCTTTCGAGCAGACGATTCCGCTCATTCCTGATGTCATCAGTGTTGAGGAAATGCATAAAAATTACATTATTCCGCTCCAGGTTGGTACTGAAGATATGTCTTTCCGTTTTATGGTCACTAGTCAGACCCCGAGCAGCCTCATCCCAAAAATGCGCCAAGAATATAATGATCGTGGCGCCCATGTTGCCTTCTTCTTGATTTCTAAGGCTGCCTATCAAGTTTTCATGCTCCGCTATGACCCGCCGAAGGAAACAATCTACGACGATATCAAGATTGCCTCCGAGGGCGATTCCGAGACGATTGCCGAAGTTAGCCGCACACTGAATTCCGTTTCTACTGAGAAAGTTTTCAACTTCCTTATCGACCAAGCCGACAAGCTTGGTGCCTCCGATATTCATATCGAGAATCTCCGCAACGAGATTCGCATCCGCATGCGCGTCGATGGTATTCTTCATCCCGTTGCGAATATTGATAAAGATCGCTACCGTATTTTCATGGGCGAGCTTAGCGCTCGCGCTGACGTCTCTACCGCTTCGACGAAGCCGCAGTCCGGCCATATGCAGCAAGAAATCCATCGCAACGGTGCCTCGCACTTATTAAATATCCGTGTCGAGATGGTCCCGACTATGTACGGTCAGGACGCCGTCCTCCGTCTCTTTAACTTCGACGAAAGTTTATTAAATCTCGATCTTCTCGGTCTTTCTGATGATGAAATGTCGACCGTCCGTGAGATTATCTCGCATCCGCGCGGCCTCGTCCTTATGGTTGGCCCGACCGGTTCCGGTAAGTCCACTACGCTTTATTCGATCCTAAACGCTCTTAATACCACCGAGCGCAAGATTATCACTCTTGAGGATCCGATCGAGTACGGTATTACTGGTATTTCTCAGATACCAATCCATACGAATGACGGCGGTTCCTTCGCCGAAGGCCTCCGCTCCGTTCTCCGTCTCGACCCTGACGTCGTCATGGTTGGCGAGATTCGTGATGCTGACACTGCCCGCACCGCGATCCAGGCTTCGATCACTGGTCACCTCGTCCTCTCCTCCTTCCATGCGAATTCTACCGCCGCCGCTTTCTCGCGCATGATCGACCTCATCGGTGTAAACCCGATTTTCGCTAGCTCGATCCGTCTCGTTATCGCTCAGCGCCTCGTCCGCAAACTCGCTGATACGAAGGAGCCTTACAAGCCCGACGCCGCCACCGCCGAATACATTCGCAGCAAGATGGAAGGCGTCGGGGGTGTCGGCCTTAGCGATATTACTTTATACCGTCCGAAGCCTACCGAGGACGTGCCTTTCGGCTACAAAGGCCGCACCGTCCTTATGGAGCAGCTCGTTGTCTCGCAAGACATCCAGGGTTTTCTCCGTGGCGATCTGAAGGATATTAGCGCCGACGCGATTGAACGCAGTGCGAAGATGCAGGGCATGCTGACTTTAGAACAGCGGGGAATCATGGCCGCTCTCCGTGGCGAGACTACCCTTGAGGAAGTCTCCCGAGTTATATAATATAATATTTCCTAAAGCAAATTTTATCTTCCATTTTCACATCAACCTTGGTAAACCATATTATAATAAGTACATATTAACATTATTCAGAAAGGCAGAGCATGGAGCAGTTATTACAATTCTTCACTCCCGAAATTTATCAACTTAACCTCGAAATTAGTCGTGAGTCCGAACTTATTTCCGGCGAAGTCCGAGTTTTCGGTACGCCGCATGCTGAGGTTGTAAAATTCCATGCTGTCGACCTCGAAATTAAAAATATTTCTGCGCGTAAAGTTGTCGATAAGTCTGATTCTCTAAATAACAAAAATTTTTCTGACTTTTTGTCTTGTGATTTTACGCAAAAATCCGGCATTTTACAAATTAAAAATATTTTTTCGCCCGAAAATTGCCTTGTCGAGTACAAAATCACCTTCGAAACTAAGTTGAATAAAAATCTCCAGGGCTGCTATTTGTCTAATTATATATTCGATGGTAAAACTGAAAAAATCGTCGCCACCCAGTTCGAATCTCACTACGCCCGCGAATGTTTTCCGTGTATTGACGAGCCTGCTGCGAAAGCTGAGTTTTATTTATCGATCAAGGTTTCGGATTTGGCTGACGGCGATGTCGTCCTTGCGAATACTGAACTCCTCGAAACTCGCGATGGTAACGAATTTATTTTCGCCCCCACCCCTCGCATGTCGACTTATCTTCTCGCCTGGGTTATCGGCAAATTCCAAAAAGTCGAGACCGTGAATCGGCATGGCGTGAAGGTCGCGACTTATGCCGCTCTGAATCAAAATTCTCGCGCTCTCGACTTCGCGAATGATATCGCCGCTCGCGCCCTCGACTATTATGATGAAAAATTCGGCATCCCCTACCCTCTCGCGAAGCTCGACCAAGTTGCCTTGCCCGATTTCGAGGCCGGCGCTATGGAGAATTGGGGCCTCGTCACTTACCGCGAATCTTGTATGCTCGCCGAGCCTGACGCTTCTGTCGATACGAAGCAGTCCGTCGCCGTCACTGTTACGCACGAACTCTCTCATCAATGGTTTGGTGATCTCGTCACGATGGCCTGGTGGAACGATCTCTGGCTCAACGAATCTTTCGCGACTATCATGGAATATTACGCTACTGACGCCCTCTGCCCCGAGTTTAAAGTCTGGCAAGAATTTTTCACCGGCGATTGCGTCGCCGCTCTCCGTCGCGACTGCCTCCCTGGCGTCCAAGCTGTCCAGCAGGAAGTCTCCGATCCCGCTGAGATCGCTACTCTTTTTGACTCCGCGATTGTCTATGCGAAAGGTGCTCGCCTCGTCCTCATGCTCATCCGCCTCATGGGCGAGGAGAAGTTTGACGCCGGCGTCCGCGACTATTTCCAAAAGCATCAATATAATAATACTGTCGCCGACGACCTCTGGACTTCGCTCCAGCCTTACGCCGATTCTGACGTGAAATCTTTCATGCACGCCTGGATCTCCCAGCCCGGCTATCCCGCCCTCCAACACAGTAGCGGCAGCGATTCCTGGATCCAGCAGCGCTTCCTTATCAATGGCACTACCGACGATACGAAGTGGCCTCTCCCCGAGGTAAAAGACGACATGTCTGGCCACTACCTCCTCGACCTTTCCGACACCACCTATCATCAGAAGCTAGACGATTTCGCTAGCCTCAGCCTTGAGCAGAAGCTCCGCCTCCTCATCGACCGCATGCTCCTCGCGAAAGCTGGCAATGTCCCCTCCGCCGACCTCGCCGATCTCCTTCCGAACTTTGTAGACGAAGACGCCCCAGTCTGGGATATTCTCCTCAGTATTATCAATGATCTGAAAATCTTCTTCCCCTATGGCGATCCCGCCGAAGACGATTATCGCGCCTTTCTCCGCCATATTATATATAGTCGCGTCCGCGCGATCGACATTTCTAGCAGCAATGGCGATAGTAATACGAAGCGCCTCCGCACGATCCTTGCCGTCGTCGCCCGCTATGCTCGCGACCCGGAGATTATCGATCAGCTCGCCGCCCTCTATAGCCCCAACCTCGGTCAGATTGACGCTGAGCTTCGTGGTAATATCCTCATGTCGAAAATGATTGTTGACGAGGCGAATACTTTCCCCTACCTCCTCGAAAAGTACCAGTCCGAGTCCGACCCTGAGCTTCTCGACGACATTCTCGGCGCCCTTGCCTCGGCGAAGCTTGATGAGAATATCACTACCGCCCTCCATCTCCTCGAACAGCCCGAAATCGTCCGTCCGCAGGATCATCTCTTCCTCTATATTTATCTCCTTCGCAATGAAAAGGCTCGCCCGCTTGCCCTTGACTGGCTCTATACACACTGGAACCTCGTCGTCAGCCTCTCCGGTGAGAAATCCGTCGAGGATTACCCGCGTTGTACTGCAGGTTATATCACTACTCGCGAGGAAGCTGACCGTTTCTATAATTTCTTCGACCAGCACGCCGATAATCCCGTCCTGAAGCGTACTCTCGCCATGGCAAAGGTCAGTATTGAGAGCCGTCTCCACCTTACCGAGCGTGAGACTTCTGCTGTCCAGACCCGTATTAAGCAATTACTAAAGGAGATGAAATAATGAAACTTTACGTCGTTCGCCACGGTCAGACCGATTTTAACGCCGGCAATCTCATGCAAGGCTCTAGCGACATCCCCCTCAACGCCACTGGCGAGGCCCAGGCCAGGGAATTAGCAAAGACTGTAAAAGATATGCACTTTGACGCCTATTATGTCTCTCCGCTTCGTCGCGCCCGCCAGACCACTGAGATTATTACCGATGGCAAGGCGCAGTTTACCGTTGATAATCGCCTCCGTGAGCGCACTTTTGGTGAGATCGAAGGTAAAAAGTTTGATCTCTCTATGGTTGGCGACCTTGAAGATCGCCGCACTAATATTAGTCCTTACGGTATCGAGCCGATCAATACTCTTCTTGCTCGCGCGAAGTCCTTCCTCGACGACTTAAAAGCTAACCACGCCCCAGACGAGACTATCCTTGTTGTCGCTCATGGCGCACTTCTTCGTGCTCTTCATTTTAATATTGTTGGCTATGACGACGACACCGACCTCCTCTCCTTCCACCTCAATAACTGTGAATTGAAAGAATACAATATATAATCACCAACCCCTACCCATCAATGGCTCTACGCAATCAGCTCTACCCTGTTAAGCTTGACAAAATGGCAAATCTGTGCTACAATGGAAATATGGGGCGCCTCTATTGCGCCCTCGCATCTGGTTTTGTACGCAAAATTCCTCGTCTTAGAGTATATTTTGCCCGAAACCATATTAACAGGTTAGTTATTTTTCTAAAAATCTTATAGAGAGTGAGCTGATTATCTTGACAGATCTCCGTCCTTACACTCCCCGCCCCTATCAGCAGAGATGTATCGCAGCTCTCGCTGAAGCCCGGGCGCAAGGTGAGACCAGTGCGCTAGTCGTCATGGCCAGCGGCCTCGGTAAGACCCCGACTCTAATATTCGACCTTGAGCAGTATTTGGCTGAGTTTCCTGATGCTCGTGTCTTGTTTCTCTGCGATCAGGAGACGATTCTGGTCCAGAGCAAAGCGAAATTCCGCAAATACTTCGGAGAGGAGTATAGCTACGGGCTCTATTCCGGTAGCCATAAGACTCTCCGCCGCGTGAATTTCATGTTTGCTACCCTGCAGTCTGTCCGCGATCACCCCGAAGACTTCCCGGTCGATGCCTATGACTACATCGCCGTCGACGAGGCCCATCATAGCTCCGCCGACACTTACGCTCCGACGATCCAACGCTTCCAGTATCGCTTCTTGCTTGGGCTGACCGCTACGCCGGACCGCGAGGACGGCCGCAATATCCTCGATATCTATGGCCGCGTCGTCTTCGAGATGGATGTGTTCGACGGTTGGGCCGAGGGCTACCTCGCTCCGACCGACTATCGGCTCATGCTCGATGATCTTGACGAGCGTGAGCTTCAGAAGTGCCTCGACCCCGAGTATTCCGGTATGAAAATCAGCATGGCTCAGCTCAATCGCACCATTTTCGCTCCCAAGCGTGATGATGAGATTGTCGCTGCCATCCGCGAGCAGACCGCCGATCTTGAGAATCCTCGGATTTTCGTTTTCTGTAACAATATCCAGCATGCGAAGACTATGGCTGAGCATTTCGGTGGCGAAGCCGCCGTCGTGCATTCCGGCCAGAGTTCTTCGCTCAATTTCGCAATTCTCAGCGCCTTCCAGGCCGGCCAGATCAATATCGTCATCTCCGTAAATATGCTGAACGAAGGAGTTGATGTGCCGGAAGCCGACTGTGTCGTCTTCCTGCGCGTCACCGACGTGAAGCGAATTTTCTTCCAGCAGCTCGGTCGCGGTCTCCGTCTCTCGACAGGGAAGCGTGTCGTCCGCGTGCTCGACTTTGTCTCGGCCATCGAGCGGATCGTTATGATCCTCGAGACGGAAGAGACCGCGAAGCAGCGCATTAAGCCCGAGTCTTCCTCCTATCCTTTCTCCGTCAAGCGTCTCCCGCCCATCACCGTCAACGTCCGCGCCACCAAGTTCCGTATCCAGCGCGTCGACCTCGAGCAACTACTGTCTCGAATTAGACGTATGTTGTCCTATGATGACATTATTCGTACGGTTCAGAAGTATGCAGAAGAACATAATTTAACAGAGCTTTGTCATAGCGATATTAGGTCACTTTTTGCTAATATTACGCTTAAGAAAATGTTTGGCGATGATTACTCCAGGAAGGTTATAGAAGCCGCTGGACTCAAGTATTACCGCGCTTCAAATGTTTGGACAAAGGAATCTATCATCCAGGCGTTTAAAGATAATGTAACGGATGGACAGCTTCCTTCTCCAGACGAAATTAAAAGCAATCCAGCATATCCGAATATTGATACTGTAAACAGATATTTTCCTGACCGTCAAGCGCTAGCCGACGCAACCGGCCTCACGCTCTTGGCGGCTGATACCGATGACTCGCTACTTTTAGCGTATTTGAAGGCTAGCCTTGAGGCTGGCAAGTGGCTAAATGGTCGGGAAATTGATGCGCATCAAACCCTTAAGAGTCGCACGGTGTATCGTAACCACTTCGGCGGGCTAACGCGATTACCTGAATTAGCCGCTAAGCTTTATCCTGAGCGCGTCCAGAATGCTAATTTAATGCCGCCCGTAAGGTCGCACACTCCGCACAGTATTGAGCTGAAGATTCATACGTTTATTCGTACAAACCGACGCCTGCCGACCACAACAGATTTTAAAAATGACCCCTCACTTCCTGCATACCAACTTTGTTATAAATATTGCGGAGTACGTACCTTGCCAGATTTATTGCTAAAGTGTCATGCTCAGCAAGTACTTGACGAAGTGGGAGAGGAGCCTACTATTAAGCCTGATCTTTCCGATGAGGACGTCGAGGCCCTTAGGCGATTGGTTACAAAGCTGGGTCGCAAGCTTCAGTCCAGGGATCTGCGACCCGCTAACGGTACCAAAAGCTACGGATACCTTCAGCAGCACGGCTTTTCGTTGGCAGGCATAAATACGTACGTTGGTGCCGACCAAATCCTTGCCGAACTTGCGAAAGAAAATGACTAACCCTCACCCCCGCCTCGGCGGGGGATTTTCTTGTCCCCATATATATTATACATACATATAGTCTGAGCCTCCGCACCCTCAGAACTCCATAATTTTGCCAATTTTGCCAGAAAATAGCATAAAAAGTATTGACATTTCGCGAAATGTGTGCTAATATAGAGACAGTTTGATGATAAATCAAGTCAGATTTACTCGTCAAATGCAACTAAAATCTCCGAAATCTATCTAAATTTCACCCAAGTGTAGTGAGATTTACAACGATTTATTGCGCCTTTTGAAGCCTATTTACAGAGGTCGGAAGTAGAAAATCCGAAAAAAGTAAAAAATCTTCAAAAAAACCCTTGCATTGTTTGGGCGAGTGCGCTATAATGAAGAAAGTTAAACAAGTTACAGAGGTGAAGCCAAAGTAACCAATGGATTAAGATAGAAATATGCGAGGTAATCTATCAACTTAGATTTCTCGCGGCTGAGATTTCGAATTAACAATTTGGACAACGATGAAAATAATTATTCTTTTAGAATATTTATTATGTAAGACGACACTTAGCAATCAAATGTCGATTGCTAGTTAAGTCAATGCATAAAAAGGTACAAAAGGGCACTGATAGTGGATGCCTTGACAATCAATACCGATGAAGGACGTAGTACTCTGCGATAAGCCTCGGGGATCTGAGAACGTGAGTTGATCCGGGGATGTCCGAATGGGGAAACCTAATACGAGTCATTTCGTATTGCATTTACCTGAACACATAGGGTAAATAGACGGGAACCAGCCGAACTGAATCATCTTAGTAGGTTGAGGAAAAGAGAATAACCAATGATTCCGAAAGTAGTGGCGAGCGAAATTGGAACAGTCTAAACCTTAACATAACCATACGGTTTAACGGCCAGAGTTATGAAAGGGGTTGCGAAATAAGATAATTTTTGTGCCAAGAGGTTCAATTTGGACTTTTTGGTACAAAGACCAACAGCGTTAACTGAGTGGATAATGGAAAAACCTTTCAAATCGTAGCGGAAGTTTTTGGAATGAAACGCCAAAGAAGGTGAAAGCCCTGTATGCGAAACGGTTTGAGGCATTATATATCTTTTTTCAAGTAGGACGGGGCACGAGAAACCCTGTTTGAATCCGGCAGGACCACCTGCCAAGACTAAATATATTGATTGATCGATAGCGAACTAGTACAGTGATGGAAAGGTGAAAAGAACCCCGGGAGGGGAGTGAAATAGATCCTGAAACTCAGTGCCTACAAGGTGTCGGAGCAGCGCTTGCGCTGTGACGGCGTGCTTTTTGTAGAACGATCCAGCGAGTTAATGTTGTCGGCGAGGCTAAGTCAGTTGATGGAGCCACAGTGAAAGCGAGCCTGAATAGGGCGACAAGTCGGCAGTATTAGACCCGAAACCGGGTGACCTAACCATGAGCAGGTTGAAGCTGCAGTAACATGCAGTGGAGGACCGAACCAGGGTACGCAGTAAAGTGCTTGGATGACTTGTGGTTAGCGGTGAAATGCCAATCGAACTCGGAGATAGCTGGTTCTCCTCGAAATAGCTTTAGGGCTAGCCTCGTGCAGACCTAACGGAGGTAGAGCACTGAATTTCCTAGGGGGCGTCAAAGCTTACCGAAGAATATCAAACTCCGAATGCCGTAAAGGAAGCGCACGGGAGTCAGACTGTACGAGATAAGTTGGACAGTCAAAAGGGAAAGAGCCCAGACCGGCAGCTAAGGTCCCAAAGTACGTGTTAAGTGGAAAAGGATGTGGGATTTCAAAGACAACTAGGATGTTGGCTTAGAAGCAGCCATTCATTTAAAGAGTGCGTAACAGCTCACTAGTCAAGAGATTTTGCGTGGAAAATGTAACGGGGCTAAGTGTTAAACCGAAGACATGGGTGTGTATATAGATACGTCTATATATGCGCGGTAGAGGAGCGTTGATATTGCGATGAAGTCAGATTGTAAAGTCTGGTGGAGCGTTATCAAGTGAGAATGCTGGAATCAGTAACCATAAGACAGGTGAGAATCCTGTCGGTCGTAAGAGCAAGGTTTCCAGGGCCACCGTAATGGTCCCTGGGTTAGTCGGTCCTAAGCCGAGGCGCATCAGCGTAGGCGATGGACAGCAGGTTAATATTCCTGCACAGGTAGTAATTGTTGACAGTTCACGGCGAATGACTAGAGCGGATTAATGGTTTATCCGTCCAAGGGTTTAGGGAACTAAACTTGAGTGAAAGGTTTTCTTCGGAAAATCGATTCTAGGTGAAGCGCTGGCTAGAAAAGCTGGTCAACTTACGTTGCTGCCTACCGTACCGCAAACCAACACAGGTGCTCGGGTCGAGTAGACCAAGACCTACGAGAGAACTTTCGCTAAGGAACTCGGCAAAAAAGCGTCCGTAACTTCGGAATAAGGACTGCCCCATCATTAAGATGAGGATTTGCCAGAGAGTTTCTGTGTAGAAACAATGGTTGATTTGTATCTTTTAATGAATCACAAGAACGTTGTCGAGACACAGTATTTAATAACTCTTTGAGCAGCCCAATCGTCATTTTAATGATGGGGCCGCAGCTAAAGAGCCCACGGAACTGTTTACCAAAAACATAGGTCTCTGCTAACGCGAAAGCGGATGTATAGGGGCTGACTCCTGCCCAGTGTCGGAAGGTTAAGGGGAGAACTTCACGGTTCGAACTGAAGCCCCGATGAACGGCGGCGATAACTATGATCGTCCTAAGGTAGCGAAATTCCTTGTCTGGTAAGTTCAGACCTGCACGAATGGAGTAATCATGTGGGCACTGTCTCGGCGAAGGCCTCGGTGAACGTGCATTGGCGGTAAAGATGCCGTCTGATCATGCCAGGACGAGAAGACCCCATGGAGCTTTACTACAACTTTGCATTGATTGTTGGGATATTTTGTGTAGCATAGGTGGAAGACTTTGAAGCAGATACGCCAGTATTTGTGGAGTCACAGGTGAAATACCACCCTGAATGTTTTAGCAGTCTCACTCTTGACGTTAACCGCCAAGAGGACCGTGCATGGCGGGTAGTTTAACTGGGGCGGTTGCCTCCTAAAGAGTATCGGAGGCGTTCAAAGGTTGGCTAACTACGGATGGAAATCGTAGTGATAGTGTATGCGCAAAAGCCAGCTTGACTGTGAGGGCTACAACCCAATCAGACACGAAAGTGGGAGCAAATGACCCGCTGTATAGAACTTCGGTTCAATTTACGTGGGAAAGACAGCGCACACGGATAAAAGTTACCCTGGGGATAACAGGCTGATCGCGCCCAATAGTTCACATAGACGGCGCGGTTTGGCACCTCGATGTCGGCTCATCACATCCTGGAGGGGGAGCACCTTCCAAGGGTCCGGCTGTTCGCCGGTTAAAGTGGTACGCGAGCTGGGTTCAGAACGTCGTGAGACAGTTCGGTTTATATCCGGCATGATCGTTAGGAATTTTGAGGAGATTTGACTCTAGTACGAGAGGACCGAGTTGAACGAATCTCTAGTGTATCGGTTGTGGCCACCTGCTGCATTGCCGAGTAGCTATATTCGGAAGAGATAAGCGCTGAAAGCATATTAAGCGCGAAGCCCACTCCAAGATAAGAATTCCCTATGGAGACTCCAGATAGATGATCTGGTTGATAGGCGCAAGATGGAAGCATGGCAACATGTGGAGTCGAAGCGTACTAATAGGTCCATCGCCTTTTTATGCTCAAGTCATCGAGTTTTATTTACTAGAACTCAGGTGACTTGAAAAAGGACTTAGCTAGCAATCGGTATTGGATTCAGTATAATTCATACCGAGTGAAGTTTTACATATTTCATCACACCTTATGGACATCAATAGTGCTTCAGGACATTATTTGGTGCCCATAGCGCTAGGGAAATACCTGTTTACATTCCGAACACAGAAGTCAAGCCTAGTCGCGGCGATTATACTGCCCCAAGCGGGAAACTAGCAAGGTGCCAAATTATACGAGTAAGCCACCCAGACGGGTGGCTTTTCGTCTCCTTGCCATTCCTTGCATCCTGTTATTTCATCTGATATAATAAAGATATGCAAAACTTCTGGCTTGCCGTACTATATTATATTGCCGCCTATATCATTGTCACGGTGATCGGCATTCTGCATACTATTTTTAATATTTATGTCCTGCATTACAAATCCATGAAAAACAGTCCTGGCATGGGCGAGGCCTACGAAAAAACCAAACCCTTCCACCCGCTTTATAATTTACTTATCTTTCCACCCTTCGCCTGGCTATATCTACTGTCAGTGAGTAACGCTTCTATCGGCCTAGCCCTATCGGTCGGTGCGATGTGGGTCGCCATCACTATTATCGGAGACCTAATCGGCTGGGTCCTCATTAAACATCCCTGGTCTCTCAGCTTCCGGGAGTTTTATCTCGACTATCAGCCCTGGATTTCGCTGACTTATCTGATTATTTTCCTTAGCCCTCTCCTAGCGTATGCTATTATGTCAATTATTTAATTCTATCAAAGGAGTAAAATGTCTACCAGCAATCAATACCGAGATTTTATCGTCGATCAGCTCTCTTCGCTTAGTGAGATTACCTTGCGCCCGATGATGGGTGAATATCTCCTCTATTATAAAGGAGTCCTCGTTGGCGGTATCTATGACGAGAAACTTCTCATCAAGGAAAGTCCTAGTACCGCAAAGTATCAGCTCCCGCAAGTCATCCCCTATGACACAGCGAAGCGCACTATGTACTATATTGAAGATGTCGAGAACTGCGCACAGCTCCCCGAAATTGTCCTCAATGCCTACGCTGATTTAAGTAAAAGTGCCAAAAAGCCTCGCTCTCGCAAGAAATAATCACGGCTTAAACCTCCTAAGTTAATCTCCAGGAGCGCAACTAAAACTCTTGCATTTCCGGCTTTCCGTCATTCTCATAATTCCGTCGGCGCTAAGAAGCTAAACCATGGCAAATTTCGCGCTACCCCATACACTAGCACTATCACTAATAGCGCCGTCCAGATCCACGCCGGCACTTTCCGTTGCAAGGGCACTCGTCCTCGATATTGTGCGATAATGTAATCGACGCCTAGAAACACGAAAATCGGCAACAATGCGAACAGCAATGGGTTGAATCGAAATGCCGCATAAATTTTCCCCTCAATCAACGCGGATAACATTCTCGTTATTCCGCAGCCTGGACAGTAACATCCTGTCACAAGATGAAAAAGGCATGGTACTGTGAAACCCCACCATAGATTCGCGAAATAATATACTACTAGCGCGACAAAAAGGCCACATCCCCACCATATGGCCTTTTTTGTTCGCTCCTCCGATTCCAAGAGTCTTACTCTTCCTCGACGACCGTTTCCTCGACGCTCTCCACTACGACATCTTCTGGCTTATCGGAGTTTGCCGGAGCTTCATTGGAAACGACCGTCGCTTCCTGTGCGGTAGCTGCCTGAGACGCGGCTGGAGTGGCTGGCTGTTGCGACGCACCGCCATTAGTCCCGCCATTACTGCTGTTATTCCCAGCTGATTGCTGATCCGGGCCTGCGCCTGCGATTGTATTGAGTTGATTCTGCATCAAAGCGTAGTTAATAATTCCAAAACCAAACAGCTGTAAGATCAAGTATAGAATCGAGTTGTCACTACTTACCGCCATCCCCGCGCGGCTCTGCGCTGCCTGTAGAGTTTTACCCATCTTGTAAGCCCAGTAAATCCCATAGATTCCACAAGTCACTAAAGTTAGCAAGAATGCTACGCCACCCGAAGGTAATGTTTCGTCGCCGCTCGCATTTTTCGCATCATCATTTAGAGAGATAAACCAGAAAATTCCGTAAATCCCACAAGTAACGATTGTTAAAACAATTGATATCGCAATGTCGCGCTTTTGAATCATAAAATCCTTTCAGTTTGAGTTTTATATTATTACAATTACCTTCAGTATATCATACAACCGAGTTAAAGAATAGCTTAAAATCTCTCGTCATTATTTTCGGCATGAAGTATAATAGGTCTAAGAATTAAAGTGGAGAAAATATGGAAGGAATCGAATCAATCCTTGAGAATCTAGTCGCTAAGCAGGACATTTGTTATATGAGTTCCGTAGATAGCCACGGCTTCCCGAATACTCGTGCCATGCTCAAGCCTCGCGTACGTCACGGAGTGAAAGAGTTCTTCCTCGCCACGAATACCTCCTCACACAAAGTTGCAATTTATCGCAACAATCCGAAGGCCTGTCTCTACTTTTGTGATCCGAAATTTTACCGTGGCGTCATGTTTAAGGGTAACGTCGAAGTCATTGAAGATTCAGCCATGAAGCGCTTGCTCTGGGAAGAATCTGATACGATTTTCTATGAAGGCGTCAATGATCCCGATTACTGCGTCCTGAAGTTTACCTCCATCTCGGCGACTTATTATCGCGATTATCAGACCACCGAAGTTAAAATCTAGCCCTGAAACTTGCCGCCTTCGATAAAACATGCTATCATATAATTATGAAAAAGATCTCCGTCATCGTCTCTTGTTATAATGAAGAAAAAGCACTCCCACTCTTCTATGCCGAAATGGAAAAAGTTCGCACTACGGATTTTGCAGATGTGAATGTGAAGTTTGAGTACATTTTTATCAATGATGGTAGTAGCGACCAGACTCTCGAAATCATTAAGCATCTCGCTACGCAGGATTCAAAAGTGAAATACATCTCTTTCTCGCGTAACTTCGGCAAAGAAGCCGCCATGCTCGCTGGCCTCGAAGCCTCTACTGGTGATTATATTACAATTATGGACGCCGATCTTCAGGATCCGCCTGCACTTCTCCGCCAAATGTATGATGAAATTACCGTGGGTGGCTATGATCGTGTCGGTACTCGCCGCGTTTCCCGCAAAGGCGAGCCCCCGATCCGTAGTTTCTTCGCCCGTCGATTCTATAAGCTCATCAACAAAATGTCTGACGTCCAGATGGTTGACGGCGCCCGCGATTATTGGCTTATGACTCGTCAAGTCGCCGATGCCCTTATTTCGCTCAAAGAATATAATCGTTACTCAAAAGGGCTAAACAGCTTCATCGGTTTCGATACAAAGTGGATCGAGTACGAAAATGTCGAACGCGTTGCTGGTGAGACGAAATGGTCTTTCTGGAAATTATTTAAATATGCCATCGAAGGTATTACCGCCTTCTCTACCGTGCCGCTTATTCTTTCGTCTCTAGTCGGCCTCGTTTTCTGTCTCGTGGCCTTTATTGCGATTATTTTTATCATCATCCGCACCTTGATCTACGGCGACCCGACTAGCGGCTGGCCGTCGCTTGTTTGTATTATTGTTTTCGTTAGCGGTATCCAGCTCTTCTCGATCGGCATTATTGGCCAATACTTGTCAAAAACTTATCTCGAAGTTAAGAAGCGTCCGATTTACATTATTAAAGAACAAAATCTCGATACCCATAAAACGAAGTCCTAAAATTATTTGCAAAGTAACTAACGCATAGTATAATAAGCTTATGAGAAAAGACACCGCTATGAAGATGTTTGCCGTCATGGCAGTCCTTGCGATCGCCATCGTTGGCGTATTTTTCCTGCGCGACCTTAAGCAGGACATTTTCGAATGGCAATATGTCATTATCGATTCTACTGACATGGCAAACGCACAGGAAACTGGCGCTATCAGTCAGAAAACTTATTATCAGATTAACTTTGAGGATCGTCAAGTTCGTAAATGTCGCGACGAACGCTCCGTTCCCGGTATTGACCTTGAACATAGCCAGGTTGTCTACCAGACTGAATTCGACGAACGCACCAGCGAAAAGCTAAAACTTTTCCTTGAGAAACTTTGGCAGACTGGTACCGAGCCTCAAGATGGCATCGCCAACTATTACGCTGTTGGCATGAACGGGGAAGGAGAACGTACGGTTTCTGGTAGCTCCGACATTTCCCAGCTTAAGACTTACACTGATAAGTTTAATAAGCTCGGCGCTGCCACTCTCTCTGAGTAATCTTTTTCAAGATTTGTTATATAATATATATAATGAGTTCCGATAAAAATATCCAAAGCCCCGACCTTCCATCAGTTACGCCAGAAATGCGCGAGCAGCTTTTGCAAAAGCTAAAAACTCTCCCTGCCTCCCCGGGCGTGTATTTTCATAAGGGGACTAATGGTGAAATCATCTATGTCGGTAAGGCTGCCGTCCTGAAGAATCGTGTCCGTCAATATTTTCATCACACCCAGAAAGATCCGAAGACCGAGGCTCTCGTCCGCGAAATCGCCGACACTGATTGGATTGTAGTCGACACTGAAATGGACGCCCTTTTCCTTGAATCCGAGATGATCAAACGCTACATGCCAAAGTGGAACATCCTTCTGCGCGATGACAAGACCGTTTCCTACGTTCGTATCGACATGAAATCCGAAGTCCCGTATGTTAGCTTCACGCGTACTCCGCAGGACGATAAAGCAACTTACATCGGACCTTTCTATGGCAAAAGTGCTGTCGAGAAAGCTCTTCGCATCCTCCGTAAAGTTTTTCCATATTACGATAAGCCTTACGACGGCAAGAAAACTCTTAACACCGATCTCGGTCTCACTCCTGGTATCGAAGTCGGTAGAGTTACTCCCGAAGAATATAAAAAGAACCTCCGCAAACTTCGCCTCTATCTCGAAGGCGGTCGCCATAAACTTATCAAAGAACTCGAGAAACAAATGCAGCAAGCCGCTAAGACTGAAAACTTCGAAGAAGCTGCCGCGATCAAGTCGCAACTTTTTGGCCTCCGTGAGTTGCAGAAGAAGATCGTTTTCTCGGACAAGGAGTTTCTCGATATCTCTTCCGATCAGGCTCTGACTGATTTGCAAAAGTTATTGCATCTGCCGAATCCTCCGAAGCGTATCGAAGGTTATGATATCTCCCATCAATCCGGCACTAATGTCGTCGGCTCCATGGTCGTCTTTACGAACGGCGCTTCTGATCGCTCCGAATATCGTAAATTCAAGCTTCGTCATCAGCGCAACGACGACACCGCGAATCTTCGCGAAGTTATCGAACGCCGACTCAAACATTCCGAGTGGCCTTTTCCGGATCTTGTAATCCTCGATGGCGGCGTTGGCCAAGTCAATGCCGTACGTGATCTCCTTACTGCGCAACATATCCCCGTCATCGGTCGTGACAAGTCCGGCGACCATACTCGTAACGCTTCTGTGCGTATTATCGTCCCTACGCACCAAGATTTTCAGGAAATTACTTTGTCGCCTGACTCGCATATCGCGAAGCTTATTGCCCGTATCGACGACGAAGCCCATCGTTTTGCCATTACTTATCATACTCTTTTGAAGCGCAAGAATATGTTAAAGTAAAGGCATTTACGCGACGACACTGGAACCATTACATTTTCGTAATCATAACCTGCCGCTCGTGTTATAATAAGTCTATGATTAAAAAACAAATCTTCACTTTCATCTTACGCTGGGCCGCTTCGAGCTTAGGTATGTATCTCTGTATTTCGCTTCTCGGTCTCGCTACTGTTGGTAAAGAATCTCAAGAAATCTTCCAGGAGACCTGGATGCTTTACGTCGTTGCTGGCCTGATTTTTTCACTTGTTAATTCTATCGTCAAGCCACTAATCAAGATGCTCGCTCTGCCGCTTGCGATCCTCACTATGGGCATCTCCACCTTAATTATTAATACCGCGATGGTCGTCTTGACGATTTACTTGTTGCCCGGCGTCGAGACAACTTTTCTTAATGCCTTCGTCACTAGTATCGTTATGAGTATTATCAATGCTGTACTTAACTTAATCATCTAATCGTCTTGTCTTTTCGCTATAGTTGGAGTATAATAAGAATATGAATTTGGGAACACTATTTCAGAGTTTAGTATTTGTCTCAGCGATTTTGTCTATCCTGTTGATCCTTTTGCAGCAGCGTGGCGCTTCGCTTGGTGCCGGTTTCGGTAGCTCCGGTGAGCTCTATACTACTCGTCGCGGTCTTGAGCGCTCCCTCTTTAATGCCACTATCGTCTGCGTGGTCGTCTTCATTCTTTCTATCCTCTGTCTATTACTAATTCCACTATCATAGGGTAATCATCTCGAGGTATGAAACCTAAACAAAAAAAGCGTGGGCAGGGACTAGCGGAGCGGTTAGAGGAATTTTCTGAGCGCGCTCGTGAAGGTAGCAGGGAACATATCCAAGAAAATATCATTGATCGCCTCCCGAATGCTCGTCGCGTCCGCCTTCTTATTCTTGAGTGGTGTTTGCTGATTGTCGTTATTATTTCTCTTGCCCTTACTCAGGCTTTCTGGTATCAGCAGTCCTACTCTGTCCAGGCATACGTTGATGGCGGCACTTATATCGAGGCTACTCTCGGTCGAGTTAATTCGCTTAACCCACTTTTCGCCACTACTGAGAGCGAGAAAGTCCTCTCGAAGTTAATGTTCTCGACCCTCTCCACGATTGATTATTCCGGCCATGTCGGCCTCGGTCTCGCTTCCTCGATTATTCCGGACGACACCGGCAAAGTCTGGACTGTTACTCTGAAGGATAATCTCAAATGGTCCGACGGTAAACCAATCACTCTTGATGACGTTATCTACACTATCAATCTTACAAAAGATTCCACCGTTAATACTGCCTATGCCTCTAATTTCTCTGGCGTTACGATCGAACGTATGGGTGATTCGCTAGTTTTTGCCCTGCCCTCAGCCTATGCCGATTTTGACTCTACTCTAAACATTCCGATCCTCCCCTCGCACGTCCTCGCTGATGTTAATCCTGGCCAGCTCCTGGAGCATAATTTCAGCTCGAATCCCGTCACCTCCGGCGCCTTTACCTCTAACGCCATGCAGAGTGTCTCTAGCGAAGGTGAGCGTATCGTCTATCTTGCCGCTAATCCGTATTATTATAAAACCACCCCGATGCTCAATAGCTTCGCCATTCATACTTATAATACCACCGAAGAAATCGTCACTGCCGTCGCTACTGGCGAAGTTACTGCTACTGCTGAATTATCTTCCGAGTATCGCAGTCAACTTCCTGATGATCTTATCTATGACAAGCAGACCGCCCTTGCTAGCGGCGTCTTCGCCTTCCTGAATACTACTAGCAGCCTCCTCAATAACGTCTCCGTCCGTCAGGCCATCCAGAAAGGCGTCGACATTGAAGTTATCCGCTCCGTCCTTGGCGACGAATATGCGCTTGATTATCCTATCGTTAATTCTGAGCTACAAATGGATGAAATACCCGCTATCCCCGCTTATGATCCAGAAGCCGCTCGTACTGAGCTTGCTAATGCCGGTGTCCAGGGCCAGACTCTCCGCCTCGCTACTATCAATACCGGCTATTTCCCGGAACTCGCCGAGCAGTGGCGGATCCAGCTCGAAGCTCTCGGTTTTCAGGTCGATCTCTCGATCTATGATCCTGGCCAGGATTTCGTTGTCAATATTATTCGCCAGCGTAATTACGATATTCTGCTCTATGAAGTCGAGCTGGGCGCCGATCTTGACCTCTTCGCCTACTACCACTCCTCGCAGGCCTCCGCCGCCGGCCTAAATCTCTCTAATTATGCTAATGCACTTATTGACGATCTCATCCTCAGTGCTCGCACTACTATGAGCGCCACTGGCCGCGCCGCGAAATACGAAACCTTCCTCCGTCGCTGGGTTCAGGACGTCCCTGCTATCGGCATTTATCAAGTCAGCCTTGTCTATTATTATAATAAAAACGTCCGTTCCTTCTCCGAGGATGATCGCCTTATCTACGCCACTGACCGCTTCGTTGACGTCGAATACTGGGCTGTCAATCGCGCCCAGAAAAACCGTACCCCGTAAAGATTGAACTACTATATTTCTTCCGAGATAACGCAAGTTATGGTATAATATATACATTATGAGAAGTTTATCTACAGATTTGAAAACAGAAATTGGTAAGTCCGTCCAGGTGTCCGGTTGGGTGAATTCTCGCCGCGACCACGGTGGTCTCATTTTTATTGATCTTCGTGACCATCAGGGAATTATTCAGCTCTTCATCACCACCGACACGCCCGACGCCTTTAAGCTTGCTGAGACTCTTCGCGATGAATTCGTCATCTCTGCGACTGGCACCGTCCGCGAGCGCGCTCCCGAGCTCAAAAATCCTAATATCGAGACTGGCGACATCGAGATCGTCGTTGATCAGCTCGAACTTCTCACGAAATCTGATCCGCTCCCTGTCAATACTCATGACGAAGGCGACGTCTCTAGCGAAGAGATGCGTCTTCGCTATCGTTATCTCGACCTCCGCCGCCCTTCTATGCAGAAGACTCTCCGCCGCCGCTCTGAATATTATAAGTTCATGCGTCAATATATGGATGAACACGATTTTATTGAGATTACTACGCCGATTCTCGCCAACTCCTCTCCCGAAGGTGCTCGTGACTTTCTCGTCCCGTCCCGCCTCCACCCTGGTCAGTTCTATGCCTTACCGCAGGCTCCGCAGCAGTTTAAGCAGCTTCTCATGGTTGGCGGCGTCCCCCGCTACTATCAAATTGCGCCTTGCTTCCGTGACGAAGATCCTCGCGCTGACCGTCTCTACGGCGACTTCTATCAGCTTGATACTGAGATGTCCTTCGTCGATGACGGCGAAGTTGTCCGCACGACGATGGAACCTTTGATTAAGCGCCTCGTTACCGAATTTGCCGGCAAAAAGTTGCTCAGCGAAGATATCCCCCGCATCCCCTATCGCGAAGCTATGGAAAAATACGGCACCGATAAGCCCGACCTTCGCTACGGTCTTGAACTAGTTGACCTTACTGACGCTTTGAAGAATGTTGAATTCAAAGTCTTCCAGACTCCTTGCGTGAAGGCGGTTCGCGTACCTGGCGGTGCGCAGTTTACTCGTAAGCAGATCGACGAGTTTACCGATCTTGCTCGTAAAAACGGCGCTGGCGGTCTCGCTTACATTCTTTACGAAAATGACACCGTTCGCAGTCCGATTGCGAAGTTTCTCAAGCCTGAAGAATTGCAAAGCATCCAAGAACTTACTGGTGCCGAAAATGGTGATGCCGTTTTCTTCGGCGCCGATGAACGTGAAAAGGTTAATAAAGTCCTTGGCGTCATGCGCATCGCCTTTGCGGACGCGCTCGGTCTCAAGGATGATAATATCTGCGCACTCTGCTGGATTATCGATTTCCCATTCTACGAATGGGATGATGGTGCTAATAAGCTCGACTTCGGGCATAATCCCTTCTCGCTCCCGAAAGGTGGCCTGAAAACTATTCGCGAGACCGAGAATAAGCTCGATATCGTCGCCGATCAATACGATATGGTCATGAACGGCTACGAAATCTGCTCCGGTGCCGTCCGTAATTATAGTCCAGAGATTATGTATGAAGTCTTTGGAGTTCTCGGCTATGACAAGGCCTACGTCGAAGAGCGTTTCGGCGGTATGCTCAATGCCTTCAAGTTCGGTGCTCCTCCTCACGCTGGCTGTGCCTTTGGTATCGATCGTATGTTTATGGTGCTAGAGGGAATTACTAACATTCGCGACATCGTTGCCTTCCCGAAGAATGGCTCCGGCGTCGATCTGATGATGAACTCACCTTCCGCTGTTGATGAGAAACAGCTCGAAGAGGCTCATCTCACAATTATTCGTGACGACGAGTAATTATCTGCTATAATAGTTTCATGGTTTGTATCGCAGCATTTATCATTCTGTGTCTCGTTGGCATTTTCGTCGCCTTCTTGAGTATCTTTCGCCGCGATATTGGTAAGAAGTACTGGGCCGTCTTCAAGAAATCTTGGGGTTGCGTCGGCAAAAAAGTTACCCTTCAAAAGTGCGAGACTAATTTCAAAGATGATGTGAAAAACTCCCTTCTCAGTCGTGTCATCCTCAAGCACCCGAAATGGGTCAAGCCTCTCGGTATTGCCATTGAAGTCGGCTCTGTCTTAATCGTCTTAATTACAATTTGGTCCCTTGTCGAAGCTGTGAAGGCGCTTCTTGCCCTCTGGGTCTTCGGCACCTGTAATGTTTCGCAGCCAGCGAGCTGCGCTCTTGGTGCCGAGGTTTGTGGTATTGACGCTGAGGAGCCGAAGAATCCTCTCGAATGGACTGGTCGTTGGTTTTCTGAATGGGGCGAGATTTTCGCGAATATTCCTGACCGCTTTCATTCCTGGGAAGTTGAGGATTATCTTGTTGAACCTTATAGTTTTGCCACGAAATATCAAGACGGCAAGCCTCTCGCTATGGACATCTTCGATCCGGGTTGTACCGTCTGTGTCCAGAGTTATCGCAATCAGAAGTCCAGCGGTTTCTTCGATAATTATAATACCGTTCTCATGATCTATCCGATTCAGCTTCCAGATGGTTCGTATAAGTTTAACAACTCCGATCTCATCGCAAAGTACATGCACGCTGCTGACTTGCTCGACACCGAATATACTGGCCAGATTCTCAACCGCATTTTTACCGAGAGTAATGACGACGGGATTATGTATCAGACCGTCCTCACTCAAGCTACTGCCGCTGACGCTGAGAAGATTCTTCAATCTTGGCTTGCAGAGTTTGATATGGAAAAACGTAAAATCTCTGAATTAGTCGAGTTAGCTCACAGCGAAGAAGTTGATCAGATTATGGCTAACGTGAAAGATATGGTCGAAAACAAAATTCACGCCAAAGGTATCCCGACTTTATTATATGATGGAAAGAAACATAATGGTCTCTATAAAGCGAATTAGTCTTACGACTCTTGGAGCCATCGCTGCGAGCGTACTCGTCTGCACGCCGGCCTTTATTGTCCGCCCCGAGTCCGCTTACGCCGAGAAGGTCTCCGATTCCGAAGAATCCAAGGAAGACAATAAACTTACTCCCGAGCAAAGCGATGCCATCGTCCAGAATTGTGGCAATATTAAGCAGTCTCTTATCAAGCTCCAACATTCTGACTCGCGCACCCGCACTTATCTCGGCACTGCCTATGAAGCGATTAACGGCCGTTTCATTACTCCGCTCAATCTTCGCCTCGTGAAGAATGGCGTCCCCTCCACGAAACTATTCGAGATTCAGAATCAATTTACCGCTGCCCAGAGCGATTTCCGCGATAGCTATGTCGACTATATGCGAGAGCTTGAGAATCTGATCGCCATCGACTGCGTCTTGCATCCACAAGATTTTTACAACATGCTCACTTCCGTCCGCAATAAACGCTCTGAGCTCCGCGGCACTACTGAGAAACTTTCCGAACTTTCCACCAAGCAATATCAAGCCGTCGAGGAGCTCCGGACTAGCCTATGACGTTTATCGATGAAAAGAACCGCGCTATGACTCCAGAAGTTAAAGATGTTAATCACGGCCAGCGCAACCTTCTCCTCCTCGGGACTGGTGCTCTCCTCGTCACCGTCGCGACGACTTGTCTTAGTCTCTGGGTTTACCGTACTTCCGGCGATATTTATCTCGACCGCTCCCGTCCTGGCTATCTCCCCGACAAGGAAGAAGTTGAGCAGGAATCAGAAGTTAATAGTAGCTACGTCTTTAGCGAGACCGGGGAATTAACGCAGAACGAACTCACTGGATATCTCAAAGAACTCAAAGTCATCGACGACCGTATCAAGGCTCTTTCCGATCCTTATGACGCTACGCCGCTCTCCGATGAGTCTCTCGGTATTTCGCAATCTACTCCGACCGCCGAAGATCAAGATAAAACTGCCAAATAATTGCAAGAACTGCACCCGCAGACTTTACAGTTGGCTTGCTTTACCGATCACTTCCCTCGGCTGCACTTCTCGGCGCATGTACAAAACGCGTCGCCGCTGACTCCTGGTTACCGGCGTAAACTAATTTTCTCAGCCACGCATCCGCCGGTCCTGCCGTCATCAACAGTACTAAATATCCTTTTTCGTGCCATTTTAATAATTCTTCGCCTAGCTTCTCGCCAATTTCCGCTGGCTCCGCGACTTTCTTATTCGTTAGCCTCGTGATAAAATCCGCCGGCCGGAAAGTTTTTAACTTAGGATCTTCTCGTGTCAAATAAGTTGGCAGCCAGTATAATTTCGTCAACCCCGTAAACGCATCCTTATAATCATCAATCACCCCCGCTTGTCGCGTATTCTGATGCGGCTCATAGACCGCTACGACCCCCTTCAGCCCTCGCCGTTCCGCCTCTTCCAGCGCAATCTGCACCGTTGCCTGCACCTCCTCCGGATGGTGCGCATAGTCCGAATAGTACCCCTCTGAGACCTGCTCAAACCGCCTCCCGACCCCCGGGAAGTTGTTGATTGCCTCTACGACTTTCTTCCGCCGCGAATTAGTAAATCTCGCCAGTCCTCGCGCCTCCGGCATAATCCTCAGCACCGCATCTATCGCCAATGTCGCATCATATCGCCGCGCTTCACCAGCCAACGTCACGTCCGCCGCGATTTCATCTCCATGTATCACCATCTCGCTTTGCGCCTCAAACTGCTTAAATGCCTCCTGATAAGATTGCATACTCGGATAAATATCCGGATGATCATAGGTCACCACCGGAATCACCGCTAGCCACGGGTGGAATGCCAAAAAGTTTCGATCGTACTCATCCGCCTCGTAGATAAAATACTTCGACTTTGGATCATATTGACCCGCCGGCGCAAACGGCAACGTCGTCCCGATTAGATACGACACCGGGATTCCTAATTGCAAACATGCCCAGACGATCATCGCCGTAGTCGTTGTCTTTCCGTGCGTCCCCGCCACCGCTACCATCTTCAGTTTTAATTTCTTGATCAGGTAGCTAATTAATTCATCTCGCTTCGTGATATGTTTAATTTTCAGTTTTCGCGCCATCACCAGCTCCGGATGATCCTCCGGCAGCGCCGACGTATAGACAAACCAATCCACCCCCTCACACTTCGCTCGCGCCTTCAGAAACTCTCCGTCTTGCTCCCCCAGATAAATTTTTATGCCATTCTCCGTCAGTTCTCCCGTCACCGCCCCCGGCTGTCGATCTGAGCCAAACACCGTCATCCCCGCCCCTTGCGCCATCAGCGCCAGCGGCCCCATTCCCGTCCCCGAAATACCAGAAATATAAATATTCATAAACTTATTGTATCACAAGTGAGCTTTTGCGAGAAGAATCGTTCGCGGCTCGCCCTATGTCGCCAAAAACCGCCAAAGTATGCTATAATCATAAT
This sequence comes from uncultured Candidatus Saccharibacteria bacterium, assembly GCA_948623715.1. Classification (GTDB taxonomy): domain Bacteria; phylum Patescibacteriota; class Saccharimonadia; order Saccharimonadales; family Saccharimonadaceae; genus Nanosyncoccus. The sequence continues at coordinate 22,417 of CAPHDI010000005.1, read as the reverse complement.
AACAATGGGTGGCAAGAAGACAAATTCTCTGAGACAGGCTTTGAGTAAACCGTTTCGCGCGGTCCGCACTTGGCAGCTCATCCTAATTTTAATTCCGCTCGCTTTCTTCACTGCCACTTTACTGCGTTTTGATCACCTCCAGATGGTTCACCTCCGCACCGCCGTCCTCGAGGCCGACGCCGCTGGCGACGAAGACGAGATTACCGCCCGCCTTACTGAGCTACGCGATTTCGTCTATTCGCATACCGTTATCAATATCGCCGAGAGCAACGGAGTTCAGTCAATCATCTTCGGCACAGGGCCATTTTATCTCGAGCAATCATATCTCCGCGCCGCCAATGCCGCCATTGAGGAAGTTCGTAATCAGCTCGTCGACGATAGTAATCCCAATGGCAATATCTATGCTGCGGCCGCCGCCGTCTGTCAGCCTCTCGCTATTCAAAACGGTTGGTCCTGGACTAATCAAGGCTATCTCGACTGCTGGACCAATGAACTCGGCAAATATCCCGAAGTCGAAATCACCGACAATACCCTCACCGCCAACGTCCCGCCCACCGGGGAATACCGCCGCGACTTCGGCTCCCCGATTTTTAGCTGGACTCCCGCCGGCATTGCTATCGTCGCCTGCTTCATCCTCGCCGTCATTATTATCATCCGCATTATCATTTGGTGCATCCTGAAGCTCGCCCTCATTTTCCTAAAATAAACTCAGCGCCCCTCAGAAAGACCTCTTCTGGCCCACTTTTCCACAAAAACATAAGATTTTTGGCCTTTTCTCAATAAAACCCCTTGACGTTAGATTAGAATCGACATAAGATAGGAACATAATAATCTAAGGAGGACTTAATGGCCTATCAACATACCAATAGTAAAGGTATTACCTATTATCTGCACAAATCCGAGGTCACTTTGCGCGGCGGCAAGCCACAGACGATCTATTTCTTCACGAAAACTGCCGAAGGCGGCAAGGGTGTTCCTTGCGATTTGCCAGAAGATCGCGTCGTTAACGAAAATCCTCGCAACGGTTTCTTGACTTTGAAAAAGAAAGACTCTGCCAAGAAGGCTTAGTTGCACGTCGGATTTATATTTAGGTACTATCAAGAGCATCTCGTCAGGGGTGCTCTTGTGTTTTTGCTACCTCCACCAGCTAAAAGCTTGACTTTTTCAAGCATGTGTGCTATAATGAAAGTATAGGGTGCAGCTAACTGCTGTCGCCATGGTTTCTAATGTCGAAACTTAACTTTTTCTAAAAATATGCTATAATGTAGCCATGAGTAATAGTAATAATTCCACAGACAAGAAGAACGTCCGCAAACAGGGCGTCAAAGAGCTGATTATCGGGGCGGCAATCGCAGCGGCTGGTGGGTTGCTTACCTACTTCTCGTACGCATCCGCGAAGCCTGGTCAGCGCTATACTATCTATCGAGGGTTGATTACCGTGGGTATCGTTTATGCTGGCTATGGTATCATTCATCTCCTCTTCCCAAAAGTCGGCGCGAAAAAGAATCAAAAAACCGATTCTTCCGCCATCGCAGAGGGGAAGGAAGCTAAAGACGAAGTCGTCGTCGAAGAAGACGACTAATCTCTCGAATACCGCAGCTCCTGAGACAACTTAAAGGTCAATAGGGGCTTGCGGTATTTTAAAAATTTGCTATAATAGTAATATGTCTGCGCCCGTGGTGGAATTGGTAGACACGCTACCTTGAGGTGGTAGTGGCGATTTATATGCTGTGCTAGTTCAAGTCTAGTCGGGCGCACCAAATAAAAAGAAACTCCCTTGGGAGTTTATTTTTATTTGCCGGTTCCGTAAGGAGCCTGAAACTAACATGGCTGCTGTGCTAGTGCATACGCAGTAGGAGACGAGCAAAGCCGGCAAGCTTGCTTGGTGGCTTTCGAGGCGACGCCCTGCGTCCTTTCTTCCGCAGGAAGAAAGATTCTAGTCGGGCGCACCATCATTTGATAAAGTCGTACCTCTACGTAGTAGAGGCCTTCTTTTTATGCAAGAACGAAATAATCATACAAATCCCGCCTGGGTTGTAAAAACCGTCAAGCCGCACGACGACTTTACTTTAGAGTTATTGTTTAATGATAATAGCCGTCGCATTTTTGATGTCTCAGAATATATTAAAGCTCGCCCAGCCATGTCTGCCCTGCGAGATAAGAGTCTCTTTATGCGGGCGCACGTAGTCGGCCCAACCGTAGCCTGGAATGACGACCTCGACATCTCCCCAGAATATCTATATGCGCAGTCTTGCATGGTTTAAAATGTGCGATAAGATGTAATATTGGTAAAACCGCTAAACATTCCAGAGTTAAACGCTACGCCGATCTTATGTGTTAACTCTGGCGCCTGGTTTGCGGCAATATTCGCGACATTAAGAAATTCACTAATCTTTGCTTCTTGCAATTCTATGGAAAGATAACCTAAGTTGGCGGGTATATCTTTATTTCTGGAGAAAATAATTGCCATAGCATCCGGGCTTTGAAGGCGCTCTCCTACTAAATGCCACCATGTCTGATCGGTTACGCCTAAAGACATACCAAAAATACATATAATATTAGCATTAGCTATGAGCTTAGCGCAATCTTCATCTCGCAAAGTTTGACTATTTTTGTTTGCGACCGGCTTTATGAGTCTATTCCTAACTCTAGCTATCTCGCTTATATTACCCGTCTCCGCTATCTGTGCTGGGTTATCCACTCCCAAGATCATTAGCTCTCGCGTCGTACCGTGTATATGGGTAACTGAATTAAGAGTTGCATGATTTAGTCCATCAGAAAGCGTTTCCGCTGCCCCATGCCAATCGTATAGCTTTTCGAATGTACTAGTATAGTTGAAATTAATTACATCAATATTAGCAATGGCGCCAGTGTGAGCCCGCAGTTTTTCAAAGGGAGATCTGGCACCTCGTGCAAGGAATTTTTCGGGAAACATCAAACATCTACATGTGTCAAAGTTTGGGCGCAGATCAGCGGGTATCGCATTCTTTTGCTGTAAATTTATATATTTAGTGAGCAGTAAAAGTACGTCTGCCCATACCTCAAGGTAGTCTTCATAATTCTCTCTGGAAAAATATTGCGCATACTTTCCAAACGATGTCTCAAAATCAGACCAGTCCTCTCCGCTACTTTTAATTTTATCTAAAAAAGTTTGAATATGTTGTCGCTTGTCATCGGCGCGCATTTTGCCGTAATAATCATAAAAATCCGTAAACCTCGTGCGCAACCCAAGATTAAGGTCAAAACCATTACCAATCAGAAAAACTATGTTCATAGTCCTATTATATCACATAAACTAGCACTCAAGACGTATAAGTGCTAATTCATATTTTTCGGTAGTTTTTCTGAGCGCTAAGTCTCTCTTCATTTTGCTGCGGACGCCTTTAGGGTGGCACATCAGCGTGGTAATATCGCACGGCTAGATATTACCACGCTGAGGATTGGACTATCAATCCTTCCCCAACATTTTTTAGAACGGCCATACATGTGGGACTGAGCTCTCGATGGCACTTAACTATAAATGTTGGTATTGGCACGAGGAGCAAAATATAAAACTCAGCCAACTTTATGCTAAACTTTAGGAAGAATACCATAATTGAGTATTAGATAACTGGAAAAGCAAAAATTTAACCTATTATTTGAGAATTACAGATTGACAGCTCAGTCAAAATAAGTATAGGTCTTTGTGTTCATAACCAACTTTATCTGTATCACCTGTTTCGGACACATACTGCAAGATTACTGCTTTTTTGTCATCAGACCAACTATCTACGAGATATGGCGAAAAAGCAATATTCTCACAATTTCGCAAAATAATCTTTGAGAGAGCGTATAGCTGGTAGTAGCCAGAAGATTCAAGAAACTCTCCAAGATATGCGTCCAGGTGTTTCTCGTCTTCCGGTAGCGATGCAAATAGCACATAAGTATTGTCTTCGTATGGAAACACGTTGATTATAATTCGTTCTATCCCATCCACTTTTGTACCCATTTCCCATGTAGAAAAAGCTGTGCTGACTGCAAAATGACATTCTTGCTTTAATATAACCCATCTATAACATAGAGAATCATATGTCTTGCTACAGAACATTCCGTCAAATTCTTTCTTATATTCAATAAAATCATTAGCCCACAATAACTGTCGTACTGGTATGCTCATTGACTCAAAATACCTTTCATAAGTTATCAGCCCATTTTTAATCATCTCCTCAAGCATGGTTTGTTGTCTATAATACTCCTCTATGAGCGCGACTGATTCTTTAATCACCGCCCTATAAGTAAGCAGAAAAGCATGCTGTGGATTTTCTAAATTTAAAACTTCAGTATCAATTGGTCTAAACATTTCTGCGTCATGTATGTTGCATAAGCCAGTGAAAGTAGTCGCTTCGTGGACGCCTAATCTCTGAAAATACAATGGAACTGAGCGTGTATCGTATTGCATATGATTGATATCGAGCTTTATCATATAAACATGTCCGCTACGAGCCAATAAATTCAAGATACGATTGTCTTGTATAGAGTGGCATTTTGCGACTTTGTTACCGCATGGGCTGCACGGATATAAGCAATTGTTATTCTTTATTTTCAATTCCTTGCTCAAAATACCTTTAGCCCTATTAAATTCCGATTCACTATAATTAAGCATAATACCCTTTTCTATATCATATCATACTTATAAATAATTGCCCTTACGCCAAAGCAATTAAAAACATCATATCCTACTTCTCTTCCTTAAACGCGGCAACAACCTGACGAAGTTTAGTATACCACAGATTTAAACCCTTTGGGGTTTATTTTTTGTTGCCGAAACCCCAAAGTATTCGGATACTCTATAGTAAAAACGTAATACTAGTATTTTCTACCACGGCATGAAATTTATAAAAATCAAGGCTTAGCAAAACCGTAAAAGCATGATACACTAGAACTGTTTACACAATTCATATTTTATACCGCAGATCATTTTGTTTTACAGAATAATGGTCCGTAGTAGATAAACGGCACCGTAGGGTACAGTTTTTACTATGGGTCATTCTGTGGTTTGAATTGTGTAAACACCTCTACGGTGTCGTTTTTATTGGTATAGAAAAGATGCATGTGGCGTACCAACGGAAGTAGATAGGTAAAAGGGCGCCACTGGGTCCTATCAATACAACAAAAGGAGGGCCGTAATGCGCAAAAGATCCATATCAAAGTTTAAGTTACATAGTATTCCAATATTACATAAAAGTAAATGTTTGCAATATGTGTCTTATAGTATTCCTCTAACTTGCATGATGGCCCTACTTTTGCTAATAAGTAGTTTAACGATTGTTGATTATAATAATGGTGAAGTCTATGCGGAAGAAGGTATTTCGACTTATGCTACCACTCCCGACCCTACCGTCTCCCTAACCATAGGAGGGGATGCGACAAATAAGCAAGTGATAGCTAGTCCGGGAAGTACGGCTTATAGATCTCATACAGTAACAGTGGATGCCAGTGATATAGAAGACTATTCACTCATACTTTCGGGTCCAACAAACCTCGTAAGCGGCACATCCACAGTAGTGGCTGGAGCGGAAAATAAAACCCCCACCGACATGAAGGAAAATACCTGGGGCTATAGTTGGGGCGGAGCCGATAAAAGCGAGACGACGGTCTCCTATCAAACTCTATCACCAGGCGGGACGGGCTTGCTTGGTGATAGAGTGTCTGGGTTTAGCGTAAACTTCACAAAAAATCTGTTTTTCGCCGTAAAATTTGCCGAAGACGCCGAACAGGGAAGGTACCAGGCAAACGTCCAACTGGCCCTCACGGCTACTCCGCGAGCAGTCGCCACGGGATTCGGCGGGATATACAATATGCAGGATATGACTGAAGCTATTTGCGATAGAATGACCATCGGCGCTACAGGGCGCCTAGAAGATATAAGGGACGGGAACGTATATTCAGTAGCTAAACTCTCGGACGGGAATTGTTGGATGACGAGGAATCTGGCACTGACGAAAGAAGGCATTGAAGCCTACGGCGGATCGGCAATACTAACGGATGTCGACTCTAACGTAAAAACTAGTTTTGTAATGCCCGCTAGCATTACTAAAGACACTATTAAATCTTCTGACTTTTATGAGTATGCTTCATATAACCCAGCAAATTACTCCTATAAAGCCCAAATCTATTCGGCCATTAGTGACGAAGACTGGCATCCTGCCTACGGAGCGTACTATTCTTTTACGTCAGCAACAGCGGGCACAGGGAACGAAGAGCTAATAATCCCTGGCGCTAACGCCCCTAGTGACATCTGCCCTAAAGGCTGGTCCTTACCGACAGGAGGGTATTTAGGGAATTACGGCGTGCTCTATCGTAAGTATCCATCCACAGACTCTGGAGCATTCGACGTCGAATCTGGGCTTAATGGGTACTGGCTAGGTGCTCCAAATGTAAATAATGGAGGCGCCTTCTTTACTGCAGCCGGTTCTCCCAGCTATGGCAGTAAAGGTCTAGGCGGTGTAAATATCCGAGGCACGTACTGGACAAGAACGGTAGGCGCCTCCAATATTACTTCTGCTACTCCATCATCTGACGATGCAGTGAAGTATGCAGATGCTTTCTCTATCAGGTCTGGTGTGATAATCCCAGCTTATAGCAGCGGATCTACCCTCAACGTATTTTCCAGAGCTGAGGGGCATTCAGTCCGCTGCATAGTAAACGACAATCGCGTTATCGATGATATTGCCGACATGCAGGAAATGACGCCCAATATTTGCGCAAACACCCAAATCAGTACGAGCAAATCTCTCCGCGACTCCCGCGACGGTAGTTACTATACCGTCACAAAACTCGAAGACGGTAACTGCTGGATGACGCAAAACCTTCGTCTTGTTGGCAGTCGCACTCTTACCTCATCTGATTCTGATGTCACGACAAACTATACGCTTCCTGCGTCCAGCAATTCCGGCTGGAACACCACCAACGCTTTACTCGATAAGGTGCTGTATCCTGGCAACAGCACAAACGGCGCATATTACACCTGGTGTACCGCTACGGCTGGCACTTGCAAAAAAGCGGACGGGGCTGCACTCACGAGTGGTGCTGCAACTAGTAGCATTTGTCCGAAAGGCTTTAGGTTGCCAACAAGCAGTGATTTCAGTGGGTTAATATCTGCGGCGGGCATCACTAATGATGCTAACGGCGTTAATAAGATAAAGGGTAGTCCATATACCCTCCCGACAGCTGGATACGTGAGTAACGGAAACTATAGTAATAACTCAAACGGTTATTACTGGGCGTCTGGGTCAAGTTCTAATGGCACTGCAGCAGATATGCTGTATATGACTTCGAGCAGCGTAGCAACTATGTCGTATGGTCGTTGGTACGGTCAAAACGTCCGCTGCGTTGCCCGCTAATGCTCTGCTCGCCTTACGTCGTATCAGATAAAAAGCGCCCACCCGGCGCTTTTTATCTATCTTTATTAACGTATGTCTGATATGATGAAGGCAGGGCGGGAGCTGACACAAACTAAAGGTCGAAGACTTATTCTTATCGATTGATAGTAGTTTAAGAATGTGTAAGGGAGTTTCATATGCAAGTGAAGTCTTTTGAGATTCTTCGCCGAGATCGAAAGTCTGGCGTAGAATACAAAATAAAAGTTACTCTTCAAACTGAAGAGTAACCAAAACTTAAATATGAGACCATTATAACAAACTTATAATCACGTGTCAACGTCCGCCCCACAAAAATGCGCCCTCACAGGCGCATTTTTTGATAATCAATTCTGGTGGGCGAAGAGGGACTTGAACCCTCACTCGATTGCTCGAACAAGATTTTGAGTCTAGCGCGTCTACCAGTTCCGCCATTCGCCCAAATTCTTGATTATCCAAGTGAAAACTTCACTCCTACATTATACCACATAATTCCCGAAAATCGCAAAAACTTAGCAAATTATGCTATAATAGACTATATGGATTCTGATACTGGTGGGCTATCTCCTTCTCCGCAGCGCGAATCTGCTGCCGAAATCGCCCGCAAGAAAGTACTTGCGGTCTATTCGTCAACTATGGAAAGTTTAAAAAAGACTTCTCCTGACCTTGGCCTTAACTCTCCTTATGTCGAGCGCCATGACGGTAATGAGTATATCGCTCCGCCCGTCCCCGGTATCGCTTATGCTCAAGAAGATCATGCCCGTGCAGAAAGTACTCTTAATGAAGGCTCCGAGATCGCTGGCAACGATTACGAACAAATCAATCCTCATGGCGAATCGGCAAACTATCAAAATCTCAGCTACGAACCTACTCGTGGCGAGCCTCCGATCGCCGAAAATGTTCGTAGCTATCAGTCCGGTGATGCTACTAGCGCACTAAAAGATCTCCCTATTAACCAGACCGCCGTCGATGACGAATGGCAGCGTTATCACTCCGCTTGGCAGAATTATTATCAGAATTACTACAGCGACTATTACGCGAAAGCCGCGCAGAACTATCTCGCCACCGAGAAGCTTAAGAGCGAGCGCATCGCCACTGGTCAGACTCAGAAGAAGCGCCGCGCCCGTCGCGCCTTGCCAGTCGCTATTATTATGATTCTTGCGATCGTCTTCCTATTCCTCCAGTATAACCGGCTTATTTTCGCGCCGATCATGGCTTATGTCTCGCCCAATAGCGAAACTGTCTCGACTTCTATTGAGGCTGTCAATCCTAATGTTACTCAGGCCGTTTCGCCTGAGCCGCGCCTGATCATCCCGAAGCTTAATATCGACGTCCCGGTCGCCTTCAATATTTCCACCGCCGACGTCAACGAAGCTATGAACCACGGCGTCGCTCAGTTTAAAATTCCTGGCGCCGATGCCCTCCCCGGACAGATCGGTAATCTCGTCCTCTCCGGACATTCTGCGGGTGATATTTATAGTAGTAATCCTTATAAGTTTATTTTCTCTGGTCTTGAGCGTCTCGCTGTCGGCGATTTAATGTATATAAACTACGAATCCGTCCGCTATACTTATCAAATGACAAAAAGTGAAGTTGTCGAGCCAACTGATGTCGCTGCGTTAATTTATGATACCGATCGACCGGTGATGACGCTGATTACCTGTACTCCGCTTGGTACTTCTCGTTATCGTCTACTTATTACCGCTGAGCAGATTAGCCCCGCCTATGAAAGCTTGCCAGGGAATGACGGCACTGGTGAAGATCAAAACGAGCCAACCATTCCTAGCGATACCAACACTTCGATGCCTGCTAACGAACCGTCCTTCTTTGAGAATATCTGGAACGGCATCTTCGGTAGCTGATTCTCAGCCTAGACGTAGTATAAGGGGTCAGACCATCAAGAGCTCGACACCGTCCTCGATTACAAGCGTCCGAATTAACTCCCCCGCAACTAACTCTCATAATCTACGACTATGGGAGTTATATCTATTCTATTGACTTATTATCTAATCCCGAATCTTTTCTCTTGTTAGGACAGTTTCTTTATCTTTACCAGTTGTTAAGTAATACAGCCAGCGATTGTTTGCCGTAATTACGACCGGTGAATTATTTGCGGCAACCTCTTTGCCAGCACTCGTCTTCGCGCTTTCTGCTAAATTACGCTGGTTTGTACCGTCATAGTCCCAGACCAATATCTCCCCGTCATGTATGTCGTACATCATACTTGCATCCAGCCAGCGCAGACTTGCTGATGGCGCCTGATACTCATATAAATCCCCTACATCTAAATCTACTACCATGAACTGAGCATCCTTCCGCCCCACGATATACTCGCCGTCTGGGCTTACTTCTAAGCTTGTCGGGTCTGCGCACAGAGTGATCTTCGTGGTTAATTCTTTCAAGCCATCCAGGGTATCACTATTCTCATTATAATTTGGTAATTTCCCGTACAATATTGTCATTTCATTATCGATTACATAAATCAGATAATCTTCACTATAATAATATGAGATTGCTACTTTTACTTTTTTATCCTCTGGCACTTCTGTGATTTTCGTACCGGATTTATCATCATCCCGAAACATTCCAATCTCGCGCAACTTTGTTGTCGGATTCTCTGCAACATAAATTACCGCCGTACTCTTATTGCTAAAATCTATCACATTATTTACTAGAACTCTTGATATTACCGCATCCGACGTACTGATCCGGCGCAGCTGTCGCTTCTCTAAGACGTAAAGTTGACTTGCTGCATCATCGATGAACTCTATTTTTGCTTCGTCCAGCCCGAAAGTCTCTGTGATATTAACACTCCTCGCCATATCGCGCAACCGCACTAATACCCAGCCACTTTTGCCTTCATACTTAACTTTCACCAGGACATTTTCTTCGTTACTGCTCCACTTGATTTCTTCGATCTGACCCTGGAACGTATAGTCATGCGTTTCGATATTGTCCGTCTTTCGCACAGTTTTACTTTTCTTCTCCTCGATCATCCCTGGCAGTACTCCAGACAAATCTAACGTAGTACTTTTTATCTCGTCGCTCCGGATATCGAGTAGCTGCCACTCCGACTCGCCTTTTTTCGCATATAATATATAGCTTCGATTTGTCGATGGGGAATAAAACTCCAACTCGCCCTCATCTGCCAACTCCCGCACATTCTCAGCTACTCTATTCTGCAGAAAAAGTCGCGGATAATAGATCCGAATTAGTACGCCCGGACGAATCGTCACAGTCTTACTCCAAGTATCGTATCCGTCTCGATATAATTCTATCTCATGTTTGCCGCTCGACAACGTACGACTTAAGTTTGTCCGCGGGAAGAGAGTCGTACCGTCAATTTTTACGTTCGCTCCCGTCGGTAGGCTATGTAGCTGCATCAAGCCTGACTGCTCAATACTGCCATTATCAGAAATCATGAATCCCATCGCTGCTAAAGTTGCCACTACTACAATCGCTGCCACCGATAATACCATGCCAATTTCCGCAATAATTACCCTGATCAGCTGGCGGCGTTTCTTTTCGTCAAAATCCATATGATATATATTATATAACATTTTCGCGCTTTCCAAGAAAAAACTCTTTTACCTCTGTAAAGTTTTCCACAAGCATAATAATTTATAAAATCTGCTCTTGCTTTTTATAATCCTCATAGTTATAATAGTAGTAAGCAAAAACGTGATGAGGAGTTATAGATGACTAAAATACAACTTGGTTCAGGTTCGTCTAGCTCTGCTACTCATCACACGACCCAGCCTTCTAGCACGCTAAATCGTCGATATGTCGGGCGCCCTACAAATCTCATCGTCGAGGAGGCCGCCCAGCGCGCCGCTTCTGTTGGTGCCGACTCTAGCGTCTCTGCTCCTTCGCGCTTAGTCAATCTTCGTTTGCATGCTGCTGATATCGAACAGGCCGCTCAGCTTCCTCCTGTCGAACCGGAAGCGCCTGTTTCTCCTGATCCGGTTATTCCGCGCGTCATCGAGCTTGGTAGCGCTGACCATCTCACTGCCGCCGACTTGAGCCAAATCGTCCCTGCCGAAGCTGCTATTGACGATCCGTATTATAACGAACCCTTTAGTCCTGCCGCCCTTCCTGCAAACAGCTCCATGGATGTAGCGCTCACCGCTCAGCCAGATAATTATAACAATATGCCAACCGTGTCTGTTACTGAGACTACGATGGTTGCTGCGCCTATGAGTGAGGTTGATGCCGAGGCTCTCGCTATGAATATCGCTGCTGATTATGCTGCCGCTTCTATGGGCGCGCTCAATGTTGGTGTCCCTACTGACAGCATGAGTATCGCTCCCGTTTCTAGTAATTCCATCGACTCCGTCGCTCAGGCTGCCTCCGAAGCCATCGCTGCGATCCGTATGGCTACCGATCCGGATGAAATCGCTGCGCAGATCGCCTCTTTACAATCTTTCGCCGACAATATTAAAGCAAACTCTGCCGCGCCGGAGATGATAGAACTCAGTGAGACTATCGAAAAATTCATTTCTGTTGCCATGAGGTCTTCCAAAGTTCAGTCTGAAGTCGAACAGAAAACTTCCTCCGCCCCCGCCGAGAAGCCCAAAGCCTCATCGAAGCCTTCTGTGAAGAAATCTACCGCTTCTCGCTCCGCCGCCAAGACTACGCCTCGCGTCACTCCTGCTGCTCGTCCTATCGCTACTCGCGCTCGCGCCGCGGCCGCTCGGCCTGCTATGAAGCGCGCCAGTAGTCGCAAGGCTACCTCTGCGCTTGTCGCCGACGAAGATCAGGCTCTTCGTAAAGCCCTCCATTCCGTTGCCGCTATGGATAATGAGCCTGCTACGAAACCCGCACACCGTCGCCCGGTCGCGAAGAAAACTAGTGGTAAACGTTTCGTTGTGGCTTTTCTCTGTGCCGCTGCTTGCGTTGCTGCAATTGTCTACTTTATCGGTTCTAGTATTCCTGATATCTCTGTGAAAGTTGCCGCCATGCAGACCGGCATTGAAGCTTCCTACCCATCCTATGTCCCGCGTGATTATTCCTTGAGTGATATCAGTTCAGAAGAAGGGAAGATTACCCTGACTTTCAAAGGTCCCGACAAGGCTTCCTTCATTCTCAGCGAGGAAAAGTCCTCCTGGGATAGTACGACCCTCCTACGTAACTTCGTCGAGCCGACCTGGCATGATGCCTATATTACCACTCATGAGCAGGGTGTGACGATTTACATTGCTGGGGCGAATGCCGCGTGGGTAAATGGTGGCGTCCTCTACAAGATCGAGACTTCCGGTAATAGCTTGACGAATAAACAGCTCCGGAATATTGTCACTTCACTCTAGAAGTGCTATCATATTAGTATGACAAGAACACGTTTTGCGCCTAGCCCGACTGGCTACATTCATATTGGTAACGTCCGTAGTGCGATTTACCCCTACCTGATCGCGAAGCAGGACCAGGGTGATTTTATTCTCCGCATTGAAGACACCGACCAGGCTCGCTATGTTGCCGATGCTACTGATCTAATCGAAGAGACCCTCGCTTGGCTTGGTCTCGATTGGAATGAAGGCCCGATCGTCGGCGGTCCCTACGCACCCTACTTCCAGACTGAGCGTAAGGCAAGTTATATTGAATGGGCTAAGAAACTCATCGACATGGGCCGCGCTTATGCTGATGATACTAGCGCAGAACAGATTCAAAAATATCGCGAAGAATGCGCCGCAAAAAAGATCCCGTATCTATATCGCAACTTCCGGCCTGAGAATCCTCCCGAGTGGCATGAAGGCCTCCCCCTCCGCTTTAAGGCTGACCCGAAGCCGCGCCGTTGGCACGACGAAGTTATGGGCGACCTCGAAGCTGGTCCTGAAGTCCAAGACGACATTATCTTAATTAAAGCTGACGGCCTCCCCACTTATAACTTCGCTCACATCATTGATGATGCCGAGATGAAGGTCACTCACGTTTGTCGTGGCGTCGAGTATCTTCCTAGCGTCCCAAATTACCTTGCTCTCTACGAAGCACTCGACCTCGAAGTTCCGAAGCTTATTTCGCTTCCGCACATTTTGGGTCCAACCGGCGGTAAGAAGCTTGGTAAGCGCGATGGCGCGAAGTCCGTCACCGAATATCGCAAAGACGGCATTCTCGCCGAAGCAATGCTGAATTATCTCGCTTGTCTCGGCTGGAATGATGGCACCGAGCAAGAAATTTACACTAAAGACGAACTTATTAATAAGTTCTCTATTAACAAGATTCAGAATTCTGGCGCCCGCTACGACGAGACGAAGCTTCTCTGGATGAATGGCCAATGGATTCGCAAGATTGTCGACGAGCAAGGCGTTGAGAAGTTATACGAACGCACGCTTGGTTTCTGGCCAGAAAGCGCGAAAAGTTACGATGACGAGTATCGTAAAAAAGTCCTCAGCATTATCTACGATCGTCTGAAGTCTCTTAGCGATTTACGCGACATGACGACTTATTTCTTTGAGGATCCTACTATCGATCTCGATATGATTATTAATAATAAATTCCTGAAAAAGTTTAGCGAAGAAGAACTCTCCGATATGCTACAAGTTACTAGTCGTAAGCTTGAGTCAGTTGATAACTGGGAGCCAGAAAAGCTGCAAGAAGTTCTTAACGGCCTACTCATCGAACTCGACAAGAAACCGGCCGAACTTTTCTCGATCATTCGCATCGCTTTATCCTTTGCGCCGTTTAGCCCGGCTCTACCGCTCACGATGGACGTACTTGGTAAGAATATCGTTCTTACCCGCCTACAAAAAGCTGTCACAGCCCTAGAAGCTCCGAATAATAATTAAACTGGAGATAAAATGCCAAAAACAAACAATTCTCAAAATTCGAAAAAGTCAAAACTCTGGATTATTGTAATCATAATCTTACTACTTGCTGGTGCTGGTGCGGTCTGGTGGTTTTGTCTCGGTGGTCAGGAAGCAGTAGAAGATGATATTGCTGATACCTCGCCTGAGCCACTTTATAGTAATCTCACCGGCCTCGAAATCGACAACCCCGCGATCAACTCCATGCCGACTTTCTGTATTCAGATTCCTAATGGTAGCACTGACGGCGCCCGCCCGCAAGTCGGCTTAAACGACGCTGCTGTAGTTTTTGAGGCTATTGCTGAGACTGGAATTACCCGCTTCGCTGCTATATTCCAAAATCCAGAGAGTCAAATCATCGGCCCGATTCGTTCTCTTCGCCCTTACTATCTCGAATGGGATACGCCGTTTGATTGTACGGTCGTGCATGATGGCGGCTCCGACGAAGCTCTTGCTGCGGTTGGTAATGGTAGATATCGCAATCTCGACGAAGATTTTGACTACATGTGGAAGGAGAATTATATTGACGGCGCATATCGCTATTGGAATAATGTTTTTACCTCGCCAACTAAGCTGCTCTCTTTCAATCAAACTCACGACTATACGACTTCTAATCCTAAAGTTTTCCCGCGCCTAAGGCCTAGTGAAGTTGCAGAGGATCTTGCAGCTCGCTCCGCTTGCTCTGAAGAAAACTCCGAGTGCGACTTAGCTTTCGCCGAGCTTATTACTACTAAGTTTACTAGTCTAACTGATTATAGTGTTGATTATACTTACGACGCTGAGACAAATACTTACCATCGTAGCTATCAAAATGGTGAAGAGCATCGATCTTACTATTGCACCAGCGAAGAAATCTCGAGTTGCACTCTTCAGTCTGTTGCTCCGAGCGCCGTCGCCGTCATGCGCGTTGAGGAACATACTATGAGCGATAATTATCATGAGTCCATTAAAACCGTCGGTCGTGGCAACGCCTATGTTTTTCAAAACGGCACCGTCATCGAAGGTAGTTGGGAAAAGTCTAGCATCGATAGCCAAATTATCTTCCGCGACGCCGACGGCGCAGAAGTTAAATTTACCCACGGCCAGCTCTGGATTGCCGCTGTCCCACAATTCGGTTCCGTCTCCTGGGAATAATCCCCCAATATAATCGTAATGTGCTATAATGGAGTCATGGCACTGTGGCGGAGTGGTTACGCAGCGGTCTGCAAAACCGCGTACACCGGTTCAATTCCGGTCGGTGCCTCCAAGACAAAGAAAACTCCATCAGGAGTTTTATTTGTTGTTGGTTAATTTCTTCGCATAGAGCTAAGTTTCTATGCTTCTCATTCAAACATCTTCCGAATCGCTCGCCGGTAAATTTCGTAGACTTCCTTTTCTCGCTCCGGATGCAGCTTTGTAAACTGTCTAATCATTACCCCGCTATTTATTTCCAGAACCATCAGTTCTCCGCCGCTAATTTCCACAACATCGACACTTCCAAATCTTAGACCGATCTTTCTCGCCGCTTCTTTTGCTAGCGTGATCACCTTTTCTCGCTTATCTTCTGGGATTTCTGCTACTGTCGAGCCTTGTTTCAGGTTAAACTTCCAGGCACTTTTATCTGTTAGCACCTTCATGTAGTCAAGCTGCACTTCGTCATCCAGTAAAACCACACGGTATTCATGGTGAATCTCATAAAACGGCGACATGCTGACTGTCTCATTTCCGCTAAATAAATCCACCAGCGTTGGTACGATTTGTCGCTCGTCCGTGATTTGCGTCACACCTCTACCCACCGCTCCGCAGTTTGGCTTCAGGACTATATGGTTATGATTCTGATGGAAATAGTTCACTACATATTCTACTGTATTTCGCCCCCGTGCGTAGTGATTCTGATTCGTCGACGGATAGACGATCAAGTGCTCTACTGCCGGCACGCCTACGCATTTCAATGCCGAGTAAGTTGCATATTTATCATCCAATACCATTCCTTCGCCATGCGGGTTTAAGTCGAACTTATACCCCATGATAAACCGTACTTTTCCATCTTTTTCTAATCGCTTCACGAAATTATAACATAGTAAGTCGAGTTTAATCCCTTCTTCTCGGCAAATCTGATAAATCATCCGACAATAAAAGTTATCCTCGCGCACTGGCTCACTTATCCCCGACTTAACTAACTCTTTCATAATGTTAATTATATCGCAATTTTTAGAACTTTTCCGAAAACTTATTTCCATGTTAAAATAGAACTAATATTTTTACACAAACATAAACAAGGCACACTTATGAATCCAACTTCTCCTCAAAATCCTAACCCAGTCCCCGCAACTAATCCTAACCCCACTCCTACTCCGCCAGCCCAATCCGGTCCTATTCCAAACCCACCATCCACCCCAACGCCGCCGCATCATATGACCATGCCTTCGCCCACTCCGAAGAAAAACTTCTTCCAGCAGTGGCAAAGCTGGGGTATGATCGGCCTCGCCGCTGTCGCGATTATCGGCATTGTTGTCGGGATCGTCGGTCTCGCTGGCCAGCTTTCCGCCGAAGACCGTGTCAAAGATCTTGAGCAGCAGCTAGATGAGGCTAACGATCTCCTTGTCAAATATGGCACCGAGCTCGGTATTAAGGTAAATGAATTCGGTCGTCCTATTCATGGCGCACCCTCTGAGGACGATGCCGATAGCGAAGATGATAAAACCAATACCGATAAACCTGACAATAATTCTACTGATACAAAACCTACTACGTCTACGACTACCGCTTCTAGCGACTATATCTACATTGGTGAATGGGGAATTAAGATTAAAATTCCTGATGGTTTGAAGAATGTTTCCTATACTTTTGTCAATGAACTTCGCGAAGATCCAGGTGGTGCCTATAATGTCGAAGTTATCTATCTTTCTGCTATTCTCGACGACATGAATTCTACTCCTGAAGCTTTCCGTGTTCAGTATAATGGCGGTCTTGGCGCTCTGGGTCGCAGTCTTGACGATCCGACGAAAACTTCCAGCGGAGCCACGCTCGTCGGTAAAATTGGCGACTACTACTATTCCTACTCGCATCCTCAAGCTATTTTTAGCACCGACGAAGTCGAGCAGCAACAAGAACTAAAAGTTGTCGAACTTATTCAGTCCATGCTTACTACGAAAGCTAACATTACGAAATTCTAGTAACCCACCAAACCCGCACCGTAAACTTGCCTAATTCGCAATAAGTCGAAAGAATACTTATTTTAATTTCGTAATCCCACTAAAATAATATTTCCCATCAACCTTTTTGAATTGATACTGATATTTGTTCAGCAGTGCCGCATGTTTCGCTAAATCGCCTTCACTCACATTTTTCGCCACCGGCTTGAATAAGTTATCAAAAGTATAGAAACTCTGCTCGCTCTGATCGTAAATCGTTGCCGTCGTCAGAAAGTATAGTACGTTACCTTCCTCGTAAGCTTCGTCGATATTCTCGATAATTTTCCGACTCGCATTATGTACACACTGCATACTCGGCGCTACGAAACTATCAGTATTTTTCTCATACTTAAAATCTACACAATCGTAAGTGAAGTTCTGCTTCACGAAATCACTCGCGTCGCCGTATAAGTCAATAAACGCCTTTCGCATATCTTCCGCCGGCACCACGATTCCATTCACACTATCGTAAGTCGTGCTCGCATTTAGGCGGTTGTATGCCATCGCTAAGAGGTAGCTCGGCTGTATCTCGTCTACATTGTAATCGTCACTGTACAGATAGTACGCGCTTACTTTATCCGCATTTAGATTTATCTGGAGACTTTTAAATAGGTCGCTATAACTAGCAATATACCACGCCGTATCCTTTACAATCTCCGAAGTCTCTGGCTCGGCCTTATTATCGTCTCCGGCCGGGCAGTTATTCTCCTGCTGACAAAACGGCTGCAAGAAGTCGAAATACTTCGCATCGTACAGACAGTACCCAAAATATCCCACCAGCGCCGCTAGCAGCAAGATGATAATATCGCGCACGATAAACCCTGCCCGACGTCTCCGCTCGACTTGGCGAACCTGTCGATCGTAAGCAGTTTTTAACTCATCATGAACACTCTCTTGTATCGCCGAGATAATCTCAAATTTACAATTCTCGATTTGATCACGCACTTCTGCCTGAAAATCTTCGGTTTTATCGCAACACTTGCAGCCATCGCACGCAGCTTTATCTTCGGACGACTTTTTATCATCAACATCTATGTCGTCTTGAGTTTTGCTACTTACCTCGTCCTCGACTCCATCTATGTCATCGCCATCACCAGCCGACTCATTACCATCATCGTCAGAAGTTTCCGATACCGATTCTACATCTTCATCGGTCTCATCTTCAGCATCTTCAGTTACCTCTACATTCGAAACCGACTCGTCTCCGATCACTTTTTCTGTCTCTTCATTTGCCCGGCCCTTTTGCTCTGCGGACTCTTCGTCCACAACACGTTTTGCATCTTCTGCCATATTGTACCTCTCTTTTGTATCTTGATTATATCATGCTTTTGATTTTTATGTGATTTTTTCTAAGACTAAATTGATGCAAGGGTTGACTTCCTATGCTAAAACGCTTATACTTATCATAAGTTAACAAAATAACTTCCAAAGGAGTTCTTAAAAAATGGCAAAAACAACTGCGAAAACTGCCACAAAAACCACCAAAACTAAAACTGTCGCGGCCGCTGTACGCGCTCCTCGCGAAGTTTCTATTCCCGAAGATTACGAGCCGATTGGTATGTGGGGCTACTTCGGCTATCAGATTCTCTTCGCGATTCCGCTCGTTGGCTGGATTCTCTGTATTAGCTTCGCCCTTATGGCTCATAACCACAACCTGCGTAATTTTGCTCGCTCTCAATTCTGTATGCTTATTATCCAAATCGCTCTCTTTGTCGTCCTTGCTCTCTGTGGCGTCCTCCAGACCGTCATGGAATCTTTCGGCATGTTCTAGTCATAGACAAAACTTATACCTGCGTGTATAATAGATATATCTTAAATAGGAGAAAAGATGAGTGTAGGTTGGATTATCGCCATCGTCATCATCGTACTTATCGTACTGTTGATTGCTTTGGTTTTAGGAACGTATAATAGCTTGGTGCGCCTTGATGAGCGCGTGAATGAGGCTTGGTCGGACATTACCGTCCAGCTCAAATATCGTGCAGATTTGATTCCGAATGTTGTCGAAACCGTGAAGGGCTATGCGAAGCACGAAAAGAGCGCCTTTGAAGACGTAACGAAGGCTCGCTCCGCTGTCATGGGCGCGAAAGATGTGAAAAGTGCCGCCGAAGCTGAACGCTCTCTAGAAGGCGCCTTGTCGAAGATCTTCGCCATTGCCGAAGCCTATCCTGAGCTCAAAGCTAATACGAATTTCCAGCAGCTCCAGCTTCAGCTCCAAGATGTCGAGGACAAGATTCAAGCCGCTCGCCGCTTCTACAATGCTGGCGCTAAAGATCTCAATACGAAGATCAAGATGTTCCCGTCTAATATTATCAATAACATGTTTGGTCACTTTAAGAAGCGTGAGTACTTCGAAGTCCCCGAATCTGAAAAGGCTACTATCGAGAAAGCTCCCGAAGTTAAGTTTGAATAAGGAGAAAGTTGCGCCCGCCGGACTTTATCGGCGGGCATCCTGATATTATGTACAAGCAAATTGCCGCCAACAAACGTAATACCGTTCTTATTATGCTGTTTTTCGTCGCACTTATTGCGGCGATTGGTTGGCTGGTTGCTTATCTTATGCATGATTGGTGGATCGCGCTCTGGGTGCTGATTGCAGCGCTGATCTATGCCGGGATTCAATACTTCGCTTCCGCTCAGCTCGCTGTCATGATGACCGGCGCGAAACAAATCACCAAGAAAGATAATCCTCGCCTCTACAATACTGTCGAGAACTCATCTATCGCTACTGGCCTCCCCATGCCGAAAGTCTACATCATTGACGATCCCGCCCCGAATGCTTTCGCCACTGGTCGTGACCCGAAGCATGCGGTAGTCGCCGCGACCACCGGTCTCCTTGATATTATGGATAATAAAGAACTCTCCGCCGTCATGGCGCACGAAATGTCCCATGTGAAGAATTATGACATTCGCGTTTCGATGATTACTTTTGGGCTCGTCTGCATCGTCGGTTATATTACCGACCTCGCCGTTCGTATGATCTGGTATACGAATCGCAACGATAGCGATGATAACAGTCCGGTCGGTGTGATTGTGCTATTCTTTGTTTCGCTACTGGCGCCGATTGCTGCTTCACTTGCACAGCTTGCGATTTCCCGCGAACGCGAATATCTTGCTGACGCCTCCGCTGCGCATATTACTCGCTATCCTGAAGCCATGATTTCCGCTCTGAAAAAACTCGACACCCATGCCCAGCCGATGCGTCATCAGAATCCTGCTACTGAAGGCTTGTTCATTAATAATCCCCTCAAGAGGGGAAGTATCAATCATTTATTTAGTACTCACCCCCCGATCGAAAAACGCATAGAGAGGCTCGAACATGGCAAAAACAATTTCTAAGAAAACTTCCAGTCCAGAAAAGTCGCTCCGCGCAAAGAAGCCGTCGAAGTCTTTTTCTGATCAACTTCGTCAGAAATATCAGAACCTGCGTGCGAAATGGCGTAAATTCCGTGGTAAGAAAGCTAATCCGCATCGCAGCTTTCGCCGCTCCTACCGTGAAGATTACGTCCGCGAGACGAAAGCTCCTGGCCTTCTTTCGCACGCGATGACGACTTTTCAGCTCATCTTTAAACATTGGCGCACTTTTCTCCCGATGATTCTTGCCATGACTTTCGCTTATATTATTCTCGTCGGTCTCATGAGCGAAGATCTCTATCAGCAGTTTCAAGATAGTATTGATACGACTAGCGCCGAACTAGCCAATGGCGAAATCGGCAACTTCGCCAAAGCCGGTCTCCTTCTTATTTCTACGATTACTACCGGTGGTCTTGATACCGGCATGAGCGAAGTCCAGGTTGTCTTCATGTTGTTACTTTTCCTTATCATGTGGCTGGTGACGATTTATCTCATGCGCCACTTTCTCGCCGGCGGCCATCCGAAGTTTCGCGACGGACTCTATAATGCGCTCTCGCCGTTGATTTCTACTTTGTTGGTATTTGTCGTAATCTTCATTCAAGCAATCCCGCTACTTCTCGTCGTCATTACTTATTCTGCCGCCTTAAACACCGGTTTTCTCGACACGCCATTTTATGCTCTAGTTTATTTTATCTTTGCCGTATTAATGATTATGACTACAATTTACTTGTTATCAAGTTCACTGATCGCGCTCGTCGCTGTCACTGCGCCTGGTATGTATCCGATGCGCGCACTTTTCTCCGCTTCTGATCTCATGGCGGGCCACCGTACTAAGTTTATTATTCGCGTCTTTTATCTTATCGTCGTGGTCGCACTTATCTATGTTATCGTCATGACGCCGATCATCCTGCTCGACTTGTTAATGAAAAGTGCTTGGGAATGGATCTATGGCGTTCCTATTGTACCTTTCTGTCTCCTTATCGTCACCTGTTTTGTCTTTATTTATGCGACGACTTATATTTATCGTTACTACCGCTACCTCCTCGATTATCAAGAGAAATAAAACAGGGCGCCAGTTTTGACGCCCTGAGTTTTACGCAATTATCTTATTGTGCTATACAGCGCACAGATTCACCATAATAATGGTATGGCGTGGAGCTAATGCTCGCCCCGTTAATATTAGTTTGTGACATAATCAGTTCGTAAGCAAATTTTTCGTCATATCCCGTACTTGACCAGTATGCTCCTGTTGACCCAACTCGATCCAATCTTCCTCCGTCAGCAGTAACAGTATAGCCAGTCGCCCTCCAGAAACCTCCGCTAAAAATATATCCACCTCTCGTCTCGTCCCAGGCGCTTGCGTCCTTGACTAGCCTAATATTATCGTCCTTTGTTGGTAGTTTCCACCCTTTCGGGCAAATACTGTGCGAAGCCTGCGCTCCGTCTGACAGGGCTTCCGCACAACTCCCCGCCGTCGCTAAGCACCACGTATAGTAGGCACCATTTACTACGTTATTATCGTAGTACAATTTTTGCAACGTCGTTACCTTATCTGCCCAAAAGCCCTCCGATTTCGGTATTGTAAATTTACCATCCACATCCGAATCATAACTCGTAATAGTCTTATTAAGTCCTTCTTTCATGCTATCACCAGTAATTCTGAGATTCTGTGTCATCCAACACTTCCCATCACTGAGCT
>CAPHDI010000004.1 GCA_948623715.1 uncultured Candidatus Saccharibacteria bacterium | reverse complement strand
GAATCAACAAATGAAGACTCTTCCAGAACTCATACCTTCATCCTCGGCGTTTCCGTCTCCCCTACTCTCCCTGCTGGGGAATATTCTACTACTGTGACTATTACTGCGGTGAATAATTAAAATATGTTATAATCTAAATAGGGCCATCTTTTTGATTGACCCTATTTAGAGGAGGGCTAGCTGCACGTTAGAGGAATGCTATAAGACACATATCGCAAATATTTTAATACTTTTGTCCGGACCGGAATACTCGGGTAGAAATATTAACTTTTAGTTACTTTCGTAAAGTTTCCCCTCCTCCCTGATAAGATTCTAGAATAGGCAATTTCGAGATTGTCTTTTTTCTTGCAAAACCGCAAAATATACAATTTTACATCGACTTTTCCACAGACCTAATAGGGGCGCCTCTCTGTAGCAAAAATGTTAAAAGCACAACATTTATATTATTGACACACCATATATAGTGTCATAAAATACTTATAAGACACTAAATATGGTGTCAGTGAATACAAAATATAGATTTATTTAGGTAAAACATAAGGGAAATAAGTTATAGTTTTAAAAATTTAATTCTGTTATATTAAACAAACATCAATCGAAACAAAAGTATTAAAGGAGGTATATTTTTTATGTTTAAAAAAATCGTTAAGCGTGATGGCGAAATCGTAACTTTCGAACCAGAAAAGATTACCGAAGCTATTGCGAAAGCTGGCTTAGTCACCGAAGAGTTCAAGCATGATCGCGCAAAGCAAATTTCCGAAAAGGTCCTGAAACGCGCCGAGGAAACTATCAAGCGCCGCACGCCGAATGTCGAGCAGATCCAGGACATCGTCGAGCAGGTCCTTATGGAATCCGCCTTCAAACGCACCGCGAAAGAATATATCACCTATCGACAGGAGCGTAACCGCACTCGTGAGGCGAAGAGTAACCTCATGAGCATTTACCGCACGATCGCTGTCGCTGACGCCTCCGAAGATTCCGATGTCAAGCGCGGTAATGCTAACGTCGACGGTAACTCCGCTATGGGCAAGATGCTCCAATTCGGTGCCGAGGGTTCAAAGGTTTTCGCGAAGACTATCCTCATGAAGCCGGAATTCGCCACCGCTCATGACAATGGCGAGATTCATATTCACGACCTTGATTTCTACGCGACCGGTACTCTCACCTGCTGCCAGACCGATCCGCTCATCCTCTTCGAGAACGGCGGCTTCAATACTGGCCATGGTCATCTCCGCACTCCGAATTCGATCGGTAGCTACGCCGCTCTCGCCGCGATTATCCTCCAGGCGAATCAAAACGAGCAGCACGGCGGTCAGTCCATTCCAAACTTCGACTACGCAATGGCTCCTGGTGTCAATAAGAGCTTCCGCAAAGCTATTAAGTCTAACCTCCAGAAGTATAATGATTTCACTGGCGCTGATCTCCAGATCGAGGTTCCTGACGATATTGAATATAAGAAAGATGAGTCTCGTCTTATCGAGCTAGGTATTCCTGAAGGCGTCATTAAAGAATCCAATGAAGATGTCGAAAAGCAAGCATTCCAGGCTATGGAAGGCTTCATCCACAACCTCAACACCATGCACTCCCGTGCTGGCGCGCAGGTACCTTTCACTTCCATCAACTTCGGCACTGACACTACCGAGGCTGGTCGCCTCGTCAGCCGCGCTCTTCTCGACGCTACCGAAGCTGGTCTTGGTCACGGCGAGACGCCAATCTTCCCGATCTCCATCTTCAAAGTTAAGGAAGGTCTCAACTACAACCCTGGTGATCCTAACTATGATCTCTTCAAGCGCAGCATGGAAGTCTCTGCGAAGCGCCTCTTCCCGAACTTCGTCTTCATCGACGCACCATTTAACTTGAAGACTTATGTACCTGGCGATTACCGTACTGAGATTGCGACCATGGGTTGCCGCACCCGCGTCTACGCTAGTGTCTTTCCCGAGTCCAATGGTATCACGACTGGCCGTGGTAACCTCAGCTTCACCACTGTCAACCTCGTCCGTCTTGGTATTAAGCACGGTATCTGTCTCGGCGAGCGCAAAGAAGCTGACTGGTCTGGCTTCTACAAAGAACTCGACGAAAAAATGGACCTCGTTGCCGATGAGCTTCTCGAGCGCTATGAATTCCAGGCTAACCAGCACGTCCGCAACTTCCCATTCCTCATGGGCCAAGGCAACTGGTTTGGCAGTGAGAAGCTCGGGCCGAATGATACTCTTCGCGACGTCATTAAGCATGGTACGCTCAGTATCGGTTTCATCGGTCTCGCTGAATCTCTTGTCGCTATGACCGGCAAGCACCACGGCGAAGACGAAGAATCTCGCGAGCTCGGCCTCGACATTATCACCCACATGCGCGAACGTTGCGATATGTATGCAAAGAAATACCATCTCAACTTCTCTCTCCTCGCTACTCCAGCCGAAGGTATCGCTGGCCGCTTCACTAAAATCGATCGCAAAGAATACGGTAATATCGAGGGCGTCACTAATCGCGACTACTACACCAACTCCTTCCATGTCCCGGTTTACTATCCGATTTCTGCCTTCGAGAAAATCGAGATCGAGGCTCCTTACCACGCTCTCTGTAATGCTGGTCATATTACCTACATCGAGCTTGATGGCGATCCAACTCAGAATATCGAGGCTTTCGAAGCCGTCATCCGTAAAATGAAAGAGTCTGGCATCGGCTATGGTTCCGTCAATCACCCAGTTGACCGTGATCCTGTCTGTGGTTTCTCTGGTATCATCAAGGGCGATCGCTGTCCAGCCTGTGGCCGCCACGAAAGCGAAGGCGACGTGCCTTTCGAGCGCCTCCGTCGCATTACCGGTTACCTTGTCGGTAGCCTTGAGCGCTGGAATGATGGTAAGAAGGCTGAGGAACACGACCGCGTCAAGCACAATGTCGCCGGTGTCTACAACCGCGAAGAAAAAGCCGCTCGTGAAGCTGCCCGTCGCAGTCAAGCGTCTATGACCGGGAAAAAGTAGTATAATAATATATATAAAACAAACAACGGAGCCGGTGGACCGCCACTGGCTCCGAGGGTCTTAGGAGGTACTCATGCAAGATCATCCATCAGAATCACTGGCCGAACAGCCCGTTTCTCATCCAAACGGCTCCCGTCCGCGCATGATTCGCTTATCTGGTCCGCTCGAACATGACAATATTGTTAACGGTTACGGTCTGCGCGCAGTCCTCTGGACACAAGGTTGCCCAAACCGTTGTCCTGGTTGTCAGAATCCTGAAACCTGGGATTTTAATGGCGGCATGCTCGTCGATATTGAAGATGTGAAAGACCGTTTGCGCGAATTTCCTGGCCAGACCGGTATTACTTTCTGCGGCGGCGAACCTTTTGTTCAGCCCGAAGCCTGCAAAGAAATTGCCGACTGGTGTCGCAGCGAACTTGGTTGGAACGTCTGGTCATTTTCTGGTTTTACTTACGAAAAGATTATGGAGATGGGCGGAGCAGCAGTTGATTTCCTGAAAAGTCTTGATGCTTTGATCGACGGGCCTTTTATTCTCGCCGAAAGAGATTTAACTATGAAGTTTCGTGGTTCGAGAAACCAACGCCTTCTTCATCTCGAATACGGCACTGGAAAGATTTTGAGGATTGAATAATGAAGAACTTATCACTTATTGCCTGCATTAGCCGTGATGGCGGTCTCGGTATGGGGAATCATCTCCTTTGGCGTATTCCCGAAGATATGCAGTTTTTCAAACAGACGACTATGGGCGGAGTTGTTGTTATGGGGCGACGGACTTTTGAGTCGATCGGGAATCCTCTTCCTGGTCGCCAGAATGTTGTCCTTTCTAGCCGTCCGCTCGACACTCCTGGCATAGAATGGTGCGAAAGTTCATCCGATCTCGATGAATATCTTGCCACCCGTTCCGAGCCGGTTTTTATCATTGGCGGCGCTTCGCTTTATACTATGTATATTGATAGAGTTAATAAGCTCTATCTCACTGAAGTTGACGGTACTCAGCCCGCTGATACTTATTTCCCGGAATTTGATAAGTCAAAGTTTCTTCGCCGAGTAATTAAGTCCGGCGAACAAGACGGTATCAAATATAATATTATTGAATATACGAGAAAGCCATGAGCCAGCCCGACAAAATTTCACCCGGACCTGCCTATCTCGATTACTCCGCCACTTCGCCGCTTTTACCTTGCGTGCGTGCGCGCCTTCATGAACTTATTGATCTCGACTACGGCAATGCTTCCGCCTTGCACTCGCTTGGTCAATTTGCAAAGGGAATCATCGAGGAAGCTCGCGCTGAAGTCGCCCGGCTCATTAATGCCGATCCAGAGGAAATTATCTTTACTTCTGGTGGTAGCGAAAGTAATAATACTGTCACGAACATTTTTTCCGGTCAGAAAATCGCTGTCAGCACTATCGAACATCCTTCCGTCCTTGAACCCGCCAAAGCTCATGCTAATAAAATAATGCTCATTCCCGTCAATCGCGATGGCCGCGTCGATCCTGTGGACATTCCGCCAGATGCCGATCTTGTTTCTGTCATGCTGGCGAATAACGAACTCGGTACTCTCGAACCAATTCGTGACATTGTAAAACGTTGTAAAACCTCCAAAACTTACGTTCATACCGACGCCACGCAAGCTCTTGGCAAGATCCATATTGATGTCAAAGATCTCGATGTCGACTACCTCACTATCAGCGCCCACAAAATCGGCGGACCGATCGGTATTGGCGCGCTTTATATCAAGAAGGGCTCGCCTTTTCGCCCATTGATTATCGGCGGCCATCAGGAAAATAAACGTCGTGCTGGCACTTCTAATACTTTGCTTATCGCCGGCTTCGGCGTCGCCGCGAAGCACGTCCGCGAGCAAAAGACCTACCGGACCTACGCTGAGAAAATTAAACCGCTCCGCGATCAGCTTCGCTTGCGTATTCTTGCTGAGATTCCTTACAGTAGTGCTAATACTCCCGAGCAAGGCTGTCTACCGAATATTCTCAACATGAGCTTCCGCGCCGCTGAAGGAGAATCGATCCAACTCTATCTTGACGCTGCGGGAATCACGATTTCGACTGGCTCCGCTTGCGCCTCTGGCGATCTCGCTCCGAGTCATGTCCTTATGGCGATCAGAAATGACGCCGAAGTCGCGCATAGCAGTATTCGCTTCTCGCTTGGTCTTGACACTACCGAGCAGGATATCAATAAAGTTATGGAAGTTTTACCAAAAATTATTACCTATCTACAAAATATCAGCACCATTAACCTAGGAGAATCTCATGACAAATAAGCTCTCAACAAACGACTCAGCTTACCCTAGCTCTGACCAGGGCGCTAGCTCTCAGCCTTGGGTTTACTCAGACATCGTTAAGGATCATTTCCTCAGCCCGCGCAACTTCCTGATGGGCGACGAAAATCAATATTCACATGACGCCGAGGGTGTTGTCGGTAATCCAGTTTGCGGCGACCAGATGAAAATGTTTCTCCGTATCGAGGATAATAAAATTACCGATGTTAAATGGAAGACCTACGGTTGCGCTAGCGCTATCGCCTCGACTTCTGCGCTTTCGGAGTTAGTAAAGGGTAAAACTCTCGACGAAGCTCTAAAAGTTGGCCCTGAGGAGATTACTGATTATCTGGGCGGGCTCCCTGAGCATAAATTTCATTGCTCTGTCCTCGGCCACGAAGCCCTTGCCGCCGCAATTAAGAATTACCGCAACTAATCGGCTCAGCTTTCGCATTTGCTATTTTCTTCAACTCGCCTTATAATAAATATATGTATATTCGCAATAAGCCAGTTGCGGCCTTCTATAAACTCGCCCTTGGCGCACTTTGCTTAGTGCCGGCGTTATGTCTCCTCTGCGCCTATAATCTAACTGCTTTCCGGATTTTTCCGACTTGGGTCGCATTTATCGCTGCGTTTTACTACCTTTTCTCTGCGTTGAAGCTCGCCCTTAAACCGGGCCTCGAGAGCGGCAAGAATCCTTGTCCGATGCTCGAAGGTATGATTATCATTTCATTTTTACTAATTACTGTTCATCGCCTCTTTGTTAGCGGTCAATATAATTACAACGTTTCCAGCAGTTTTACGGAAAGTCTAGAGGCCTGGGCATTATTCCTCTGCCTGCTTTTATCAATTCTTACTCTTCTCGACTGGATCCTCTTCGTGAAGAAAGGCCGCTGGCGCCCGATGGATCCATTCTATTGGCTGGCTCTGCCCGCTACTTACGCGGCGACGATGATTTTTACGACCGACTTTTTGCCGGCCGATACTTATTTCCTCTATCCGACGAATTATTTCAACTACCTTAGCTTTGGCTTCTGGGAAACGCTCAGTTGGTTCCTATTGATTAGCCTCTTAGTATTAGCTGCCGGCTACGCACTTTTTCTCATCGACTTTGCTCTCAGCGGTAAGCTTGCGAAAAAGATCGTTCTTCCGCATCTCCGCGTCGTCGAAGAAGAACTTGAAGAAGGTCATACCGAAGAAACGACTTCAGTATCTAGCAAGGCTAATATCGATACAACCTCCCCCGAACAAATTAAGTCGCATTCTTCGCGACCGAAATCTAAAAAGTCTCAACCAACCAAAGTCGAAATCATCAACCTCACCCCAAAATCTTCTTCAGCCAAATCAAAGCCCAAATCTACACCAAATAAATCACCGTCGCACTCGAGGTCTAAGACCAAACCGAAGCCCAATAAGCCTAAAACAAAAAAATAGCCCTCCCATAATCAGGGAGGGCTCTGTCTACGTAGAGGTCAGAGCTTGCACGTCGCGAATCCGTGCGCAGATCGCACAGGCGCAGTCGATGATTTTATTTAAGTTCGACAGCTCCACTACGTGCTTGTCGCGCATCATCCATCTCGCTTCCGCATTTGTCGCCCGTTTCATCGTCCGTGGGATCAGGTTGACCAGCGCTTCCGATTCAGCGATAATATGCGGATTGTCGTCCATCGCGATCGTCACACCCTTCGGAATCGACTTTTTCAGGCACTGTTCGTGCGAAATCACGATAATTTCGACCCGCTCTGGGCTCAGTCCTGGTACTGCCGCAAGAATTTGCTGCTTCTTCAGATCGCCGACCTTCGTATTGTAGGCATTGCTCTTGACGGTCAGCTTTCCACCCGCCTCATTGATCCGGATGAGCTTTTTGACTCCCGGGTAAAAATGCATGTCCTGGAACGTTCGCGGATCTGCGAACGACGCAATCAGGGCTTTTCGCTCCTCGTCCGTGATGTAGGGGTTCTTGCTCAGGTCGAACACCGCCGATGCTTGCTTGAAGTCAATCCCATGCATCCTGCATGATGTCTCCAGTAATGGCCACAGGAAGTCGTCGCAGTCAGCGACTACCTCGATTTCCTCTAGCCCCGCCGCCAGGAAAAGTTGCACAGTTTTCTCTGCCACCTCTCGGAACATCAACTAATATCATCTCCAATCTCTAAAATCTAAAGTCCCAAATCAGAAATCTGACACCCACCTCCTCAAGTTTTCTAACCTCACCCTAATTATCGCGCACTTTTCTCTGTAGGTCAAGCGTCTGCCCCAGCTATCTCCTTCAAGACTTCTTTCTAATCCGTCGATCCCCATCCCCCCTGGCGGACCCCCTCTCCGGCCATATCATTATCTACAGTTAAGAACTTTTGGAAAATTACTTGTGCAATCCGATCGCCTTTATGAATCTCTAGCGGTTGATCGGAAACGTTAAAAACTAACACCTGAAAGTGCCCGTCATTATTTGTATTATTATAATAATCAGCATCAATAATTCCTAACCCATTCGCCAGCACGATCCCCTTACCAGCCCCTGAGCTGCGATTGATCACCGAATAAAACTCGTCCGGCTGACAATAGGCTTTCAATCCTGTCGGGATGAAAGTTGGGCGCGTTCCAACCTGAAACACCGGTACGGTTACATCTTCTGCAGCCTCGATGTCGTATCCCGCCGAATGCTTCGTTGCCCGCTTTGGCAGGTTAATTCCTTTGTCTTCCCAGCCCTTCGCAATTTCAAAACCTCGTAATTTCATAAGCCTATTATAGCGCAAAATTGCTTTCTATGTTATTCTAGAATTATAGATTGGAGGATTTTATGGAAAAAGCGAAAGTTTATGTTACTCGTGATCTAACGCCAGCCGGCCTAGTAAAGGTTTACGAAGCTCTCGGCGTACATCCATCCGGAAAAGTTGCTGTGAAAATTTCCACTGGCGAACCTGGTGGTCATAACTATTTGAAACCTGAGTTAATTAGTGATCTCGTCCAGAAAGTTAACGGCACCATCGTCGAGTGTAATACTGCCTACGGTGGCCGCCGCGGTGATACTGCTGCACATCTTGAAGCCGCCAAGGAGCATGGCTTTACCGCAATCGCTGATGTTGATATCATGGATGCTGATGGCGATATGGACCTACCGGTGAAAGGGGGCGAAGTCCTTGACGTAGATCCAGTCGGCAAACATCTTGAGAACTATGATAGCATGATTAACTTAGCTCATTTCAAGGGCCATCCGATGGGTGGCTTCGGTGGCGCTTTGAAGAATCAGTCTATCGGTATCGCTTCTGCCGAAGGCAAAGCTTACATCCATACCGTGAGGCGCACCCGTAATCCTGAAAAGTTAATGGCTTGCTGGAGTTCGAATCCACCAGAAGATCTCGATCTCGATGCGATTCAGGATGACTTTCTTGCCGCCATGGCCGAAGCTGCAAAAGCTGTCTCCGACTATATGACAGAAAAGAGCAATAATCCTCGTGCGATTCTTTATATCAACGTGATGAATAATCTTTCTCGTGATTGTGATTGTAGCGCGCACCCCGAAGATCCTTGCATGGCCGATATTGGTATCCTTGCCTCGCTTGATCCAGCTGCTCTCGACCAGGCTTGCATTGACCTGATTTGGAATTCTGATGATCCTGGCCGCGATCGTTTCGTTGAGCGTGTTGAGCAGCAACGTGGTCGTAAGATTCTCGAGCACGCTGAGAAAATCGGTCTTGGCACCCGCAACTACGAACTGGTCGAAATCTAAAATTCATGCTATAATGACCGCAATGAAGAAACATCACGATTGCCATTGCGGTCTCCATAATCAGATTAAGAAGTTCAAAGCCGGTAAACTTGGCCTGCTTGGAGGAATTTTAATTGTCGGTCATTTACTTTTTCACGTTGCCGAATGTCTCATTCTTCCGGTAATTTTCGTCGGCTTTACCGGTCATTCACATGGCGAGTCTCATGAAGCCGTCGCCTCCGAGCTCATCGAGACGACTTTTAGCGAAAGCTACTGTACTGGAGTTTTTATAAATCCGCGCGAGTTTATTATTTATCCTGCTTACGATTCAGATTATCTTTTTAGTATCAAGACTTTCTCCTTATCGTCTTCCGCTATGCGGTAAGACTCGCAGAGTTTCTGAATTACTTTTTCGTCCATTTAGCAAATCTATTCTTCTCGCATAATTACATTATACCTTAATCTATGCTATACTTATATCAATAAGGAGGTAAATGCGTCTATACTGGTATGGATTTCTGATGTTGTGCAAGAAGTTTATCTTCCGCCAGAACACCGGCACAGTGATTTGTGATTTTGCTCAGCATATGGGGGTAGTGTATATTAAAGTTGCTCAGATTCTCGCTATGCAGAATGTCGGCTCACTTTTTACCGAAGCTGATCGCCAGAAGCTTTCTCAGATTTGCGATCACTGTAACCCAATTAAATTCTCCGAAATTAAAAAACTACTCATCGCTGAATATGGTGCAAATTATCTTCATGACTTCCGTAGTATCGACGAGACTCCGCTCGGCTCTGCTTCAATCTCACAAGTCCACCGCGCCATCCTCCGTGACGGTACCGAAGTCGTCCTAAAAATTAAACGTCGTGATGTCACTCGCCGCATTCAGAAAGATATACGGCAGATTCGTAAGTTCATCCATCGCTTTGGTCGTTTCGCTCAATTTAAGAATTTCTTTGGCAGCGATCGCGCCCTGGAATGTTACGTCGATTGGATTATGCAGGAAACTGATTTTGCTAGCGAGCAGCAGAACATCCTAACTTATCAAAACTTCGCCCGCAGCGTCAACGGCAAAGTTAAAGCTGTCTCCACGAAAATCGTTGTCCCGAAGCTTTTCCCGGAACTTTGCACTGACAATATTATTGTCATGGAATATATCGCGCATCCAACTATTAACCATCTTCCGATGACTGCCGAGAATAAGCAAAAAGTCGCCCAGGCCGAGAATGATTATATTAAATTATCTTTTTATGCACTTTTTCATGATATGCCAGTCGTTTTTCATGGCGATCCTCATGGCGGTAACATCTATCTCGATTCCGCCGGCAATCTCGGCTTTCTCGATATGGGTCTAATTTTTAGTTTTAGTGCCGAAGAGGCGAAGATGACCCGCGAGCTTTTTCTTAATTCCTATACCGGCAAAGTCGACCGTATTATTGACTTGCTTGCTACGCAAAGTGAATATACTACGCTCGATCGCACGCAGCTAACTATCGATATGCGTGCGAAAATCGACCAGCTTCATGATATGCCGGTCCCGCAGTTTTTCGTCGAAATGATTATGGTCTTCACTCAGTATGATATTGCCGTCCCAGACTTCTTGTTTAAGATGGCAAAAGCGTTTCTCGCTCTCTTTGGACTTAATACTATCATGGGCAACCAAGTTGACACGAAAACTCTCCTCGCCGAGCAAGTCGCAGAGTTTTATCTGACGCGCACCGTTGACGATGTCAAGGGGATTTTCCGTAGTGGTCTCCGCCTCGTCCCCGACTTTTTCCAGACTAGCTTACGTCAGGGAATCACGCATGGTCTGTCTAGCCAGCTTTCTAGTCTTGCTGCTCTAAGCCAGCAATGTCAGACTACTCTGCAAAATTGTCATGAAGCTCTCGAACTTTTAACTTCCAAGCACTGATTTTATGAAATATACCTATGAAATATTTCTCAAGCACGGCAACATTAGCAAGCCCGAATGGGACGAATTCCTTTTGCGACTTGCTGATTTCCTCGGCAGTTTCTCGCACTGGGAAGTTACTATATCGCGTGAGCAAAACATCCTGCACTATTATCTCGCCAGCCCCAAGCCTCTTCCTCTCAGCCTTAACCTCGCAGCTTTCTTGCTGAAGCCTTGTACTAATAATAAGCTTCCTGACCCAAGCCCTTATAAATCTCACGGCCTCTATACGAATAAGTGGCCTGATAATTTTATTAGCATCCTCCAAGATTTTCATAAACATTCATCTCGGCTCGATTTCGCTGTTTTGACTTTCCGCAATGTCAAACAATTTATTTCTAGCCACACTGAAGTATATTTACGGAGTAACGGACAGCTCTTTGCCGAGCGGCTCTTATTATCTTCCCCGAGTACCTTTCTCGGTATCAACTTTGATCTCGCGAAAGCTTTCCTTTACAAAAAGTTTCCTAAATATCTCAAACTCGAAAAAGTTACCAAGATACTTTCCGATCGCTCCAGTCACTCTCTCCTCGAAATCGACCCCTTCCCCTACCTTGATCGTGTCGAATATCTTCATCATGACCAATTCGATTTTCAGAAACACTCGCTCGTCATTGGCGGGAGCGGCTCCGGCAAATCTCGCTTTCTCGCCTCACTGATCGATAAGATTCATCGAGCTAATCCGCATGATTATAAAATTATCGTTATCGATCCGCATGATACCCTTTATCGTGATTGTACGCAAATCTCTTCGCGGTCTGTTGTTAACTTTCAGGATCTTGCTCGCAGCGTTGATCTTTTTCAGTGTCGCGCCGAAGATATCCATGCCGGCGTCGAACTTATGCTGACCCTCTTTCGAAGTTTAATGAACGATAGCTATAATGGTCGCCTCGAACGAGTCCTACGTTACGCATCCTATCTACTAATTACCGCCAGGCAATTTTCTTTTCTAACTCTACGCAAATTGTTACTAGATCTAGAATATCGTAACGAACTTCTCGCTCAATACCAATCTGTTGTGCCGCCAAGCGTCGCCCATTTCTTCTTGACGGATTTTAATGAACTAAAATCGCAAAATTACAATGACGCCATCGCTCCGATCGTCGCCTTCATCGACGAAATGCAAATGATGCCCGTCTTTAGCACCGACGCCACACTTACGCCCATCGCGGAAAAAATTCAAAATAACTTTCTCAACATTTTTTCTCTTAATCGTCTTCGCCTTGGCGATAAGGTCGTCCAGACGATTGCCGGTCTCCTCATGCAGCAACTTTTTCTTTTCGCCGAGCAGGATCATTCCGAACATCTTATTATTATCATTGATGAAGTTTCCGTCGTCGAGAATCCAATCATCGCTCGTTTTCTTTCTGAGCTGCGCAAATATCACGCTTCAATCATTCTTGCTGGTCAATACTTTGACCAGATTAGTCCTGATCTCCGTGCCGCAGTTTTTGCCAATGTTTCTAACTACTATCTTTTCCGCACTTCACGTAGCGATGCCGAGATTCTTACGCAGCATCTCAGTATAAAAGTTGAGAATAGCGACGATCGCGAAGCTGGCCTGAAACTTTTGACCGGTCTCAAGTCTCGCGAATGTCTTGTCCAGGTCAGCGTTGATGATGAACTGCTTCCGATTTTCAAAGCTCGTACTTCCGACTTTTCTGCTCCCGCCATAATCGAAAATTCTCCAAAACTCGCAAATAATATTATTGCAAAAGACGATTTATTAACGCAACCTTTCGATTTTTCTAATTTACAAAAATTTTTATCACCAGAAACGTCCTCAAAAACCACTGCAAAACCTATATTAAAAAATAAACAAATTTTTATTCAAGAACAAAGCCCTCCAAAAGCCTTTAATTTTGAAGTAAATGCCGATATAAGTTTCGATAATATTAAAAATAATTATTCTACCAGCCGTAAAAAGGAGAAAAACTCATAATGCGCCAAGCTCAAACCCTCGCCGTCCTCGACAAGATTTTCCAGGCCGTCTTCAATCAATCTAATCCATATGATTTAGAAAAAGTCAAACAGAGGTTTGCTTTTGATATTATTTTACCTACCGAAGTTCATGATACCGACACCGGCGAGCTAACTTATACCGCTCTGCCGAATGCCGAGAAATATATGACCGAAGCCAACACTCATAAACACGAGCAAAAGGAAAGTTGGCTCCGTCCGAAACAGGATGTGAAGAATCTCAAAGAACTGCTCGATCTGTGGGCCGAAATAAATTACACAACGACCGAACGTGTTTATAATAGTGAGAATGTTACTGCCAGCGACCCGATTTACGAGTCGGTCAACGTTTATAACTCAACTAATTGTGGTGAATGTAAAAATATTATTTACTGTGATGGTACTTATCGTAGTGAATATGCTCTCGCTTGCCAGCGCAGCAATAATGCCAACTTCTGTATTCGCGTTGACGATTCTAACGCCTGCACAAATTCTTACAATGTTATCTGCTCCGGCAAAATTAGTAACTCGCTTTTTATTCAAGATTGCAACGACTTGCATGAATGTATTTTCTGTAGTCATATCGCAAATCAAGAATATTGTATTGCGAATATGCCGTTTGAGCAGGCTGAGTATTTTTATCTCAAAGAGCAAATTATCAAATGGATTCTTAGCGATTAAACTTTTGCAACAAACTTAATATATAATATATTTATGATCTATGAAGTTACCGTCAAACCGAACTCAAAGAAAGGCCCACTCGTTGTAGCAAACGGCAATAAGTTGACAGTTTATCTGCGTGAAAAGCCGATTGAGGGCGAAGCCAATACCGCGCTCATTAAAATTCTTTCCAAACATTTCCGCGTCGCGAAAAGTTGTATTATAATTAAGTCCGGCGCCCGTGGCCGCAAAAAACTTCTCGAAGTTATATCGTAATGGACCCGACGTTTAAGCGATGAATCTTCTCGAAAACTTCCAAAGTATGCTATCATGGTAGTAATAGTGAGGTAATAATTCGCGGAGCAGGGAGGCAAAGTGAAGATTAAAAGTATTTATATCGGCGGCTGGTTCCAACGCACGATGCTACAACTTTCAGAAATATACGATTTCTTGCGCGATGGAACGTCGCAACTTGGTTTTGACCAGAATAAGTTAACCGACCTGCATGACAAACTTCGTATCGATAGTATCGAGTACGGCGTCGCCAATGAAGAATTCGTCGCCTTTTCGACCGAAGATCAAATTCGTGTGAAGCTTTTCGAGGACGGACTCATTGTCATCAGTAGCGACAAAGTTAGTGAAGATACTATGTTGAATGGTGTCGAGCATCTGCATACATATTATAATGAATGTCTTTCGCCGACAATTAACTACTTATTCAGTACTGGCGCGCCAGTTTTTAAAGAACTTTCTCGCGTCGAAAACATCTACCCATATTTCATCGTTTGCGATAATGCCTCACAGAAAGAACTTTCTGACTTATTGGCGCAAACTGAACGTCAGAAATACTTCGAATTCGACGGCAAGAATTACGACGTACTTCGCGGCGACAAATATTATTTCATCAATGATAAGAAAGCTCCACTTGAAACTATCGAACGCTATATTGAAGAGCAGATTTTCATCCGCGAGTTTAAGGGGCAGCTTCATCGCTATCTGAACCTCCATCGTTCAATCTGGAGCAAGATTGACGCAATCAAGAAACAAGCTCTTACTAGCGAAGTTGAGATCCTTGAAGACACAACGAAGCTCGAACGCTACGAGAAGACTGCCTTACTTATCAAGGGGCGTCTTGAGCAGATGGCGACTTATGTTAAGATCCGCGAAGCTGGTGTCCGTGACGATGCCGAAATTATCGAGTTTCTCGCTATTTCCGGTTACCGCTACTCCGCACTCTTTGGTACGCTTGAGTATATGCAATCACTCTGGCGCACTACGCGTGATTACGCGAAGACCGCTCAGCGTTTACTCGCTCGTGCCAGTCAGGAACGTATTATTCACGGCTTACGTGATGTTGCGATTTTGCTCGGCGTATTAGTTGCGACGAGCATACTCGGCCTACTTTTCGGCACGGTATTAAACTTTACTGTCGACACTTTCATCTATGCTGCCATTCTGATTATTGTCGCCGTACTCGGTGTCTATATTTATAAAAACTATACTTTTCGCAAACAATATTTAATGTCTCTAGAGGAGGAGAAAGAACGTCATGAAAATTAAAATTATCTTCGCCGCACTTGCTGCTGCGCTGCTAGGCGGCAGTCTTGTCGCCCCAGTTTCTGCGACTGAGTCGTCGCTCAGCGATAATGCCTCGTCGATTATATTGCCGTCCGATTCCGGGACTTTTGCTATTGCCGAGGATGACGACTCCGCAACTTTCCGCATGGGGCGAAACTTATTCTTTTTTGGCAATAACGTATTCGGCAAAGCTGATACTAATGGCCTCCTCT
Source organism: uncultured Candidatus Saccharibacteria bacterium (assembly GCA_948623715.1). Lineage (GTDB taxonomy): Bacteria > Patescibacteriota > Saccharimonadia > Saccharimonadales > Saccharimonadaceae > Nanosyncoccus. The sequence continues at coordinate 46,597 of CAPHDI010000004.1, read as the reverse complement.
TTTCTTTTGGAAACCAAGTCTCCCTCAAGGGCAAGTCGGACTACGCCTTCATCGCTGGCAACTCCGTCACCTATAACTCGGAGACCGCAAAAGATCTTTTCGTTGCTGGTAATATTATTACGATTTCCGCGCCAGGGAAAGTTGGACGTGATGTTTTCGCCGCCGGTAATCAGATTAATGTTCGCGATATTGATCTGCCGCATGATTTTGCTGCCGGCGCGAATCAAGTTGCATTTCATAACGTAAAAATTGCCGGCGACGTCAATCTCAATGTTGCTTCCGTTGTCTTTGATGGAAGCGTTGAGATTGCTGGTAAGCTTATCGTCAATAGTGACGCTGACATTACTGGCTGGGGCAACGTCACCTATAGCGAACTCGAAAAATACGAGAATATTGATGTCGAGCCGACCACTACCGAGATCCTTGTTGGTAAACTCATTAGTATCGCTAGCCTGTTCCTTGCTATGGTGCTCTCCATCGCCCTATTTCCTGGCGTTAAGCAGCACGTCGAAAATCAGCTCAGCGTTGCTCAATTCGGTAAAAACCTCGTCATCGGGCTTTGCGTCCTGGTTTTCATCCCAATTATCTCCATCTTCCTGTTAATGTCCTTCATCGGTGCGCCAGTCGGTATCATTCTCATCGCTCTTTATTCCATCATGGTCTACCTCTCACAAGGCTTTAGCGGCCTTTGGCTCGGTAAACTTATTCTCGAGAAAGGTTTTAATTTCAATGCCAATGCCTTTATTGAAACTCTATTCGGCATCGTCGTCATTGTCGCTCTTAGTGCTCTTCCCGGCGTCAGTGCTCTGACCTGGATGTCGTCGACATTGCTCGGTCTCGGACTTATTCTCCAGTCTGTCAATCCTCGTAGTAAGATTAATACTGAGACAACCGCTTCCTCTCAATCCGCTAAGACTAAGACCCAGAAAGCTAAAGTCGTTAAAACGAAGTCCGCCAAAAATAAGTCCCCCAAAGAAAGTAAGTAGTTTGTTATGCACGAAAGCTGGAAACCTTTTCTCGATTCCGAGTTTGCAAAACCGTATTTTCAAGAACTCAGTAAATTTCTCCATGAAGCCTACGAGGCGAAACGAATTTTCCCGGCCAAGCCGCAGGTCTTCCGTGCTTTTACGACTGATCTTAACCAGGTAAAAGTCGTTATCCTCGGGCAAGACCCCTATCACACTCCAGGTGCCGCTCACGGCCTTGCCTTCTCCGTGCCAGATTCTCAGCCGATCCCGCCTTCGCTCGTTAATATCTATAAGGAGATCGACGATGAGTATGGCGCCCACGCGAATCCTACTGGCAACCTTAGATCCTGGCAGCAGCAAGGCGTTCTCCTCCTCAACAACGTTTTGACTGTCGAAGCGCATCGTGCCGGCTCGCATCGCGGCAAAGGTTGGGAGACTTTTACCGAAGCCGCGGTTAGATATCTCAATGCCGAGCGTCCGCATCTCGTCTTCATCTTATGGGGGCGCGACGCCCGTAGTAAGAAAAGTCTCATCGACGCCAGCAAGCACCTTGTCCTTGAGTCCGCCCACCCTTCGCCACTTTCTGCTTACAATGGCTTCTTTGGTAATGGTCATTTCAAGAAGTGCAATGATTTCCTCCGCCAGCAAGGCCTACCAGAAATAAAGTGGTAAAAATATAGCTTCCGCTTATCTACAATCCTGCTATGCTTGCCAAAAAGTCTGCTAAGTTTTCTTAAAACTTACTTTTTGACTTTTTATCATGCTAGTGCTTGTTATTTTTGAAAAAATTTTGTTATACTGCACGCATAATTAAATTTAACTGCGGAGATTTTATGCAGCAAACAAGATTTAGAATCAAAGACATATGGAAAAAGTTTCATGAATACCATTTTCCCGGGGATCCCGGAGGTTACGACCGAGGAATAGCGCCCGAGACCCGTAACGACGGGCTCGAGGGACGCGACCCGGGGAAATGCGTATTCATGAAACGCTATTTCGTTTTTGCTGTGATCGTTGCTCTTATTCTAGGTAATACTTTTCCTATTGTCTCAGCTACCGCGCTTAGCTCGGATTGCAGTGATGTCGAATTCATTTTTGCTCGTGGCTCAGGTGAGTACCTCGGCGACGTCAGTTATTCGGCTTGGCATGACAATATTATCGCGCAACTCCAGGGTCTCGACTTGAAATACGATTTCTATGAACTCGGCAGCCAGAGCTATGGCGGTTATCAGTATCCAGCTACCGCCGTCAGTGGCGGCGTTGGCGAATTTTTCACTCTTCTTGGCGCCTTTATCAGTAGCGGTGATTCCTTCAAATTTGGTGCCAGTGTTGAGCAAGGCGTCGGCGAGCTAAAAGCCTATCTCATCCAATCTTCTCGCGCCTGTCCAACTACAAAATATGTTCTTGGCGGATACTCGCAGGGCGCCATGATTATGTCTGGTACTCTACCTCGGCTTGATGCCTCGAAGATTATTTATGTGACTACTTTCGGCGACCCGAAACTTTATCTTCCTGAAGGCGCGCCTAGCCCAACCATGTTTCGTTCGCCTGACGCTTGTCGCGGTGTTAATATCTCGCCTTACCGTAAATATGTACCTGATTGCCATGCCTATGAGGGTGTTCTCGGCAGCTATCGACCTTATCAAACGGTGAGCTATAGTGGCAAGATCGGCACTTGGTGTAATAAAAAAGATATCATGTGTAGCTCCGGTCTCAATATTAGTAATCATACTGAATATATTTCTGATAACTTATATGAAGATGCCGCCAAGACCATTCGCAACAAGCTCATCGTTGCGCTGCTCCTCACTCCCGCCGAAAAGGAACAGCTCGATAAATTTCATGATCTCGTCTTTCTCTTTGATACTACTGGTTCAATGGCAAGTACATTAAATCGCTATCGCGAAGAAGCGAAATCTCTCGCCGAACAAGTTTACGACGAGGGCGGTCGCGTCGCACTTTATGAATATCGTGATCTGCAGGATGGTTATGAGCCGGCTCAGGCTTGCGACTTCTCCTGTACTGAATCTGAGCTTAACCAACAGCTTGATAATATTACGGTCAGCGGTGGCGGTGATAATGCCGAGTCGCTTCTTTCTGGCGCCCTAACTGCCATGAATGGACTTAGCTGGCGCGAAGGTGCGACTAAAACCCCTCGTCGTCCTTACCGATGCTCCGTTCCATTCGCCTGATATTGATGGGGTTACTATTCAACAAGTTGCGAATCGCAGTCTCGAAATCGACCCAGTCAACATTTATATTATCGGCCCATCAAAGTATCATGCCGAATATGATCAGCTCACTAGTCTTACAAATGGTGGCACCTTTAACTCTTCTAGTGAAATTCAGCTTTCCAGCGAGAAGATTTTTAATCGCCCCGTCGCGAAACTTAGTCTACTTGAATATTCTGGCTACGTCGGGGAAAAGTTTACTTATGACGCCAGTGCGTCGTATGGCTTTGGCGAAGATAAGTTAACTTACGACTGGGATCTCGACGGCGACGGTACGTTTGAGATTATTGATGGATCAGCTCAAGTTTCTAAAACCTATGCTTCAACTTTTGATGATTATATTCAAGTCCGTGTTTCTGATGAACTCGGCAGTAGCACTATGTCGGCAAAAGTTACAGTCTCTTCCGCATCCCGCCAGCAACTTCCGCAAATCACAAACCTCCAGTCTACTCTACTCGACGAGCAGACTGCGAAGATAACTTTCACTTCCAATGTTGAGCATGCTCTACTTAGTCTTAATGGCCTCCCGACCGGTACTATTACAGTAAATAATGGTCAAGGCGAAATTACTTTAGGCGATCTCGCTGGCGCAGTTGAAGTAACTTTGATTCCGTACAGCGAAACGCTCGGTAAAGGTGCCGCGCAGACGATTATTATCGATCCTCGCGAGCCGCAAACCTCACCAACCATAAGCTCGTCGCCAACAAAAAATCCAGAACCTACGGCCGTCCTCAAAACTCCCGACACTGGCAGCTATTGCTTCGTCGGTCGTGAACTCAGATGCCAATGATCTCCATACTCGCACTTATAGACGCTAAGCTCTGGCGCTCCGTGATCGTATTGCGCGACTAACGCCGCCACTTCTGCTTCCTCGCGCGTACCATAACAAACCTTCTGCTGTTCCCCAACCCAGCATTTCTTCAAAACTTGCTCATGATACACGACTTTTCTCATCCACATATTTTACCATACTTTTGATAGGTTTGTAAAATCGCACTGGCCCAGAGCGAACGTAAAATAAAAGTACTAGCAGAATTAAAATCTACGTGCTATAATAACTATAAGTTAAATAGGTGGAGTGGGTGAGCAAACTTGCAGAATATTTGAATCGGCATACTATTGGAAATGTTTTTGATCGTCCGTCGATTTGTCAAAAGTATGCTACTGATCGCTCGATTTTAGAGATTATGCCACGCCTTGTCGCCGTGCCAGAAAGTACTGACGACATCCGTAAACTACTGCGTTTCTCGGATCAGCTAGCGAATCGAGATTTCTCTCTTCCAGTCACTGTCCGCGGCACTGGCTTAGATAAAACTGGCGCCAGTATCGGCGAGGGCATGATTATCTCGATGGAAAAGTTTTCTCATATCGAAGAAATCGATCTACGCGGTCGCCTTGTCCGTGTCCAGCCTGGCATGACACTGGGCGCTCTCAACGAAGCTCTTCGCCTTCAAGGTGTCTGGCTGCCGGTCGATTATAATCCCGAAGCCACAATCGGTGGGTTAATCGCGAACTGTCCAAGCGATGATGCGGCTAGCCGCTATGGTGGGATTTACCAGTATATTGAACGCGCCGAAGTTGTTCTTGCGAATGGGGAATTAGTCCAGATGATGCCACTCAGCCTTCACGCTGCTGAGACGAAAGCCGGCGAAGACACTCCCGAGGGTCAGCTTTATCGTAAGATTAGTAAAATTCTTGATAAGTATGACGATACTATTCTTGATCGCTCAATGCGCCCCTTCGACGCCGCCGGCTATGCCAATATTGTTAAAGTCCGCGAACGTCATTCGGTTAACTTATTACCGCTGATGTTTGCTTCGCAGGGTACGCTCGGAGTTATTTCCGATGTAATCCTTCGCGTTGAGCCGCTTCCGCCCGAATCTCGCCGTCTCCTTGTCTCCTTCCATGATCTGAAATCCGCTCAACGCTTCCTGAATTTCGTCTGCGATCTCGAGCCGGCGACAGTGAAGATCTGCGACCTCAGGATTATTGACAATGCCGCTGATCATGGTAAGAAACCGGAGCTTTTCGTCCGCAAGATTGGCCGCGGTATGTTGGTCTTGATCGATTTTGGCTATGGCCGCTTCCGTCTCGGCAGTCGCCTGAAACGCTGTCTCGAAGTTTTGCCCCCCGGGACTTTCTATACCGAAGAGACCCCTGAGAATGCCGACGCCTTCCAATGTATTGATAATGCCCTCATGACCTATCTTAACGAAGACGGCCGCGGCGAGCGCTCTCCGATCCTTGATGACGTTTTCGTCCCGACTATGCACTTCAGTGATTTTCTCGACGGTCTTAAAGGTCTCGAAGATACTCTCGGTCTTGAATTGCCAGTTTTTGGCTCCTTTGCCACCTCGAATTATTATGTTCGCCCTGACCTCGACTGTCGCTCACTAGAAGATCGCAAGCGTATGATGGAGTTTATCCGGCTCTATACCGAATTAGTCGAGTCTTGCCACGGCTCACTTACTGGCAATGGCCCCGAGGGCCGAGTGAAAGCTCTCATGACCTCGAAAGCACTTGGCGTTGGCGAACAGCAGCTTTATGCCAGTATTAAAGAAGCTTTTGATCCGCACAACATCCTCAATCCGAAGGTAAAACTCGGCGCCGACCTGAAAGATACTCTGCACCATCTCCGCACTACTGAGCGCGGCGGCATCATCACTGTATAATATATGCAACGCGATAAACAAGGGGTGCCTTGTTGTGTAAATACCTTTTCGCAGACATGAAGACTTGGCCTGAGCGGCCCGGAGCGGTCCGAGAAAAGGTATTTATGCAACAATACATATATTTTTATAGAAGTATGGTACAATATAAGATATGAAAACTACAACGAAGAAATTATCTGACACTAGGGTGGAAGTAAAAGTCACGCTCGACGCCGCTGACTTATCTACGGCGCGTACGCAGGCACTCACGCGCCTCGCAGCGAATCTTAAAGTCCAGGGCTTCCGCCAAGGAAAAGCTCCAATCGAGCTCGTCGAAAAGAACGTCCCCGAAAACGAAATCAACAGTGAAACTCTTGATGTTGCAATTCATACGACTCTCCCGGCCGCTTTCGAGAAAGACAAGATTATGCCGATCGCGATCGAGCATGTCAATGTCAGCAAGTATGTCCCGAATCAATCTGCTGAGTTTACTGCAACTGCCGAAGTTTTACCAGATGTGAAACTTGGCGATTTCAAGAAACTGAAGACGAAGCTTAAAGTTGCTGAGCCGACCAAAGCTGATGTCCAGGAAATTGTCGACAATATCGTCAATGCTTATAGCGAAAAAGTTGCCGTCAAGCGCGCCGCAAAAATGGGCGACGAGGTTATTATCGATTTCACCGGTAAGCGTGATGGCAAAGCCTTCCCCGGCGGTAGTGCGAAAGATTATCATCTCACTCTCGGCTCGAAGCAGTTTATCCCTGGCTTCGAAGAGGGGATTGTCGGTCATGAGCCAGGCGATAAATTTGATCTCGAAGTTACTTTCCCGAAAGAATACCCGGAGAAGTCTCTCGCTGGTCAACCTGCCGTTTTCGAGACTCTCGTCAAGCAAGTCAACGAGATCCAGAAGCCGAAAGAGGATGACGCTCTCGCCGAGAAATGTGGTAATTTCAAGAACATGGACGAGCTTCGTGCTGATATTAAGAAAAATCTCACCACTCAGAATCGTCACCGCGCCATCGAAGAATACCGTGAGGCTCTCGTTGCCGAGCTTGTCAAAGCTTCGAAAGTTGCCGCCCCAGATATTCTAATTAGTGACCAACTTCGCTTCATTAAGGACGACATGCGTCGTAACGCCGCCAGTCGCGGTATGCAGCTTGAGGATTACATCGAGCGCAGCGGCCAGAAGATGGAAGAATGGGAAAAGGAAGCTCGCAAAGTTGCTGAAGAGCGCGTGAAAGCCTCCCTTGTTCTTCAGATTCTTGCTCGCGAGCAGAAGATTGAAGCCGCCGAGAATGAAGTCGACGCTAAAGTCGCCGAACTTCGCGATCTCTACCAAAAGTCGAAGGAAGCTCTCGCAAATCTCAAGAAGCCGGAAGTCCGTCAGGATATTAAGAATCGTCTCATTATCGATAAGACTCTCGACTTCCTCGTCGCGGCTAATGGTGGCGATGCGATTATGAATCCGACCGACGATGCTGCTGCAGAGAAGCCTGCAAAGGCCAAGGCTTCCGCTAAGTCTACTGAGAAGAAGACTCCAGCAAAGAAAACGACTAAGAAATAATTTCTTCCGAAAAGTTGTAGTAGAATAACTCCCCAGACTTTTGGGGAGTTATTCCTAGTTCACGTAGCCTGCCTATTGCACTAGATCTACTTCGCCACGCACCGCACAGAGTAACCGCCATAACGATCACTGTTGTCAACCGGGTATGTCGTAGACGTGCCGAAGGCAAAATCATATACTTGCGTCTCATCAAATGCGGTACTACTCCAATACCGACCACTCGTGCCGACTCCTCCCAGCACGCTATTAAACACTCGCCCTGCGAACGGCCAAAATCCACCACCAAACTTACGTCCACTCACTCCGTTTACAGTCGAAGTGGCTGTTTCTGCGCCAGAATCTACAAGAGCCTGAATTTCTCCAAATTCACCTCCAGTCGGCATTCGCCAACCCTTAGGACATATATCGCTAGTCGCATTTCCTGAAGTTAAGTTGCTGGTGCCCGCTCCCGCTGTCGCCGCAAACCAAGAATAATAGGCTCCGTATTCCTCATTATCGGCATAATATACCTGCGCAATATAAAAGTTGCTATCAGAAAATCCATTCAAGTTAGAGTTTGGCACCACATAATATTTATTACTCGCTAAAGTGTTAAAATTTTGATTATAACTTGCAGGAAGGTTCGTATCAAAGTATGATAACCCTAGAAGTTTATTTACTGCCTTTGACATTTTCGCATCGAAACTATCTCCAGTCAGTCGCAAGTTTTGCGTCATCCAACATTTTCCGTCGTTAAGTTTTGCTACCGTATAGATACTGTCATCCCGCACGTCTTTTAAAGTTTGCTCAGCGCCTACCGAAGCCTCCGCGCACGCCTTAGGGGTCATATCTTGCATATAGATGAGTTGATTCCAAGAGACATAATCAAGCACCGCCGCTGGTGTTGCCACGGCCGAAAGAGTAGCGGTAGTCTTGTAAGTTCCGGCCATAGCATTATCATTGAACTTTGTCGCGAAGACAAGCTTTCTCGAAAAATCCAGACTACCATTACTAATCGCTACATCCTTTAAGTTTCTGCTCGTCGCAGAGTTATAGATAATATTTTCATTCGCAACATCCATCGCGTCCCAACCATAGCCCCACGAATTATCTGCTAGTACTGACCCTTTTATTCCCGATGCTCCAGAAAGCGTCATCGGTCCAGTCATCGTTACGTCGGAGAGGACTAAGGTGTAGTCAGATATATCACTCGCCTGGATGGTTACGGTATGCGCTGAGTAATTTGTCTTGTTGTATTCCGCCACAATTTGATCGGCCACTATCGTGTCTGATTCGTCAATACTGAGTGTTAATGTCGGATTTACCGAAGGCTCTGTAAGAATGGGAACGATTTGACAGCTCGCATTTACTCCGTCCACTTCAATACCCTGATCAACTGATTTATATCCAGCCGGTAGTGAAGTTTTGCAGTTAGTCTCGTCTTTGCAGGGAGGAACTGCAGTCATCGGTTCACATAGCGCCCAAGTTTCTCCGCTTCTAACTAATATTAACAAAAGCAAGGCCACCGCATAACTCATCAGAAGCAATATTGGAATACTATTTCGCTTCAAAAAGTTATATTTTTGTAAGTATGATTGGTGCATGTGGCCCTCCTTTTGTATTGTTGTGATAGGACCTCACGGTGTCGTCTATATACTTTTTATACCCATCTAAACCTCGTTAGTATGCCAGATGCAATTTGTATACCAACGAAAAACGACACCGTAAGGTGTTCGTACAATTTAGACTGCAGTACTTAAACGCAATATAAACTGTGCCCTACGGTGCCGTTTTAAATATTGCGTTGATAAATACCGCATAGATTACAAAACAAATTTGCAGTCTTTAATTAAATTGTACGAACAACTCCATTGTACCATAAGTTTCATAAGTTTTTCAAATTTCCCGAAAATTCCAAAGGCTCCAACCTCCGCCCGCTATGAACTTTGCAAAATATTACATTTTCTTCGCAAAATCACTAAAACCCGTATGTTGGTGCTTGTTATTTTGTGAAAACTTGTTATATACTAGTCCGCATAGTGGGCGACGATACTATATATTATTGCAAAGGTATAAAATAAGATGACGGACGATAAAAAATTTAACGAATGGATGTCGGTCAAGGAAGGGCTGCATTTATTGGGTAAATATCCACAATTTAATACGGGAGACGTCTGGTGGTGTGGAATAGGAGAGAATGTTGGCGTGGAAATCAATGGCAAATCCGAACGGTTTTCAAGACCAGTTCTTATTTTGAAGAAATTGAGTCGGCACGGTTTTATGGGCGTGCCGCTCACGTCTCAGCCTCATGAAGGGACTTGGTATGCAAACTTTATTTTTCAGGAGCGCCTACAATACGCTGCGCTTGCGCAGGCTAGAACGATGAGCGTCTCTCGGCTATATAATAAAATGGGCCAACTTCCGTTATCTGATCTAGATATTGTCCGGGAAGCATTTAAGAAGTTGTATCTAGGATAAAAATACTCCCCTCATCTTACGAAAAGGGGTCGCGGGTATTCCCGAATATACTTTTATTATATCAAATTCTCTTAAGAAGTCAATACTCGCTTACTATAAAATGAACTCCTCGACATTTCTCAGTAACCCTAGCGAGAAAACGCCCCGACCGCAGTCGGGGCAAAGTGTACTATTTGCTTTTCGGGTATCATCTCTGTGACTACGCCGACCTCAATCAAAGCGTATATAGCCTTTCGACGATCTTGCTGAAGTATAGGCTCATCGCCGCCTCGCTATCCGGCGCAACAGGTATCACCGCTTCTTTCAGTGCCTCCGCCATCGTGTAGAATCTTGCTCCGCCGTCCGGTCGGTCATGCGCGCGTCGCTTCAGCTCTCGCAGGACCTTCTGTGCTTGCTCGCCTATTGCCACGACCAAGTCGCCCGCACCGAGCTTGTAGATCTCCAAGAAATGGCACTGTACAAGCGTCTCTACGTCTTCGCAGCGCCCTTCCTCGCAGATCGTCTCCAACGTCGGCAGGTCTACGCCGCGCCATTCCAGCGTCAGCTCCGGCAGAAGTCGAGGTGTTAGTGTGCTGTATCTCTCGGCGTGCAGAGACAACAGCTTCTGAAAAACCTCCGCCAGCTCCGGTCTCTCGTAGAACGCGAAGATGCTCCGCTCCAGCTTTGGCTCCACCTTCGGCATCAATAGTCTCGCTTCTGGCGGGAGACTGCACGCCTGATCAAAGGCTCTGGCCGACATGTCTCGTTGATGATTGTCATATTCGCCGGTGAATTTGCGCGATTTACGCGGGCCTTTCGACCCGCCATTATGCCGCTTTTTCGGCATGGATGATCACTCCTCTCGTAAGTAAAGAACTAGACGTCTATATTATATCATTCTATAGCATAGTCGTCAATGTAGCGTAACCGACTACGGGATTTGCAGAAAATACCTCAAAGGTATATAATATATCTCATGAAAACCGAACAAGAAACCATTGCCGCAGTGAATTGTCAAGGTCTCGCAAACTCGTCCGTACCTCGCAGCCAAGAAGACGCCGGTCTGACCACGCCTAATCGTCACGATATCGCTACTCTCCTCCACTCTGTCGAGGACTTGCCGGGGAATCGTGGCTGGGTCGAGCACTCTTTTTACGTTGGCGATGCCGCATACCGCATTGCTACCGCTCTCCGTCAATCGGGTCATCAGGTTGATCCCGAAAAATCTCTAGTTCTCGGCTATCTTCATGACATCGGCAAAATTGAGCCGTTTGTTGGTCGCATGGGCATCCATCTCCTCAATGGTTACCGGTTTCTTAGGAGTCGTCATTATCCCGAAGATTACCGTAGCGTCTGTCTGACGCACTCCTTCTTCGACGGTGACCCGTATAGCAATCTTTGCTCTACTCTTGATCCCAAACTTGACAGTTTTATCATTGACTACGTCAGTGGCCATACCTATTCTCCGGAAGAGGATCTCATCAGTCTTTGTGACCTCCTCTGCACTCATCACTTCGTCACGATTGATCATCGCATTGAAGATGCCGTTGCTCGTCACGGTCGCTGCGCCGCCACTAACGCCCACATTACTAAAATTCATCAAAAGAAGCAAAAATACGACAATCTTCTCGGTCACGACCTCTACGATCTTTTCCCAGAGATACAGAAATAATCTTCGCCCTAAAGTGTAAAACACTGATCTTCAAACTTCGCGAAAATCCCGCCTAAAACTCTTGCTTTTTCGCTCCATCTAGAGTATAATACCACCTAGAGTTTCATGCTATGACGCTATTGCTGTAAGCCGATTAGCTTTAGAATAAATGTTAAGAAGGGAATTTAACCGTGCCAACTATCAATCAGTTGATTCGCAAGCCACGCAAAAAGGCCGCTAAGAAATCTAGTGCGCCTGCGCTTGGCTCTATTGTTAATACGCTTAAGACCCGCCGTTACGAGCAAGCTGCTCCTCTGAAGCGCGGTGTCTGCCTTAAGGTTACTACGAAGACTCCGAAGAAGCCGAACTCCGCTCTTCGCAAGGTCGCTCGTGTCCGCCTGACTAACGGCCAGGAAGTCTGGGCCTACATCGGCGGTGAAGGTCATAACCTCCAGGAGCACGCTGTCGTGCTTGTACGCGGTGGTCGTGTGCCGGATCTTCCAGGTGTCCGATACCACATTGTCCGTGGTACTTTGGATCTCCAGGGTGTCCAGGGCCGCAAACAAGGTCGTTCTAAATACGGTGCTAAGAAGGGAGAATAATTATGCCACGCAAAGTTACTAAATCTCTTGAGCGCAAAGTTTCCCCTGATCGCAAGTATCAGTCGATTCTCGTACAGAAGTTAATCAACAAGTCTATGCTCGATGGTAAGAAGCAGGCTGCAGAGCGCGCCGTCTACGAAGCTCTCGAAGGCGCTGCTAAGAAGCTTAAGAGCGAAGATCCTGTCGAAGTTTTCGAGAAGGCTCTCGCTAACGTTTCTCCAGATTTTGAGGTGAAGTCTCGCCGCGTCGGTGGTGCGAACTACCAGATTCCGTTCCCGATCAGCGGTCACCGTCAGCAGCACTTCGCTTTCTCATGGCTCGTCCAGTCCGCTCGCGCTCGCCAGGGTATGCCCTATGCGAAGCGTCTTGAGGCTGAGATTGTCGACGCCTACAATGAGACCGGCGCTGCCTTCAAGAAGAAAGAAGATTGTCACCGCATGGCCGAAGCGAACCGCGCCTTCGCACACTTCGCCCGCGCCTAGTCGACGTTATCTATATAAAACAGAAAAGCCCCGCCGCAAAAGCGGGCTTTTCGCTTTCCGAAAATCTAAAAATAGGCGCCCCGAGGGGCGCCTTTCTGGCTCACTTCATATACCGGTCTCTTAGGCCTCTTCCAGCTTCAGGGCGTCGATCCAGAACATCGTCTCCGGATTCCTCTTCAGCTCGTACAGGTTATATCGGGTCTGACCGTACCGCTCCAGATCGTTGCTCATTGCCTGCTGAACCGTCTTCAACAGAGATGCCGCAAAGAACAGGTCTTGCCACTCCTTCGCCCCGGAGAAAGAGATCAGGATCTCACCCTTCTCCCGCCCGGTCACGAAGTTGGCCCGCGGCACCAGCCGCTCAAACAGCACCCGGATTGCACCAGCATAAGCGGTAAAACCGTAGGCGCCGAGCGTCTCGATCATCTCAGGCGGCATCTGGCGCAGGCTCTTCATCTTGAAGAGCTCCTTTCTGATATTCATCAGCTTCTCCTGGTCGTCCGGATGAAACGCCTGCGCTCTCCGGGCGATCTGTCCGCAGAAGACCTGCGGGTCGGACTCTCCCGACGTCGCGAGTCGAGGCTCATTCTCCAACATCGCCATCTTAGCCGATGCGAAATTGCCACCGCCCTGGTTGCTCTGGACGTGCAGATGAAGGTCTACTGCCGATACGACATCGACCGTGACATGGTTGACCTGGACGATCGCCTGCCAGCCTCCCGGCACGGTGTAGTCGTACTTGCGGGTCAGCTGCTCCAACTTGCGCAGAATCTGCGTCGCCAGTTTCGGGTCGTTGTTGGACTGCTCTTGCAGAATTTTCAATACAATCCCCTCCAGAATATTCTCCGCGGCACGCCGCAGGACATCAGCCTACCATCTAGATCAGCTTATGTCCTGAGGCGTACAGGGAATTGAGGTATGTGAAACAAGTTTTAAGGTGCCATACTCTCATTATAGCACACATTATCAAAAAAGTCAATACTAAAAACATAAGTTTTTAGTATTGCTAGCGGGCGGCGCCTCGAAAATGCAAGTAGACTCGCTTTTTGCTCGGCTTCTACGCTAGTTCAAGCATTTTGTTTGACAAAACTCCAATTTGTACCATAAAATCATCAAAATCCGCAAAATTATGGTATAATTACAGAATAATCCCCAGCATATCTTCGCGATTGCCCGAGAGGTTAAGCCCTTTGAATCCTAAAAGACAGCGCCCTAATGTCGCGCCAAAGCTAACAGTCTCGCGCGATACCGAAGGGCTAGCCTCTAGCGGTAATCAATACTTCCTGGTGACAGGAGAAAGGAGGTAGGTTATGGATACCTACCAAAAAGCCCCGCAGCCCCTCTACGAAGGCAAAGCCAGTCGTCTCTACGAGGTGGTCGACCAGCCGAATCTGCTCATTATCGAGCGCAAGGACGACGTCACCAAGCTCGACGGCGAGGTCCGCGACCACATCGAGGGCAAAGGCGCCTATACTAACCGTATCTCCAACCAGCTCTTCCGTCAGCTCGGCAAGCACGGCATCCCGACTCATTTCGTCCAGGAACTGACTGACCGCGAGACCCTCATCCAGCGGACCAGTCCGCTTCTCCTTGAGGTCATCGTGCGCAACTATGCCACCGGCAGCCTCTGCAAGCGCCTCCCGATCAAGGATGGCACGCTCCTGCGCGCCCCGCTCGTGGAGCTTGACTACAAGGACGACGAGTACCACGATCCGCTGATCAACCATGATCATGCCTTGGAGCTGGGCGTGGTCAATAACGAAGACGAGCTCTACGGCATCGAAGAGCTGGCCCGCTCGGTCAACACCGTCCTCTGGAACTTCTTCAAGAAGATTGGCATTATCCTGGTCGACTTTAAGCTGGAGTTTGGGCGCCTCCCGAACGACAAGATTATCGTAATCGACGAAATTTCGCCGGACACCTGCCGCTTCTGGGATGCGAAGACCAAGCGCAGCCTGGACAAGGACGTCTTCCGCACCGGCATGGGCATCGACGCTACCTTCGCCGCCTATCGCGAGGTCTTCGATCGTCTGACCGCCAAACCGGAGTAATCTTCAAACCCGCCCCCGACCTGTCGGGGGCTTTTCTAGCCTTCTGAGACAAACCGTAGGGCAGTCACAAAAAACTCCCCCGCACGCGGCGGGGGAGGGGAATTAAAAGTGATTCCAGCGGCTCTCGTCGCCGCGCACATAGTCCTTAAACAACTCAACTTCTTCAGGAATTTTGAATCGGCCCACGCCGCCCTCGAACTTGTCCGAACGGTCATCCAGCTGCTGATTACGGTAATAGATCAAGTAACCGTCCTTGACTTCGAGATAGCCGTTCATTCTGCCGACCCGCTCAGAATATTGCTTGATCCACCTCTCAGTAATAGCCGGTGGCGCACCGTTAGAACGCTTTTTCTTCCGTTTCGGTGCCGCTTCGGTTGCCGCCTTTGGAGATTGTTCCGGTCGTTTGCTGTTTGGCTTCGCCGCTTGCTCTGCCGACTTTGGTGTCGATGGCCGCTCGGCTTTAGTCGCTTCTTTCGATGTCCCACTTGCACCCGTCTTTTTCGCAGTTTTCGGCGGCGGATAATTCATCGCTGAGACCAGTCTCCCCCGCTGCTCCGCCGGCGGATCCGAGGCGATTCTCCCCTGTGGGGTCGCCCTCCTTTCTAGCGGTGCAGGTTTTTCAGCTTCGAACACCCTTACCTCCGCTCGCAGCTCCTCCCGCGAGATCTCGCCCGGGATTGCGATACCTTGCGTCTTGCAGGCCAATTGCAGCGCATCCCGCACCAACGTCATCGCAAAGACGCTCGCCGAGAACATCATCTCGTACTCGATCGGCACTGCGTCTTCAGTCGGAGTCGCTTCGACCCTGGCGCGGTCTGCCGTATCGGCTGCGTTGCTCGTCGGCCGCTTAGCCCGCCCTACGATCTTGCAGCTCTCGATTACCTCGAGATACCACAGCTCGCAGCCCAGTGCTTCGCATAACCGCAGTAGCGCCCGCATTAGCTGTAGTACCGTCCCCCGCACACCAGGCGAGTTTTTCAGCAAAGTTTCGTCGACTTTGACGTACTCATGCTTCACTTTTACCACTCCCTCTTAATAATACTCGGAGGCTTGCCCTTAACCACCTCCGCTACATCCTATCAGTATACCATACTTCTTCTCAGAACAGAACCGCTCCCAAGAGAAGCCTCTAGGGTCTCCTCTCGCAATCCGCGCTCCGTTAACAAGCCTCAAAGAAAAACCTCCCCCGAAGGGGAGGGTGTCCATACGGACAATTTGCGACATTCATTCGCCGAATCGATCAAGCTTCGTGTAGGTTAAGACCTATTTGTCGAGTGGGTCAGGCTTCGCACAGGCCGGAATCTCCTCCGCCCCTGTTTTCCGCAGGTCCTTCGCATATGCCGACGTCTCATACGGCTCCGCCGTAAAAGTCATGTCGTACATATCGGCGATGATGCGACAGAGCATAATCGCTGCTCCTGCATTGGCATCCATACTGGAACGATCGGTTGGCCTCGAGAGCGTTTTCAGATTTAGGAACTTCCAATAATCATTGTGGTACTGGCGAATCTCTTCAGCATCGTCATCGGTCAGATAGTCCGGCAGCTCTAATGTGTAGACCATCGTTTCTGCGATCACGATCGTCTTTCCTGCTCCTGCGATCACAGACGAGCGAAAATCATTTGCTGAGAATCCTATGTTAGACTGCGGGTGGTTGTGTACTTTGATACACCCCGGATGGTTGCACATGTACTGCCATAAACGTTTACCAGGGCGCACCTCACTCGGGTTCAGCAGCGTCATCTCGCCAACTTTCTTCCCGTATGGGTCGAAAACTGCCAGATATTCTACCGGCTCGTACCGAATGTTACGAATGACTTCTTCGATAGTTTCGCCGTGATTAGCTTCGATCGGCTCGCTCAGTGCTGCCAGTTTTAGGCGTTCATATTGTCCGCCATAGATAAGCTCTGCTGCGCACTTTGTCGCGAAAAACGCCAAGCTGCATAATCCTCCCGAAACCATTATCGCCGTAGGCACCGTCACCTGATATTCGAAGATCAGCCACTCATTTATCCAGAGCTCCTTCCTCCAGCCGCCTTCTATTGCCATAGCCAGTTCTCTGACGCTGAGGAGCATCATGATGAGCCCCAATAAGGCGAGCAACGCCAGACGTATGCTGTCAAGTATTAACTCACGCCACCGTCGGTATTCCAACTCCAGAGTCATGATGTTGACAATCTGTTGGATTTTTCGCATGAAATCCCCCTCCAATTTCCATGTTTTGTCGCAAATTTCTAAGCTACCTGAGGTAAATTGCACTACTTTTGGAGCAAATACAACTACTTCATACTTCCATTATAGCACACATTGGCGAAAAAGTCAATAACGTTAATGCTTTAAGCCTCAAGCTACCGAAAATACCGACCCTCACGGCCATCTTGAACCTCGAATCTGAATTTTTGCTATTGCTTTTCCGTACTTTATGCTATAATAAGTACAAGTAGTTTTAGGAGGTAATAATGGTAAGACTAGCAATAAACGGTTTTGGGCGGATTGGGCGCTGTGCGTTCAAAATTGCTTTTGAGCGCCGCGATGCTGAGGTCATTGCCATCAATAGTCTCGGTGATACGAAGACTTTCGCCCACCTCCTAAAATATGACTCTGCTTACGGCGTCTACGATCACGACATCAGCTATGATGATAAGCATATTATCATCGACAATCGCAAGATCCTTTTCCTAAACGAAGCCGACCCGAATAAGCTCCCCTGGGACAAACTCCAGATTGACACCGTCATGGAATGTACTGGCGCTTTCACGAATCCCGCCGACGCCCGCGCCCATATTAAGGCTGGCGCCCGCAAAGTCGTCATCTCTGCCCCGGCGAAGGGGCCCGGTGCGAAGACCGTTGTTCTCGGCGTAAACGAGGAAGTCGTTACCGCTGATGATGAGATCCTCTCCTGCGCTAGCTGTACTACGAACTGTATCGCTCCAGTCATGAAGATTCTCGAGGATAATTTCGGCGTCGACAAAGCCATGATGACCACGATTCACTCCTACACCGCCTCGCAGAAGCTCGTCGACGATGCCGCAAAGGACATCCGTGAGGCTCGCGCTGCCGCGGTAAACATCATCCCGACCACTACTGGCGCCTCGAAAGCGACGGCCCTTACTATTCCGTCTCTCGAAGGTAAGTTTAACGGTCTCTCTGTCCGCGTCCCGAATCTTGTCGTCTCGCTTTCTGATATTACCGCCCTTATTCGCCGCGACACTACGAAGGAAGAGCTTAACGAAGTCTTCGAGCGTGCCGCGAAAGAGCCTTATTACGAGGGTATTCTCGACGTTACTGACGACGAGCTAGTCAGCTCTGATTTTCGTGGCAATGCTCATTCTTCGATCGTCGATTTGCCCCTGACCGATGTCGTTGGTGGTAATCTCGTCAAGGTCGTCGTCTGGTATGATAATGAATGGGGCTATTCTAATCGCCTTGTCGAGCTAGCGGTGGATTTCGGGAGGTAAAATGTTAAAAATCATAAGCTTTTTCATTGAACTGGCGAGGAAAGCGAGCGAAGATAAGTTTACTTATCTTCCGAGCGACGCAGTCAGCAATGAAAAAACCATAAGTTTTTTCATTGACTTTTTTAGCAAAGTGTGCTATAATGGAATTATAGGGGCAGAAAATGCCTGAGTATACTATCTTTTTGGGTGCCGATCACCGCGGTTTTGAGAAGAAAAACGAGCTCGCAAAGCTCCTTGTTGACTGCCATCCTGGTATGGTTAAAGTCGAAGATCTTGGTGCTTTCGAATATGTCGAAGATGACGATTTCAACGATCCAGCTATCGCCGTCGCGAAAGCAGTCCGCGGAAGCGAAAATAGCTTTGGCGCCCTCGTGTGCGCCTCTGCGCATGGAGTCTGCATGCAAGCAAACCGCCTTAAGGGCGCTCGCGCCATCAATTCTCTTACCCCCGAGAGCGCTAAGCTCGGTCGTGAAGATGATTTTGCTAATATTGTTTGCCTCAGTGCTGACCAGCTTTCTGTAGATCAGATGGAGCAAATCGTGAAGACATTCTGTCATACGCGCCCAAAGACCGAGGAACGTTATGCTCGTCGTATGCGTCGTCTTGACGATGAGGTGAAGGAGTAGTTAATGCCCGTCATCGTCCCGACCATCACTACCGATAATCTCGAAGTCTATAATGCTAATCTCGCCGAGTTTAGTAAGTTCTGTAAACGCGTCCATGTTGATGTCTCGGATGGTAGTCTCGCCCCGACTAATCTTCTTCCGCTCTCTTCTGTGCATGGCCAGGAGGGAATCACTCTCGATGTTCACCTCATGTCCGCTCGTCCTAGCGAGCACCTCGCCGACATCCTGAAGCTGAAGCCCTCCCTCTGTATCGTCCATTCCGAGGTTGATGACGATGTCCAAACCTTTTTCAACCAGCTTAAATCCGCTGGGATTAAGACTGGCGTCGCTCTCCTGAAGACGACCTTCCCGAAACGCGTCCAGGAGCGCATTGCTATGTCCGATCATGTCCTTATTTTTGCTGGTCAGCTCGGCAGCCAGGGCGGCGCTATCGACATGATGCAAGTTGAGAAAGTCCCGCTCGTCCGCGCACTGAAGCCTGACCTTGAGATCGGCTGGGACGGTGGTGCTAATCTTAGTAATATTCGCGCCCTCGCTCATGCCGGCATCGATGTGATTAACGTCGGCAGCGCTATTACCCGCGCCACTGATAAGGCCGCCATGTACCAGTCTATGCTTGCCGAGATCGAGCGCAAAGGAGTCCTCATATGAGCCGTCTCTCTACTAGGAGCATCCATATGATCTCTCGTCTCGTCCGAAATATCACGGAGGAGGATCATCTATGAGTCGCATTGTCACCCTCGGCTCCGCTTCGCAAGATATCTATATGATCGATTGCGATGATTTCGAATCGACCTTTCTTGATGGTGGGTTATCGATTTTCGGTAAAATGACCGCTGGCAGCAAGATTGACATTGATAAGGTCGCCTACGAAGTCGGTGGTGGCGGTGTGAATAGCGCCGTGACTTTTGCTCGCTTTGGTCACGAGACTATTTTCATGGGAAATCTCGCCCGCGACGCCGCTGGTGACGCCGTCCTTGAGTGTCTCGACCGTGAGAATATTGACAGTAGCTATGTCGAATTCGTTGACGGCCAGACTGCCTGCTCGGTCATCCTTCTTGACGCTCGCCAAGCCGAGCGTACGATTCTCGCTTACCGTGGCGTTTCTGCCAGTTTTGGTAATCTTGACCCGGAGGATCTTGAGAGCATCCAGCCCGACTGGCTCTATGTCACCAGTCTGCGCGGCGATATGGACCTGCTCCTTGCCTTTTTCGAGAAGGCGCATGCGCTCGGCGCGAAAATCATGTTTAACCCTGGCGCCGCCGAGATTGACCACCTCAGTAAATTAATCGGTCTCCTCGACCTCGTCGATGTCCTTATCGTCAATAAGGAAGAGGCTTCGCGCATCGTCCCCGGCGTCATTCTCGTCGAGCTAGTCGATCATCTCAGTAATTACTGCCCAACCGTCATTATCACTGACGGTATGATGGGCGCAATCGCAGCAAATCGCGATTCCCAAGAGACTTATCGCTTTGGCGTTTACGAGCAGGATCGTCTCCGCGACCGTACTGGTGCTGGCGACGCCATCGGCTCGGGCTTTCTCGCCAAGTGGGCAGACGGGGGTAGCTTCCGCGATTCGCTCATCTATGCCGCCGCCAATGCCTCGAAAGTCACTCAGCGCTATGGTGCGCATGCCGGTATTATTACCTGTGACGAGCATCTACATCCGATGCCTATTCAAGAAATTAACTACGATCACGAATCATAAAGGAGAAACCATGCTTGACGAACAAATCCTCAAACAGTTAGAAGCCGCCGACGTCGAACGCGCCAAGGCTTACGCCCGCGATCTCGAAGAAGGTCTGAAAATCGTCCGCACCTACCCCCAGGGTGTCACTATCTTCGGCTCAGCTCGCCTCTCGCAGGATAGTAAATATTGTAAAAAAGCCCGCGAGCTCGGCCAGCTCCTCGTCCAAAACGGTCACGCCGTCATCACTGGTGGTGGTCCTGGTATTATGGAAGCAGCCAATCACGGCGCCTTCGAATATGGTGGCCGCAGCATCGGTCTCAATATTACCCTTGCCCACGAGCAGGAGCCGAATCCCTACCTTACCGACATGCTTCAGTTTAAGTATTTCTTTGCCCGCAAAGTTATGCTCGCCATGTCTGCGAAAGTCTACGTTATGTTCCCGGGTGGCCTCGGCACTCTCGATGAGCTTTCCGAGATTATCATCCTCATGCAGGAAGGGAAGATGCCGAAAATGCCCGTCTTCTTCTTTGGCAAAAGTTTCTGGCGCCCATTGGTGAAATTTATCGAAGGCAAGATGCTCCCGCTCGGTCTCGTCTCGAAGAACGATACGAAGATCTTCAAGCTCACCGACAACGTCAACGAAATCGTCGCCGCCGCCAATAAAATTGGCCACTCTCCGATCAAGACCAATTTCTACGACGGTTTTAGTGCTCAGTCTGACATTCCTGCCGTGAAGTAGTCGCATTTCAAGGTCGGTCTGAGCGAACCGCCAGCCTACCTAGATGCTCTAGACATCTTACAGGAATAGTATTATAATATATCCAGTACCTTTGCTGGGTATATTCATTTTAGGAGGTGTCCTATGCACGCTGACAAGACAAAAGTTCCCGCGCCCTCGCCTGCATCAGACAAGACTGTTTTCGCTCGCAATGCGACCCTCTGCGTCATTTCTGTCGCCAGCAACATTCGCGCCATGGTCAAGCAGCCCGACCTCCCCAGTATCCGCCCCGCTGTCGTTCTCGGCCATGATCCCACCTGCCTCCTTGACGCCGCCGAGAAGCTTCGCGAGAAATTCCCCGAGTTCTCCCGCGATTTCCCGGAAATCATCACTTCCGGCTGCTCCGACTGGCGTCTCTGGAAAGTTCGCATTAAGACCGCCGAGCTCCAGCTCTATTTCTGCTCGCTGTCGCTCATGAACGCTGGCCGGCCCGGAAATGTCCTCATGCGGGTCTGCGATCCGAGAGATCTCCAGATGTGCTTCGTCAAGCCTGCCGTCGGCGGTATCCCCAAACGCACCTTTACCTGTCGATTTCAGGATTTCCAGACGGGTCGGACCCACATGACCGGTGTTACCGAGCATTACGATGGCTGTCCCAACGATAATTCCATCTCCGCCATCTACTTCGACCGCCCATAGTCTACCACCCAGCCCGCCCCTGCTCGTCAGGGGCTTTTTCAGCATAAAACATCAGAAAGTATCAAAAACCGCTCAAAACCACAGAAAAACTGCCTCAAGATGTCAAGGAGGGCTTAGTCGTATAGATTACTTAGCCCCCACAGCGCGATTCCTGTCGCTACCGAAACATTGAATGATTCCTTTTGCCCCTTCATCGGAATTTCCAGGAAATAATCCATCTTCGCGCGGATTTCCGGCGGAATACCATGCACCTCCTCACCTAGCACTAGCACTATCTGACTGCCAAAATCGATTTCCTCGCCCGTGGATGCCTTTTTCTTCCCTAAGATTATTTGTTTGGATAACTCAAACCCTGTCAGATTATTTTCTAATCCGACTCTTCTATATGCCATTATAGCACACTTTTCTAGAAAAGTCAATAATGCATAGTTATTTTCCGCTTCTACCTCTGTATTTTTCCCAGAGTCCCCTACATTTCCCGCCAAATCCTCTACATTTTCCTGTGGCACTAACTTTTCCGCCCCTAGCGCGGCTTTTTCGATCTGTCGATTCAGTTTCTGACGCAGATGAGGTAATAACCGGATGTCTTCATATCGTGGTGTATAGCCCGAATAGACTACTCGAGCCACTCCCATCCCCTCGCAGGTCCTAAGAATCGCCCCGACATTATAAACCGAGCGAATATTATGTAGTACTACCGTGATTTTCATTTATTCATTTTCCATAAAAGAGCGCAAAACTATTGCATCTTCAGATAAAAGTGTTAGAATGTAGATATAAGATTTTGCGATTACCTTTGATTTGATTCGAAGGTAATCTTTAGTTTACGAACCGCGGGACACTCGTCCTTATCTAGCTCGATTTCTAAAGAGGCTCTTCTCATACCTGCCTCCTACGCTATTAAATTGTTCATTTATTAAAAAGTCACGACCTTTTGATAAAGAACTATGCAAAGAGTCCCGCGCTCTTATAACCATACTATCAGATAGTGCGTAATAAGTACAGAGAAAGCCGGTCTCTATGCGGTGTAATGCCTTGAAAGCTTATATGAGCGCAAACATGAAAAGAAAAATTTCAATAACCACGGAAATAAGTGGTATTAAAAATAGTACATTACAGAGGTAATATAAGAAAATCGCCAAAACATGATTTAACTATTGACTTTTTTAACCATGTGTGGTATAATGAAAGTGTGGGGCTAGGGAAATCCCTCGGGAATCCCCTTCGCTTCTCATGTTCTACTTATTTTGGTCATTTTCTGAATCATCTAACTCTTATTTCTAGAAAGAGGTGCCTTCATGAAAAGAGTACTTTCCCGCGACCCACTGATCGAGGCCGTTTCCTCCGACCATGGCGCCGTCTGGCGTATTTGGTATACCGATTCCGGTTGCCACCCTTCCGAGGACCGCCTCAACGAGCTAAAGCGCGAGCTCCAGCGCCAGACCAGCGAGCATATCCTGCTCGACGTCGACTGTGGCCGAGCCGGCCTGATCACGATGCTGGTCTGCCCCGCGACTCTGCGCGACCGCACGAGCGAAACCGTCGAGAACAGTCTCCGCTTCATCGCAATGGTACTGCGCGCTTCCTGCCCGGAATGCCCCGACTACGCCCCTCAGCTCGACATTATCCAGATCCTCATCGACCAAGCCGCCCATTAATCTCTCGCCCCCGCTGCTTGCGGGGGCCTTTTCTTTTCGCCTCGGGGCCTCTTCTCTGATTTTGACTACTCGATTCCATCCCAATATGCTATAATAGTTAACATGGAACGATATGACCCACTGAAGATTGAACAAAAATGGCAAAAAATTTGGGACGAGACTGAGGCCTTCAAGACTGGTCCCATCAATGAAAAGCTCGCAAACGGCGACCTTAAGCCGAAAATGTACCTTGCTGAAATGTTTCCGTATCCCTCCGCTATCGGTCTTCATGTTGGCCATGTCCGTAATTTCACTATCGTTGACGTCCTCACTCGCTTCTACACGCAGCAACAGATGAATGTCCTTCGCCCCTTCGGCTACGACACTTTCGGTCTTCCCGCTGAGAATTTCGCAATCAAGACTGGTATCTCTCCGCAATCTGCTACTGAGACCAACATCGACAACTTCCGCAAGCAGGCTAAGCGCCTCGGTTATGCTGTCGACTGGAGCCGCGAGATTAATACTAGTGACCCAGAGTACTATAAGTGGACCCAGTGGTGCTTCCTCCAGCTTTATAAGGCCGGCCTCGCCTATCAGAAAGAGTCTTACCAGTGGTGGTGCCCGGTCGATCAGACTGTCCTTGCTAATGAGCAGGTCGAAAACGGTTGCTGCTGGCGCTGCGGCACCGAAGTCCAGAAGAAAAAAATGAAACAATGGTTCTTCAAGATTACCGCCTACGCCGACGAATTACTTGATAATATCGATGCGCTCGACTGGCCCGAAAAGATCAAGACCATGCAGAAAAACTGGATCGGTCGCTCCGAAGGTGCTGAGATCCATTACGAGATTGCAGGTGGCCCGCATTTCATCGGCGAAGATGACCCTCCCATGGAAGGGAAGAAGAATACTAAACGTAAGGTCGTCCAGGTCTACGTTCGTGATCCCGAGACTGACAAATACCTCGCCGTCGAGTATCAGGATCGCCCCTGGATCTCCATGATTCAAGGTGGCGTTGAGGGCGACGAAGATCTTGAGACTGCGGCTCGCCGCGAAGTCCTAGAAGAGACTGGCTACAAAAATCTCAAATTTGAGACTGCGCTCGGGCAGTTCCGCTCCGAATTTTACGCTGCACACAAGGACGTCAATCGCGACATCGTCGCTACACAAATGTTCTTCACCCTTGAAAACGCCGAGCGCGAAGAAATGTCCGATACCGAGAAGAATATCCAACTTCCGGTCTGGCTCTCAGCCGACGAAATTCTCGCTCACCAATATCTTACCGCCATTCCCGAGACTAACCTCGGCTTCGCTCGTGTCCGTGATTATCTCAACCATACTCATGAAGCTCAGGACGATATTACCGTCTTCACTACCCGTCCTGATACGATTTTTGGCGCGACTTTCCTCGTCCTTGCTCCAGAGCACCCGCTTATCAAACGTCTCGTCAACACGAATACGAAGGCCGCCGTCGAGGAATACTGTCAGACCGCCATCAAGAAGTCCGAAATCGAACGCCAAGAAAACAAAGAGAAAACCGGCGTCTTTACCGGTAGCTACGCGATTAACCCGGCCACCGGCAAGGAGATCCCGATCTGGGTATCCGACTACGTCCTCATGGGCTACGGCACCGGTGCGATTATGGCTGTCCCAGCCCACGACGAGCGCGACTTCGAGTTTGCCGAGAAATTCGATCTGCCGGTGAAAGAAGTCATCGAGAAGCCGGAGAACTCCACTGACGACGACCGCTGCTATCACGGTGAGGGCGTCCTCGTAAATTCCGAGCAGTTCAACGGTACTCGCAGCGAAGATGCTCGCGAGCAGATCGTCGCCTGGCTCGAAGAGCGCGGCGTCGGCCATAAGCAAGTTACCTACAAGATGCGTGACTGGCTAATTTCTCGCCAGCGCTACTGGGGCTGTCCGATTCCGATCGCCTATGATAAAGATGGCAATCCCCATCCGATCCCCGAGGACCAGCTCCCGGTCATCATCCCTGAAGTTGAAGATTATAAGCCTGACAGCACTGGTCGCTCTGCCCTCGCTAAAGCGAAAGACTGGCTCAAAGTTACTCTCAAAGACGAAAATGGCAATGATATCGAATGCACCCGCGAGACCGATACTCTCGACGGCTATGCTTGCTCGAGCTGGTACCTCTGGCGCTACGTCAGCCCACATGATGATGCCGCTGCCTGGGATCCTGAAGCGATTAAGTATTGGGCGCCGACCGACATCTACGTCGGTGGCGACCACGCCGTCGCTCATCTTCTCTATATTCGTTTCTGGTGCAAGTTTTTCGCTGATCAGGGTTACCTGCCTTTCCGTGAGCCAGTCAAGAAGCTGCTCTATAATGGCTATATCAATGGCACCGACGGCAAGAAGATGAGTAAGTCTAAGGGTAATGGCGTCGATCCGCTTGAAGTGATCAATAGCGGCTATGGTGCTGACACCCTCCGTACCTACGAAATGTTTATCGGCCCTTACGATCAGGCCGCCAACTGGAACCCTGAGACGATCGGCGGCGTCTACCGCTTCCTGAATCGCTGCTGGAACTTGTGCCTAGGAGGTGCCGACGAGGAGACTTTGCCTTCTTTGCAGGAATCTCCGGAGGTTACGACCGAGGACGAAGACGCGCGGCACCCGCAACGGCGGGCTGACGCGACGTCGTGTCCTGCAAAGAATGGTAAAGCCTCCTCTACGCAAACGTTAAGGCACAAGACCATCAAAAAAGTCACTGAAGACATCTATCGCACCAGTCTCAATACCGCCGTCGCTGCTCTCATGGAATATGTCAACGAGCTCTATAAAGTCGGCGCCTCCGACGAAGACAAAGTCGCCCTCGCGAAGATGCTTAAGCCTTTCGTACCACATCTCGCTTCTGAGCTACTCGAACGCTTAGGCAGTGATGACGAATGGCCGCGCTGGGATCAGAATGCTCTCGTCGAAGATACGGTCGAGGTCGTCATTCAGGTTAATGGCAAGCTTCGCGCCCGTCTTGAGCTTCCCGCCGACATTCTTGATGACCCGAAGCAGCTTGAAGAGCGTGCCCTCCTTGAAGAAAATGTCCGCCGCTTTACCGAAGGGAAGGAGATTCGCAAGGTCATCATCCCGAAAGGTGCCCGCCTCGTCAACATCGTCGTCTAGGACTCACGCCTAAGCTATTAGATGATTTTAAAAACCCATAGCAGGAACAAAAATCGAGCCTCCCGTCTGGGAGGCTCTTGGCAGCACTTCCTTCCTAAATATTTTTGAATCTTCGGCTTAGCCGCAGGGCTCCGCCTTCGCGAAGCAGGTCACCTCGCAGTAACGAATATAGTCGAGGTGAATGATGAACATCTGCATGCCGCAGGAGCCGCGCGTAGCTTCGCACAGCGTAGCGTAATGCTGCTCCAGCTCCGCGCTTGTGAAACGCGCACAGAGCAAACGCGCATCTGTCCTGCCGCAAGTCAGCGGCGCGAGAGCGGCCATCACGGCCTCCCGGGACATCCCGCCGTCAGCGGGCTCCGCTTTGTCCATGACAACCTCTTCATACAGGCCGTCGGAGTTCTTGTCGCGGGGGATGTTGACCTCGCCGGTCAGGGCGGGCAGGTCGATCTTCTCGATCGGCTCAAGCCGCGTCGGCAACTGCACGGTCTCCTCCAGTCCGTAGATCTCGCTCAGCTTCTCGATCAGCAAGCTCAGCTTGCCGGCCGTAGAGTAGCGATACTCCACGTAGAGGCTGCCGTCCTCGTTGATCTCAAAGCTCTCGATCTCGTACATGAACTTCTTCTGGGCCAGCTCGTCCGGGTCGCCGTAGATCGGCTGCATCGGAGCGGGCGCCGCAGGAGCATCCAGGGTAATCGGGGCGGGTTCCGCCGCCGTCATTTCGCCCACATTCGTCGTGTTGGCGGCGAAGCCGGGCAGACAGAGCCCGAAGATCATAGTGAGCAGCGTGACACCGGACACCAGGGAACGACCAAAAGCAGACAGTTTTTTCATGAGAGATACCTTCCCTTCAAAAATGATTTTGGAATAGTACTGAAAGGTGCGTGGGATGTTTTCTGTATCATTCCATGGTCTCCATTGTAGCACACATTGTACAAAAAGTCAATACCTTTTTCCTAAATTTCTCTAAAAGTCAACCATGACCTCAATACACACCCCTGTTATACATTGACCTTTTAGCAATTTTAGCATAAAAGTATTGACAAAAAGCATAACCTATGCTACAATGGAAGTATAACCATAAGAAATTACGGTTATCGTACCACTTTTGATGACCCGAGAACCGCTAGAAATCGGTCAAAACCGCTATATAACGGCTCGAATTCGTCAAATGGTACGCAACTAGTGAAGCTATTAGTCAAGCCGCACTGGTGGGAAAATAAGTTAATTAGGAGAATAACAAATGCGTAAAATCTTTAAAAGTACCCTCGCTTTGGCCGCTAGTGCCTTGGCGTTGGCCGGCGTCGTTGTGACTCCGTCACTTAGTTCGGCTTGGGGTGATAATAGTGGTGGTCGTAGGAGCTATACTATCGACCAGATCAACCACGGAGCTCTTGGCAACAAAATTGTCTTTAACTCCATTAGCGATAGCGTAATCGGCGATGAGAAAAACTTCGTCGGTGCTCGCGAATATAATGGGCCGAATTTGTACAATAAGCCTACCTCCTGGAATGGTAATGATCTTACTGTTAAGGATGGTCAGGAGTACATCATTCGCCTTTATGCACACAATAATAACCCGAATGGTCTCGCTGGCGTTTCTCATAATACCCGCGTCGCCTTCGACATCCCTGAATATAGCGCTAAGCAGATTCAGGTTAATGGTTTTATCTTCTCGGATAACGCCTCCCCGTCGCAGTATTGGGATTACGTGAATTTCAATAGCGACCAGGCTTTCCATCTCGAATATGTCTATGGTTCCGCCTTGCTCGAAAATAACGGCATCGGTGCCTATGAATATGATGAGACCGGTAAAGTCATCAGCGGCGGTCAGAAACTTGGCGACGAAATCGTCACTAAAGCAGCCTCTGAGCATGGTGTTCAGATTGGTTATGACAAGCTTGATGGCGAAGTCCCCGGCTGTTATAATTATGCGAACTATATCACGATTCGCGTAAAAGCCGTTTTCGACCAGGAGTACACCGTCAACCAGCGCGTCCGCAAGGTTGGTGATACGAAATGGGAAAAGAATATTACCGTCAATGTCGGTGATATCGTCGAATTCCGCACCATTTACAAGAATACGAATGCCATTAGCCAGACCCAGAGTAATGTCATGGCGAAGACGATTCTTCCGAAGAATCTCCGCTATGTCCCAAATACTACGGTCTTGACCAACGGTCACTTCCCGAATGGTGCGACCTATACGACCGACACTCTCCTCACTACTGGGGTTAATATCGGTCATTACAATCAAAATGCGAATGCCTACATTGATTTCAAGGCTCAGGTCGTCGATGAGAATCTCCAGTGTGGCTCGAATACGATGGTCGACTGGACTCAGATCGGCGTCGGCCAGAAGACCTTGCAGGATTACGCTAGTGTTACTGTCATCAACGGTGCTTGTACTGAAGATAAAGTTGAGGAACACACGGTCCGCGTCGACTATATCTACGCTGAGACTGGCGAGAAAGCCGCTGATTCCTATATAGGTAGCTTCCGCGCCGGCGACCCATTCTTCGTTGACTCTCCGGTTATTAGCGGCTATACCGCTAGCATTGAGCGGGTCAGTGGTAAGATGGGCAATAACGATTTGACCTATGTCGTCGAGTACACGAAGACACCGGTCGATGAGCCAAAGCCCGTCGATCCTATCGAGCCGGATCCAGTTATTCCGGACGAACCTGAACCTACTCCTGTCGATCCTGAGGATCCGACTCCGGAGCAGCCGAGCGACCTCGGTCCTGTGACCCCAGAGCCGCTACTGCCGCAGACTGGCCCTGCCGAAATCGCTGGCAGCGTCCTCGCTCTCGGCTCGGTCGCTACCTCTGCCGGTTACTACGTTGCTAGCCGTCGTGCTCTCCGCAAATAACCCGGCTCAGGCCTTTGCAAAAGTCCCCATTTCTGGGGACTTTTGTTTTACTCGTTTTTGCTACTACGCACCCGCGCTAAACACGCTACTGAGTACGAAGTTCACAATCGCGAATGCAAGAATCGCTACGATTAAGCCTACTACACCGTAAAGAATGGTGTTCTTTGCTTTTGTAACTTTCGCAGAATCACCCTGAGAAGTAATAAAGCTAATACCACCGAGAATAATCATTACTACTGCAATAAACCCAACGATACCGATGATTACGTTGATGATAGTCTTCACAGTCGACATTAAGTTATTATTATTGATCGTCGCATCACCCATCTGATCGCAGGCAGCTAGGTTTTCCACCCAACCCACACCTGGACAATAATAAGACCCATCAGCATATACAGCTGGGGACATTGCAGCTACACCGGTCAGACCGAATACGGTCAAAACTGCAGCCACTACATTTAACAATAGCTTTTTCATTTAGAATACTCCATTTGTTTTACTCTATTTCTATCATATAATACCGTAAAGAATTTGTCTAGACTAAAAGTATGGAAAAATACCTCTTGTCATCGTCCCTGCTTTATGATAAAATTAATAACAGATTTATATATAATTGTTAAGGAGCATTATGCCTGAACCTAAGAAACAGAGTAGCCCTCGCAAGACGGGCTTGCGCCGCAGCCACTTGCGGTTAAAACTGGCACGTAGCGTTAATCGCACTTCTCCAGTCAAAGCTTTCGAAACTGCAAAGAAGACCCCAAACCTCAAGGTCAAAACCGTCAAACCAGCCTCGACTCTCACTGTCAAAGCTAAGAAAGCAGCGAAAAAAGCCGATGCCTCCGCAAAGGCGAAGAAAACCACTACAACAAAAATCACTAAGAAATCTAAATAAAGGGTAAGGGAAATGGCTAGCAACCGGCACTTGGGCAGAATTATTGTATTACAAAGTTTGTACGAATATGAATTTCGCACAAAGGCTGGTGATGAGACGGCAGATATTGATACGATCGTCGCGAAAGATATCGAACCCTATACGAAGGCACTCGGCGATACACAGTTCGTGTATCAGCTCGCTGAGGGCGTTTCGCAGAAGTTTGATGAGTTGGATCAAGATCTACAGCCTATGGCGCCAGAATGGCCACTGAGCACAATCGCAGCGGTTGATCGCAATGTCTTGCGTATCGGCCTCTACGAGCTAAAGCACTGCGGCGAGACTGTCCCGCCGAAAGTCGCCATCAATGAGGCGGTCGAACTGGCCAAAGAATTTGGCTCAGATAATTCTTCGAAGTTCGTAAATGGCGTCCTCGGGACGGCTTTCCGCGAACTCTACGGCGAAGCCGCTGCTCGACCACCACAGCCAGATACCCCTAAGGAGCAAAATGGCGAAGAAAAAGCAGAAGAAACGGGGGGTGCAGCAGCATAGCTTCCAGCGCCGTCCGGCCAAAGAAGCTCCAGAGCGCTCCATCCCGACCTCATCACCTAAGGTGCCAGAGGCGCTGCCGTTGAAATCTGAACGGGTTTCAACTGTGACGCGTTTGACAGCTCGGATGTTTAGAAAGCCCGCCATCCAGGAGGTCGTTCGTGAGCCGACCGCTGGAGGGATCGTCTTTCGTACTAGTCCTGATCAAAAGGATATCGAGATCCTCCTGATCCAAGATTCAAAAGGTCGCTGGACCATCCCGAAAGGGCATATTGAACCCGGTGAGAATGCCAAAGAGACCGCCATCCGCGAAATCGGCGAGGAGGCCGGACTCTTCCATATCGAAGTTCTCATGTGGCTCGGCAAAATCCACTTTCAGTACCGCCGGATTGACAAGCTCGTCCTTATGACGACTCAGATCTATCTCGTCCGCGCCACCGACAAGCATGAGACTCCGGTCAAGGAGCAATGGATGAGGGGAATCAAATGGTTTAAGTTTAAAGATGCTCTCGAAGCAATTGAGTACGAAGATATCGAAAAACTTATGCTAGTAGCAAGAAATAAAATCCGCCAAGGATTATAGGAGTAAAAATGGATTTAGAAGAATATCAGGCTTTTGCGCGCGAAAAACTTGGTTTCGAATTTCACGATATTAATTTACTAGTTACGGCCCTGACGCACCGTAGCTATGTCAATGAACATAAGCAGAGCGCTCATGAGCACAACGAGCGTCTCGAATTTCTCGGTGACGCTGTGCTTGAGCTAGTAACTTCAGATTTTCTTTATCGTAACTTCCAACAGCCCGAGGGTATTATGACCGCTTGGCGCTCCGCTCTCGTCCGCACCGAGAGCATCGGTGCTTCCGGCGAAGAACTCGGCTACGGTCCGCTTGTCCGCCTCTCTAAGGGCGAGAAGCATGGCTCTGAACGCGCGCACGCCGTCATTCTTGCTGACTGCTTCGAGGCTGTCATCGGGGCAATCTATCTCGATCAGGGCTACGACGCGGCAAAAGATTTCATTTCTAAACATATTCTCGTCAAAATCGATAAAATCATCGAAGAAGGTACCTGGCGCGACCCGAAATCTTATCTCCAGGAGCTCGCCCAGCATCATGATGCTTCTACTCCGAGCTATCATGTCATCAGTGAAGACGGACCAGATCACGATAAGACCTTCCAGGTCGGCGTCTACGTCCTCAAGCAGCTCAAAGGTATCGGCACCGGCCACTCCAAGCAAGAAGCCGAGGGCAACGCCGCCGCCGAAGCTGTTAAGCTCTATCTCAAGACGTACCCTGAGGAAAATACCTTTGCGAAGCGCCGTATTAAATAGCTTTGCGGCAAAATTCTTCCATGTTTTCAACTTCTCGCCTGAATTTTGCCGATAGCAAGGAGAAAAATCTCCTTCTCGCGTACCAAGAAAAGCCACCTCTATAAGAGGTGGCATGAGGTACTTAGGCGAGGTTAGGGCGCGGCGTTCTGCGTTGCGGTCGAATCGTAGACTGCTGGCTGGCCAATCACGCTTCCTGGCGCAGGCTCTTCACCCAATCGCGGATGCTAAAAGCTTTTTTCAGGGGGCGCTCGGACGGTATGTTGTTGGCGGCGCTGGTGGTAGATTTGCTGTGGTGACCGAAGCTGGCATTCTCTCGGCGCAGACGTGCCTCCTCGGCGCTCCGGTCGAAGCTGGTCCTCATTTTCACAACCTCCTTAGATCCCGATATGGATGCCTACAAACTTAGTGTAACATAGTTTTGGCTACTGTCCACTCTTTACTTTTCCGGTGAAGTTTGTTATAATGAAACAATCATTAACTAAGGAGAAATATGCTAGCGATTCGTATGCAGCGTAATGGCCGGGCACATTTACCAGTGTACCGGATAGTCGTCCAGGAATCACAGCGCCACCCACTTTCGGGTCGTGTTGTAGCCGAGGTCGGCAATTACAACCCTGAGACCAAAAAAGTGGTTCTCGATAAGGAAAAGGTTGAGTTTTACCTCAAAAATGGTGCTCAACCATCTTCACGCGTAGCTTTTGTCTTCAAGAAGGAAGGAATTAAGCTTCCTGATTGGTACAAGGAGCCAACTCAGAAGCACGCTAAGGCTAAGCACGCCGACAAGCTTCGCAAAAACCAGCCAAAGGAAGAAGCTCCTGCTGAGGAGACTACCGAAGCTCCAGCGGCCGAATAGTGCGAAACATAGCACTATCAAGCACGGCGTAAAAATCCCCCGAGATCCGGGGGATTTTGTCGATGAATAGCCTATCACCCGCTGTGTCGTGCCATTGACGAAAGCATACGAATATGCTACAATGCAAAATAGGGTAATATTTTCTAAATTCAGCTGAAAGGAGGCGCAACCTGCCCTATACCGCACCTTAATAGGAGAAATTGCATTTCTGCTGCATCGAAAGGAGAAAATGATGGATTTAGACAAATTCTCGGCTGTGTCTGTGGTAGCCGGTGAGTACTTTCTGGACTGTCAAAAAATTTTGCTCCAGAACGGCCTCGACATTCGCACGGTAGATCAATACGCTGATTTTATCCGGCGCATACGTGCTTTTCTTGATGCTGAGGCGCCATTCGAGCGTCCTAAGTCCAGTGTTTTCAAGGCGCTGCAGGATTCCATGTCGTATGGTGACCACCGAGAGCGGTTTCCGGTAGGGAAAGTCTTGCCTGACACTTGGGCTGATCTTGCCGCCGGTAAGGTCTATCCCGCCCCGCTCCGCATTGTTGATTACCGTAAGATGGAGATTGATAATCACCTGTTTCTCGTCGCCACCCTGCTGCGGGTACATGTTCATTCTGTCCGCGCTATTCTTAAAGAATCAAGCATATTGGCCCGAGGTGGAGACGAGAACCAAGGCCTCCTTTACTGTTCGGTCATTAGTCAGTACCTCAATGCTTTCGGTAGTTATGACAAGTGGAATTGCCGTAGCTGGAAAGGGGTAGCTGCTACCGAACTCGGCTACTTGTCTGGCTGCTCGCAAGAGCTGTTAGATATCATTAGCTCGATAGTCGTCAATACCCGCATCTATGGTTTAACAGACCGCAAATATTATGGTAGTGATTCCGTAGTCGCTAAGTTCTTCCTGCCCAGTCCCGAACAGCTGCATGTCGAACTTCATGACCGCTCGTACTTCGAGCAAGAGACCTGGGAGTACTTCCGTGACACCTGTGAGTTTGCAGCTGTTCCTTGCCGGAAGCGGATTTTTACTGACGCCGAGACGGGTACTGCTCAGACCTGTTGGTTACGTGGCGCGTTTTATGACGGCGGGAATACTATTTGGAGTGTACACGCAGGCGGCTCTGTCTCCACGCACCGCGCGAACGAGGTTCGCGCATGCGCCCCGGCTTGCACTATAGCGGTAGAAATCGAACCCTCCAAAGCCTAACGAACCCGTCGAACTTTCATATCGAGTATCTCCTCGTCTCTGCCCCTCTCTGAGGGGCGGTTTTCTCAGCCCGGCTAACAGGTCTTGACTTTTACAAGCTCACGTTGTATAATTGCATTTATCACAAGACAGGGGGAATGTACTTTGAAAAGATGCATAATCGTGATTCCGGCCGAGGGCGATTCGGTGGCGACCGAAAGCTGGTACGTGCAGGCGCTGCGGAATTATTATGAACGGCAACGACAGCCGCAAGATCAACTTGAAGTCTTGGTCTTCCGGCATTCCGAGAATCCGGACGTAGTCGCCGGCACCCGCGAGGGCATCGAAGAATTTGTCCGCAATAACTGGTTCGAGGATGCCGAGATCCACGCTCAGGGTGGCTTCGGTGCCTATGTGGCACTCCGGCTCTGTCGGGCCTGCCCAGAGCAGATCCGGCGAGTGTTCTTCATCGTCGGTGCACCCAGTGATGCCATGCCTCCGACCCAGAAATGGTTTCATCGGAGCTTCGCACGGCTCTGGTACCGTCTGCCGGTGAAGTTCTTCGCGGACGACCCGAAGCATCCCGACTCCGAAGTTAATGAGACCATCCAGCAGATCCGTGCCTCTTCGACCGCCTGCATGCGCGCTAACCCGCTGCGCTATCGCAATCAGCTCGTGCATATCGGCTACTGGAACCCGCGCCAGAGCGACATCCCGCAGCGACCCGATTTCCGAGCCTACTATGTACCGAATGGGAAGACCTTCCGGTCGGAAACCTGGGATAATTCCTACGATGACGCCGCGGCGCGCGAAGCCTGGCAACGGCTGGGCGTAGACGTAACGGACCGCCCTGGCAACTTCTTCAGCTTTTACAGTATGATGCCGGCCGAAGAACTGTTTATGGTGATGGATCTCGTACGTGGATTATGGGTTTTGTGACCGACTCCCCGCTAATGCGGGGATTTTTAAGGTTATTTTAAGCTTCAAAGCATTTACCATTGACTTTTTTAACCATGTGTGGTATAATGGTATTATATCATATCGAGGAGGGGTAAGAATGAAGCAATTTAGCAAGATTAGTAGCCTGATTCTGGCGATGCTCCTGCTGGCGGCTTTAACGCCGACGGCGAAGGCGGCCAGCAAGGTCGAGACTTCGAGCGGAAGCGCACAGAGAATGGGCGCCTTGCGGGATTTCTTCGATTACGGAAAGCAGGAGGGGCAATTCTGGAAATGGTTTGACGACATGTCGGGCGGAAATGGGCCGAGTTCGGCATCTTCGGAAGCTCCGACGACGCCGGCTCCTGTACCGGAAACTCCCGTGCCATCCATCGTCCCCGAGACGCCCGCGCCCAGCAGCGCACCGGCTCCGGAAGCGTCCGCCATCATTATTGACAATTCGACTACCGTCATTGACAATTCCCAGACTTACAATGACAACCGGACCTATTACAGCCATCCGACGCCCGAGCCGTCGGAGTCCACTTCTGACGAGTATATCTACGTCAACGGTGAGCGTTACCGTCGCGTCGACGAGGGTGGCGAGCTGTTCGTCAACGACCAGATGTATGTACGCGACGACCCGGATACGCCCAAAAAGGAGGGGTTTTGGGATCTGATAAAGCAGCACTGGGAGCTGAACCGGAAAATGCTGCCCTATGATCTGATCCTCTTGGCAATTTGCTTAGTCGTAAGCGGTGTAGTGTTCATAATAAACCGCCGCAACAAGTAAATCTTGCAGCCCCCGGAGCAATCCGGGGGAATTTTTGAACATTTTTTCGTGCTTGTGTTATAATGAAAGTATATACAAAAATAAACTGGAGACCTTATGGCAACCATTGACCAACAATTTGTAGAATATATCGTAAAAACCCTCGTCAACAATCCAGAAAAAGTCGTTGTTGACCGCGAAATTGATGAACGTGGCGTCCTGCTGAGCTTGAGCGTTGATCCTGAAGACGTTGGTCGCGTCATTGGTAAACGTGGTGCGACTGCCCAGAGTATTCGTACTCTCCTTCGCGTCCTCGGGACGAAGAACGGCGCCCGCTACAACCTCAAAGTCGTCAACACCGACGAAGAGGGTGCTGCTCCTGCTCCTCGTCATGACACCGAAGACGTCGTCGAAGAGGAAACTACGACCGTCACTGATGAAGGCGGCGATGAGCTTGCTGAGAAGACTCGGGCTGAGCTCGCCGACCTCGATGATCTCGAAATCTAATTTCTACGATAGCCGAAAGAAGCCCCCGTTTGCCGGGGGCTTTGCTTTGTGCCGAAGAGATCACGGCACAAGTAGTTACTTATCCTGACTTATGCTTGAGCTTTGTTTAAAATTTACGAGTTATGCGGTTTAATCCGGAAATATAGCTGAAACTCCCGCGCAAACTGCTCGATCAGTAGATCGGTCGACAGCTTCACGCGGTCATCGCCGATCCCCGCAATCTGCAACAAGCCGCGTTGCGCTGAATCTTCCCAGCTGTCGAGAATCGGCTGCATATAGTGCGTAATCTCCGCTTCGCTTGGCCAATCACGATAAGGTCTGAGCGAGTAGATATAGTGTGGCGTCACCACGATCGCCTCGTGGGCGTTAATCCGTGTAATTGTCAGCAGATCCTCGTAGGTAAACGGCGCGTCATCAAGATGGTTGTGTACATGAATGACCCCGCCGCCCGCCACCAGGGAAGCTAAGGTCGCCCAGTCCGTCGGGACGGTCACTGTGCTATCCGAGAAGTCTGTGCGCTCAAATAGCTTCTCGCCATTCACGCTGAATTCCCCGCAGATCTCGACGTTTTCACGGCAGATATTCTCCATAAACTCACTCAATGTCTCGCCATGATCACAGTTTGACCAGCTGAGCAGGGACTGCTTCGTCATCTTGTATGACACGACGAGTAGTAGGACTATCGCCGCCGTCAGTAGTACAAAGGTAAACCAGGCTCGTCTCCGTTGCGCCGCCCGCGCGCGACGCATTGCTCGCGCCCGCTGCTGGAGATAATCATATCCGTAACGTTCCACTCTCCACCTCCGAATAGAATTTCTCAAGTATAGTAGGATTTTTAAAATACGGTGTCAGGTTGTCTATAATCCTACCATATCTACATCTCATAGTCAACTGTTGTAAAAATTACAATATACAATTACGCGGAAAATACAGAGATAAAACACTAAATGTTGTAAAAAATACAACAAAACCTTGAAAACTATTGCTATTCGTTTAAGCATGAGTTATAATGAAAATAGTTCGAAAGAACATAAGGCTAACTGCGAGCCAACATAAAAAAGTTGAGAGCTTATATGTTCAAAAAGCCACCTCCAAACCGTTGAGAAGGTGGTTTTTTGGAATTTCGCAACATTTTTAAAAAACTATTGAACTGGCGAGGATAGCGAGCGAGAAAGAAGTTTACTCCTTTCTTCGAGCGACGCAGGAGTGGCTATAGGCAGAGAAAATGTTCACATTTTCTCTAGCCGCTACGACTGCGGGAACGGCGAAGCCGTGATGCGACGCAGCCAGCAATAGCTTTTCGATTTTGCGAAAAACTATTGAAATAATCTAAAAATTTTGTATAATAAGGTACAAGAAGTAGTGTGCGGTGTTTGGGTTCTCAAAATAAACATTGAGAACTAGAATCCCCAGGGATGGCGAATCTGGGTATTGAGACTCCGCAGTAATCTTCGGCGCTACAAACTCATACGCTCTCGCAGATGTTTAATCTCAGGGTGTTAGAGTGGAGATTATCAACACTAAATAAGAGAGGAAACTGTGAGCAAACCATCAACTAATGGTCGTCGTGTATTCTTCACTGAGGGCGACCAGGCGCTTCCGATTCCAGATCTCATTTCCCACCAGACTGATAGCTGGAGGGATTTTGTTGAGTCTGGACTTCGCGAAGTCTTTAACGAACTAAACCCAATTGACGACTACAACGGTAATAAGTTGTCACTGAGGTTTAAAGATTATTATTTCAAACAACCGCTTGAAGACGAGAAAACTGCGAAATATAATCTCTCGACTTATGCTGCGCCGCTGCATGTCAAGGTCGAATTAACCAATAAGGTCACTGGCGAGATTAAAGAGCAGGATATCTACTTCGGCGATTACCCCTGGATGACTGATCGTGCGACTTTCATTATTAACGGTACTGAGCGTGTCGTCGTCTCGCAGCTCGTCCGCTCGGCTGGCGTATTCTTCACTGCCGATGAAATCAATGGCCGGAATTACTATGGCGCGAAGGTTATTCCTGGTCGCGGAGCTTGGCTTGAATTCGAGACCGCTCAGAATGGCTGTATCAGCGTCAAAATCGACCGCCGTCGCAAGATTCCGGTTACGACATTCTTGCGCGCCCTTGGTGTCGCTGAGGATGAGAAGATTCGCGAGACTTTTGCTGATGTCGATAATGGGCCGGTCAGCTACATTAGTGCCACCCTCGACAAGGACACTTCGACTAGCCAGCCAAGCGCCCTTCTTGAGGTCTATCGCCGCCTTCGTCCGGGCGACCTCGCGACCGTCGAAAACGCGAAGAGCATGATCGAGCATACTTTCTTCGACTATCGCCGTTATGATAGCTCTCGTGTTGGTCGCTATAAGCTCAATCAGCGCCTTGGCTTTGATACGCCAAACGACGAAACTCACCGCACTCTACAGATGAAAGACCTCGTCGCCATCATCAAAGAAATCATCCGTCTTAATAATACTCAGGAGCCTGCTGACGATATCGACTCGCTCGCTAACCGTCGTGTCAAACTCGTCGGGGAGCTTGTCCAGCGCCAATTCCGCCTCGGTATGTTGCGCCTACAGCGTAATATTCTCGACCGCATGCTTATGGCCGACCCGAAAGAGGTCACTCCGTCCCAGCTTCTCAACTCTCGCCCAGTTGTCGCTGCTGTGAAAGAATTCTTCTCTAGCTCACAGCTTTCCCAGCTCATGGACGAAGTCAACGGTTACTCTGAGCTCGCTCACAAGCGCCGTCTCTCTAGTATGGGTCCTGGCGGTCTTACCCGTGAGCGCGCCGGCTTCGATGTCCGCGATGCCCACCCAACTCACTATGGTCGTATCTGTACCGTCGAGACGCCAGAAGGTGGTAACGTCGGTCTCGTACTTAACCTCGCGACTTACGCTCGCGTGAATGAATACGGTTTCATCGAGGCGCCTTATCGTGTCGTCAAAGACGGTAAAGTCACTGATGAAGTCGTCTACGTCGATGCCGCCCATGAGGAAAACATGGTCATCGCCGACGCCAGCGTGAAGCTAAACGATAAGGGTGAATTCGTCGAGGAATGGGTCTCTGCTCGTGTTCATGGTCGCCCGAGCCAGGTCGCTTCCAGCCAGGTCACGCATATTGATGCTGCTCACAAGGAAATTCTTGGTACGAGTGCGAGCTTGATTCCATTCGTCGAGAAGAACCGTGTTGACCGCTCACTCATGGCCTGCGCCATGCAGAAACAGGCTGTCCCATTGCTGAAAAACGACGCTCCGGTCGTCGGTACTGGTATCGAACACGAAGTCGCCATGAACACTTCTCAGGTTATTGTCGCTGAGGGCGCTGGTGAAGTCGTCCGTGCTGATGGTGTCTCCGTCGTCGTTAAATATAAAGATGGCGAGAAAGAATACAAAGTCGAACACTTCGAGAAGACTAACGATGACCGCTGTTATAACCAGCGCGTAATCGTCGCTCGTGGTCAGAAAGTCAAGAAAGGCGACATTCTCATTGAAGGCGCTTCCGTCACTAACGGCGAGCTCGCCCTCGGTAAAGATCTTCTCGTTGCCTTCATGCCGTGGCGCGGTTATAACATGGATGACGCTATTGTCATCTCTCAGCGCCTCGTCGAAGATGATAAATTGACCTCTATTAACATTAAAGATTTCGACGTCGAAGTCCGCGAGACCAAGCTCGGTCCTGAGCAGGTTACTCGCGATATCCCGAATGTACCTGAGCGTAGCCTTCGCCACCTCGACGAAGAAGGTATCGTCGTCGTCGGTTCCGAAGTCTTGCCAGGCGATATTCTCGTCGGTAAGATTACCCCGAAGGGCGAGCAGGAACTTAGCTCTGAGGAGCGCCTCCTTCGCGCGATCTTCGGTGAAAAAGCCAAAGATGTCCGCGACACCTCTGTCCGCATGAATGGTTCTTCTGCTGGTAAGGTCGTCGGCGTCCGTATCTATACTCGTGAACAAGGTCACGAACTTAAAGCTGGCGTGATCAAGCAAATTAAAATCTACGTCGCCGAAATGCGCAAGATTAGCGTCGGTGATAAGATCGCTGGTCGTCACGGTAACAAAGGTGTCGTTTCCCGGATTCTCCCGGTCGAAGATATGCCATTCATGGCCGACGGTACCCCGATCGACGTCTTGCTTAGCCCAATGGGTGTGCCTAGCCGTATGAACCTCGGTCAGCTCTTCGAGACTCACCTTGGTATGGCTGCTCGCGCTCTCGGTTACGAAGTCGCTACGCCGTCCTTTAACGGCGTCCCTGATGAAGTAATTTCCGATGAGCTCGAGAAAGCTGGCTACGCTCGCGATGGCCGCGTCCAGCTCTACGATGGTCTCACCGGTGAGCCGTTTAACGAACGCACTTCCGTCGGTGTCATGCATATGCTGAAACTTCATCACATGGTCGAAGATAAGATTCACGCCCGCTCGACTGGTCCATACACTGCCGTCACTCAGCAGCCGCTCGGTGGTAAGGCGCAGAATGGTGGTCAGCGTTTCGGGGAAATGGAGGTGTGGGCTCTCGAAGCTTATGGTGCCGCTACTGCCCTGCAGGAAATGCTCACGATTAAGTCTGATGATGTCTATGGCCGTGCCAAAGCTTACGAAAGTATCATCAAACGCGAACCGATCGAAGGTCCGAAGCTCCCCGAAGGCTTTAACGTTCTTGTGAAGGAATTCCAGGGCCTCGGCCTTAAAGTCGACCTGCTCGATCACGGTAATTCTACCGACGCCGGCGAAGTTATCGAAAAAACTTCCCGCGAAATCGAGAAGCAGCGCGACGATCGCTTAATCTATGCGCAGCATGGTATGCAGCAAGACGCTGTCAAGACGATGGTAGATCTCGATGATGAAGATGACGAAATCAAGGATATGCTTGATGATGAAGGGGTAGAAATAACTGATGCGGAAGACCTCGACGAACCGGATGGCTTAGGCGAGATGGATCTCGACGATGAAGATGACGCATCGCTTGACTTAGGAGAGGAGTTGTAAGATGGCTTGGATGGATAATTACATTAGCGCCAACGATTTTGACTCGATTCGGCTTAGCGTCGCCAGCAAGGAAGACATCCTCGGCTGGAGTTACGGCGAAGTCTTGAAGCCGGAGACGATCAACTATCGTACCCAAAAACCAGAACGTGACGGTCTATTCTGTGAAAGGATTTTCGGTCCGGTCAAAGATATTAATCCACACGATTCGAAACTTAAAGGTGTCCGCTCACGCGAAGCTGCTGTCGACAAGGAAGGTAACCTCGTCACGAAGTCAATCGCTCGCCGTGAGCGCATGGGGCACATTACCTTAGCTGCGCCAGTTGCGCACATCTGGTTTATGCGCGGTACACCGAGCGCCCTTAGTGTACTTTTGAACTTAACTGTAAAAAATATCGAAAAAGTTGTCTACTTTGCTTCTTACTTGATTATCGAAGCAAAAGACGAAGAGATCGCTCGCACGCTTGAAGATCTCAACGCGACGACTGAAGCCGCTCGCGAAGCGATTCGCTTGCGCTACGAACAACTTGCCAGCGACAAGAACGCAAATGTTACTGCACTAGCTGACGAGCAGGCAAAGGAAACTGAAGCCCTCGAAACCGATTATCAGGCTCGCAAGAGCGCACTCGAAGGTCTCCAGAAAGGCGCCGTCATCACCGAGCAGGCCTATCGCAATCTCCCTGAAGAATATCTCGATCTCGTCGAAGTCGAAATGGGCGCGACCGCTATCGAGCGTTTGCTCCAGGAAATCGACCTTAAGACTATGATCTCCGAGCTTCGCGAAGAGGCTGAGAATACTAAGGGGCAGAAACAGAAGCGCATCATGAAGCGCCTCAAAGTCCTCGAAGGCATGGAAGCTGCTGGTATCAAGCCGATCGACCTTGTTCTTACCGTTGTACCAGTCATCCCGCCAGACCTACGTCCGATGATCGCTCTCCCCGGTGGCCGCTTCGCGACTTCCGATCTTAACGATCTCTATCGCCGCGTTATTAACCGTAACAATCGCTTGAAGAAACTTATCGAGCTTAACGCTCCTGCCGTCATCCGTCATAACGAAATGCGCATGCTTCAGGAAGCTGTCGACGCTCTGATCGATAACTCCGCCGTCCACGGCAGCCGTAGTGCTAATGCTCAGAATGGTCGACGCAAGCTCAAAAGTATCTCTGACCTTCTCAAGGGTAAACAGGGGCGCTTCCGTCAGAACCTTCTCGGTAAGCGTGTCGATTACTCTGGCCGCTCTGTAATCGTCGTCGGTCCGACCTTGAAGCTCAATGAATGTGGTCTCCCGAAGCAGATGGCGCTTGAACTTTTCAAACCGTTTGTTATCTCTTGGTTGATCGCAAATGAATATGCTGCAAACATCCGCTCTGCTA
This sequence comes from uncultured Candidatus Saccharibacteria bacterium, assembly GCA_948623715.1. Lineage (GTDB taxonomy): Bacteria > Patescibacteriota > Saccharimonadia > Saccharimonadales > Saccharimonadaceae > Nanosyncoccus. Next base: position 3,776 of record CAPHDI010000004.1, on the reverse strand, counting down.
CCCGCATGATCGATGCTAGCGAAGCTGTCGTCTGGGATGGTCTCGATGAGGTGATTAAGGGCAAATATGTCCTCCTTAACCGCGCTCCGTCGCTTCACCGTCTTTCTGTCCAGGCTTTCCAACCAAAGCTTATCGAGGGTAAGGCTATCCAGCTCCACCCGCTCGTCGCCTCCGGCTTTAACGCTGACTACGATGGTGACCAGATGGCGGTCCACCTTCCGCTTTCCGACGCTGCTCAGGCTGAGGCTCGCGAACTTATGTCCGCTGGTAAAAACTTGTTGAAGCCGGCCGATGGTGCGCCAGTGCTTGCGATTTATCAGGATGTCGTGCTTGGTATCTACTACCTTACTTACGACAAGCCTGGTACCGAGACTGACAAAGTCAAGCCGTTTAGCTCCGTCTATGAAGCTGAGATGGCCTACGACCAGGGCGCAATCGCTCTTCAGACTCCGATTCGCGTCTTCGCGAAGGGCGAGATTCGTAATACTACTCTCGGTCGCGTAATTTTCAACGAAATCCTCCCGAAAGATTACCCTTACGATAACTCCGTCCAGACCAGCAAACAGCTCAAGAAAGTCATGGCCGACATCTTCGACCTCTACGGCTCTGAGATGACCGTCAAGACCGCTGACGCTGTCAAGAATCTCGCCTTCGAATACGAGACCATTGCTTCGGTCTCCACCGCGAAGGACGATTACCCGACTTATGCTGAGATTGACGACTTTATCGCTGAAGGTGACGCGAAGACCGCTCTCATCCAGGAACAATATGACCAGGGTCTCGTTACCGAAGAAGAGCGTTATAATCTTACCGTGGCTAACTGGCGCGATATCGATAAGAAGATTTCTGACTTCCTCAAGGACAAGCTTGCTAGTATGGATACCGATATCGCCGTCATGGTCAACTCTGGTGCTCGTGGTAGCGTGTCTAACATTAAGCTCGCTTCCGCTGAGATCGGTATCATGGTCGACATTAACAACAACGAAATCGAGCTTCCGGTCAAGTCTAGCTACAAGAAAGGTCTCAACACCCTCGAATCCTTCATTGCTACTCGTGGTGCACGTCAGGGGCAGGTCTCGACCGCCCTTCGTACTGCCGACTCTGGCTACCTCACTCGTCGTCTCGTCGACGTCGCTCAAGATGTCTTCACGACCGATGAGGAAGCTCCGGATCCTGGCTTCGCCGTCTATCGTAGCGAATCCGAGTATACTGGTATCGGCTTTGCCGCTCGCATCGCTGGCCGCTATACCGCCGAGCCAGTCCCAGGCTACGTCGCTGCTGGTGAATTAATCACGAAAGAAATGGCTGAGCAGATCGAGAACGACGACAAGATCGACATGGTCAAGATCCAGTCCGTCCTTACTACGACCGCTGTCAGCGGCGTCCCGCGCAAGGCTTACGGCGTCGACATGTCTACTCGTGCTCTCGTCGAGGCGAACCAGCCAGTCGGCGTCATCGCCGCGCAGTCCCTCGGTGAGCCAGGTACGCAGCTTACGCTCGATACGAAGCACGGCTCCGGTGTCGCCGGCTCCGGTGCTATCGCTCGCGGTCTTCCGCGTGTCGAAGAGCTTCTCGAAGCTCGCGTCCCGAAAGGTCAAGCTTACGTCTCCCCAGCCGACGGTACGATCAGTATCGTCGAGGAGAATAACCGCTACATCGTTACGGTTACCCCAGATTCCGGCGATACCTTCCGTCTCCTCCTTGAAGGCCGCAAACCTCGTGTGAAAGACGGTGCCGGTGTCAAGGCTGGCGACGTCATCGCCGACAAAGGTAAAGGTGACGAACCACTTGTCTCCCCAGTCGACGGTAACGCTCAGCTCACTAACGACGCTATCATCGTCGTCGCTGAAGCTGGCGCCGCAGTCAAGCTCGAGATTCCAAACGACGCCGAGCTCCTTGTCCAGGATGGCGACCGTCTCAAGGCTGGTGATCGTATCACCACCGGTTCCTTGAACCTCCAGGATCTTCTCCGCTACAAGGGCGCCGAGGAAACCGCTCGCTACATCATGAACGACGTTATCTCCGTCTATGCCGCGCAGGGCCACGAGATCTCCGCAAAGCACCTTGAGATTATCGTCCGCCAGATGTTTAGCCGCGTCATGATCGACGATGCCGGTGATTCTAGCTTCGTCTCTGGTGATATCGTCTCGAAGGCAGCTATCATCGCTGAGAATAAAGAACTCGAAGAAAAAGGTCGCCAGCCGGCTACCTACCAGAGCCTACTCCTCGGTATTACCAAGGTTTCGATCTGGTCCGACTCCTTCCTCTCGGCCGCATCCTTCCAGGATACGACTCGCGTCCTCATCAATGCCGCCATCAACGGTCGCGTCGACCGCCTCAACGGCTTGAAAGAGAACGTCATCATCGGCCGCAAGATCCCAGTCGGTACTGGTGTTACTCCGCTGAAGCTGTCTGATGCCGAAGCCGAGGAGGTCGCTGCTGAGACTGCAGATATGGAGAGCACTCCTTCTGCTGAAGAAGTTGCTGAGCTGTAAAATTCATAGATTTCTCTAGATTTTCGGCCGAAATCAGTAAAATAGCCCCATTTTCGGGGCTATTTTGCGGCAGTTCTGCCGAATTTTGTAACTATGTCATGCAAGCTATCTCTGTTGCGGAGCTAGTGATTTTATGATTTTTGATGATTTTTCGTAAAACTCTTATGTCAATTTGCGTTTTAAGGCTATTTTTCGTCGATTTGACGAGTTTTTCGGAAGAGTGCGGTCAGAGCAAGCTTTTCTTAAAAAACGCTTAGAGGGCCAGTTCTGACCCTCTAATGCGAAATCGGTTTTATCAGGATCTAACGGGCGACACAGCGGAATGGGAGTCCATAGAATTTTTGACCAGCGTCACCGTAGACTCCGGTGCCGCTCGGCCATACACCAAGTACGAACGCGCGTGCGGCATCTTCGGACGTACTAGTCCAATATCGCCCAAGATTCATACTCGTTAACCCGCTGCCGTCACCCCATATTAGACTAGCGTAGCTATAATTATATGGAGAACTCATGATTTTCGAACGTCCGGTTGCATTATCGGCGATACCGGCAGCGTTCAAAAGGGTTGTATATTCAGTTTTTGTTGGCATCTTCCATCCTTTCGGACAGATACTACTGGGCGCAGTGGAATTTGCAGCTGTCGCCATGCTACATGTTCCGGCTGTAGCAACGCACCAGGTGTAGTAACCTCTACCGGAATAATAGACTGCCTGAAGGTTTGCACTGGTATTGTTCCACGCGGCGACTGATGCCGGGATAGTATAAGTGTAGTTGCCACTGACATCGGAATCTGTCGAATTGATAGCGCGACTACCAGTAAGTCGCATATCTTGCGTCATCCAGCAGCGTCCATCATCTAGCTTCATGATTGTGTACGAGTTATTATCGCGAGAATCCGTAAGCGTTTTCGTCGTTTTACTCGGTGCCTGACTGCATGCTGTCGGATTCATCTGCTGCATAGTAGTAATTTCTGACCAACTTAATGCTTTCCAGACTGCATACAAGGTTTTGGTTGGGGCAGATGATTGTAGGGTGATTTTACCGTTGGCTTGATAACTTGCAGTAGTATCACTAGCGGCATTGCCCCATCCCAAGAAGGTATAACCAGAGCGCGTTGGTGTTGTACTAGAAATCGTAAACTGATAGCTCGTAGCTGTTTGTCCATTCGCTGTCTGGGTGGCGATCGTACCGGTACCACCATTCATGTTGTAAGCGAGACTGTAGTTATAGACTCGTTGCCAAATAGCGTAGAGAGTAAGGGCGGGTGCACTGGACTTTAGG
>CAPHDI010000003.1 GCA_948623715.1 uncultured Candidatus Saccharibacteria bacterium | reverse complement strand
GTCTCTTCTGGGTTTTGAGAATTAGTAAGTGATGTTTTATTAGCACTTAGTTGTACAGTATAAGTTGTATTAGCAGAAATAGTAGCTGATATTTCTCCTTTGGTAACTAGATTAGGATCGACTTCTTTGTTCATACCAGAGGTGGCGTCGATAGAGATGACAGGCGGGACGACGATGGCGATGATGTCGACGTCCTTTTGATCAGAGAGATTCGGATCGTCGTCTTCAAGATCGGAGGCGATGCAGCGGACAAGGTTGCCGAGACACCTATCGCGGTTGTTGGTAGGGTAGATGCCGCTGCCGAAGTCCAGACTGTACGCGCTGGTGGCACTGCTGATCGTACTAGACCAATAGTAGCCGTTGGAGCCCGGGTAACGTAGGCCATCGTCACCGACGACACCAGCAACTTGGAAGAAAGCTGCACCAGCAGCATTTGCCGTGCCACCGATCCAATAACCGTTTTTGCCGCCATTAGTGGTCCAATCAGATTTACCCTTATTGTAAAGTGCCTGGAATTCCCCGCTAGATCCTCCGGTTGGCAGTCTCCAGCCTTTCGGACAAATATCGTAGGTTGCCGAGCCGCTACTGGCTGTTGCTACAGTATTTACGGTTGCAACATTGTAAGAGTAATATGCCCCGTAATCGTCATCCGCAGAAGCTCGTACTTGCTGATTTGTATAGAATCCGCTAGAATCCTTTGAGTCGTCAAATGCACCCGTAGTAGATGCTGGGATCTCATGATTTGCATTAACATTAGAATCTGCCGAGGTGATTTTACCTGTTGTATTACTACTATCTTTCGCATTGATTGTCTCGCGAGTGATACGTAAGTTTTGCGTCATCCAACACTTACTATCGGAGAGCTTTGCGACAGTATAAGTAGAGTTATCACGCGTATCGGTTAGAGTGTTTGATTCGCCAATGGCAGAGTTTTCGCAAACAGAAGCACGCATTTGTTGCATTTCTGTGATGTCGGAAAGAGTTTTAGCACTAGCAGCAGAAACTTTTTCTACTGGTCCATAATAACTTAATCCCATAAGTCCGGGCATGACGCCGCAAATAAGAGTTATTATACCGATATGGTATAGTTTAACTTTTGATAAGGTTTTATTTATTTTTAGCATCATGCCCTCCTTATGGCTTAATTAGAACTCACGGAGCCACATATTTTTTATAAAGCGAAAAAGGTAAGACGCTCAATACAAAAATGGCACCACGAGGGGTGTTAAGCTATTCATCGGTTATAGTTCCAGCAAATTACTTTACCATCACGTATAATCTTGAATGCACCTCATGATGCCATTAAACTTCAAGATTATACAATACGATGGTTTGTAATAGATAAAACTAGGAACTATGTTTATTCAAAAACATCCGATAAATAGCTTAACACTACTATTGTAACATAGTTTGGGCAAATAATTATAAGTTTTTTGTTTCTTTGCGAGCTTTATGAAATTTATAATTATGCCTCTTCGGCATCATGTTCATTAACATCTAGACCTAGCTGCCTTGCGACACGCCGAGCGGCATCTATTTCACGGTACCATTTGCTGCGTTTCTTGGTTAAGTCTTGGTACTCCGCGCTTCCTTTCACATACTGTGCCCGGGCTTGAGTTAGGTTATCAATATATTTTTCGCGGTCGCTGATATATTTTTCGATCGTCGCCGTTGCATTTTCGGGAGAGACTGTCTCGTCTTCAGACTGGTCACTATTAGCAAGTTGGATCATACGCATCACATGAAGATCAGCCTGTTTCTGATTTAATTTTATGGTCGCATCCAAAACTGTGTCGCCATAATCTCGCTGATCGCGCGCCTTAAGAACCCCTAGAGCGCCTTGGCGTTTCTTGATTTCTGCTTGCAGGTCCTCTATCATCGTGTCGATATCTATATTATTAGGCATATTTTCACCAATTTTTCCGGCGTCGGATTCAATGCGACTATTGTGCTCTAGACTTCTACGAACATCTGGTGCCCAGTTTGCGAGATTTTGATATTCATTATATTGTCCGATTAGGGCGTCGCGCTGCTCGTCGGTTATCTCTTTAGACTTATCGGCATCGATGGCGGGTGTAAGTTGCTGCTGAATTTGCATAGCTCGCGCCTCGAAGACTTCGGCTAGAGTCTTGCCGGCATTTTCCGATCGGTCTAGATCCTCTAGCCCACTCATAATACATTTGTCCATTCTCTCATAGCGCTCAAGCTGACCGCTTAGTTCCTTCTGCCAGGCAGCCATTGCTTCGGAAGCATCGCTGAGTTGGTTTTTATCTAGGTAATCTTCGTAGGCAGAGAAGGCATCGCCATGCAGCTCTGCGCCTGAATTAATCTGGTTGAGATAGTCTACAAGTTCATCTTGCTGCTCGGAAGACACATCGAGCATGTGCGCTGCAATGTCGGTCTCCGGTATGACCCCTTGATCGACTTCTAGGTCTTTTTGACGTTCCGAGTCATAGAAAGACGGCGCATCAAGCATCGCTTCCGTCCATATGTTACTATCATCACCACTAATACTTTCTGAATTATTGATTCGGTTGCCACTCATAATACTCTCCGTTAGACTATGGATTAAGTTTTTTGATCTTCTTGTAGATTTCGAAAATTGCTAGCGGGATGATAAAGGCAAGCACCGCCGTCAGGAGCAAGGCAGGAAGTGGGACAGAAACAATGTTAACGATCGGCGCGAGCGGACCGAAGAGAGCGAGGAGCTGTAAAATAATCGCGGCCCCCATCGCGAGATGGAAGGATTTATGTGGGACTTTCAGGCGCTGCCAGGCAGATTCGTAAGTACCACGAGCAGAGAAGGCGCTACTCCACTGCATAATGACAAGCGCGGTGAAGGCAAGGGTGTTGGCCTGCGCAGAATCGTGGAGGATGGCTTCGGCGAGGTAGAAGGTCGCCATGGTACCGACCGACATAACGATGGCGATTACTGCCATACGGCCAATCAGCTTCAGCGAGAGAATCGGAGCGTCTTTGCGCTCAGGCTTCTGACGAAGGACTTTCGCTTCGGGCGGTTCGAGTCCGATCGGCACAACCATGAGTGAGTCAGTAACGAGGTTGATCCAGAGAATCTGAATCGGGGTAAGGAGCTGGCTACCAGAAATAAGCAGAGCACCGAGCATAGTGAGGACTTCACCGGCATTGGTTGCGAGAAGATAGCCGAGCATACGACGGATATTAGCGAGGACAGTACGGCTCTCCTTAATAGCTTCAGTAATATTCTTGAAATTATTATCAAGAAGGACAATGTCGCCGGCGTCCTGGACGATGGAAGGACTGTCACCCATGGCGATACCGACATGGGCGCCGACGAGCGCCGGAACGTCATTCACGCCGTCGCCGGTCATGGCGCAAATCTCAGTCTCCTTGATCGCTGAGAGAATGCGATACTTATCTTCTGGAGTAACGCGAGCAAAAATTGTGATATACCTCACAAGATCGGCAAGGTCGTCATCATTGATATTATTCAGACGCGAGCAGTCGAGGACCTGAGAAAAATCTTCGGCAAGACCGGCCTCACGACCGATTGCGAAGGCGGTGCCAGCATGATCGCCAGTGACCATCTTCGTCTTCACGCCCATACGGGCAGCTTGCTTGATTGCGGCGGGGACGCCTTTACGTAGGGCATCGGCGACCGCCATATAGCCATCGAATTCGAAAGTATCATCCTTGTCGAGGCGATTCAGTTCATTAATCTCGCGACCGATCTTCGCATGAGCAATCGCGACAACCTTATAGCCTTTACTGGCAAGCTCGCTGAGCTTCTCGTCGGCAGCAGTACGTTGCTTGTCAGTGAGTTTCGCGCGGGCAAGGATGACTTCGGGGGCGCCTTTGAGCTGGAGGAAAAGACCGCCACGGGCGTCACGGAAAAGATTGCCAGACAACTTTAGGCTCTGGTCAAATTCGTAAGATTTGATCGGCTCGGCGGAGCAAGTTTTATAATTATTATTTCGCATGTAATCAGTAATACAAGTATCGAGCGGGTCGATCATGAAAGCATCACGGTTATTCTCCATCATGGAGGAGATGCCAAGGGCAGCGCAAGAGAGACGTTCACGGAAATCTTTCGGTGATAAGTCGGGCGACCAGGTCTCGCGAAGTTCGAGGCGATTCTCGGTCAGAGTGCCGGTCTTGTCGCTGGCGATAGTGGTGACGATACCGATCGACTCGATGGCACGAAGCTCACGAATGAGAGCGTTTTTCTTCGCCATGCGCGCGGCGCAGAGAGCGAGAATGATCGAAATCGCAATCGGCAGACCTTCTGGCACAGCAGAAACCGCCATGGCAAGCGTAAATTCCAGCGCCTCGAGCAGAGAAATGCCGTCGATGAGCTGAATGACAAGGACGATAATTGCGATAATTACAACGACGACGGCGATCTGGCCGACAAGTTTATCCATCTTCTGTTTGATAGGGCTTTCTTCGCCGAGCGAAGAGGCAAGCGAAGCAATGCGGCCGTATTCAGTATTATTACCAGTCGCGGTGACGACAAAATTCCCTGTCCCCGTGATAACAAAAGAACCGGAGAATACCATATTACGCTGCTCATAAACTTTGCGATTGCCAGAAATTGCCTTTGCATCTTTCGCGATAGCTTCGGATTCACCGGTGAGCATAGACTCGTTAGTAAGGAGGCCAGATTCTTTAATAATGCGGCCGTCAGCAGGAATACGGTCGCCTTCGCGGAGGACGACGATGTCGCCGGGGACGAGCTCGGTCGCCTCGACAGCCTGCTCGCTGCCGTCGCGCAGGACGGTCACAGTATGGAGAGTACTGCGTTTGAGACTCTTCAGGATACGTTCGGTCGAGAACTGCTGAACATAGTAAATAATCGCATCTAGGGCGATAATAACGAGGATTGTAATTGCTTCAATCCAGTTTTGCTGAAGGAGAGATAAGACCATTGCAATGACAAGAATGACCATGAAAATATCCATGAACGGCTCTAGTAAGCGGCGCCACCACGGCGTCTCAGCCATCTTTAGAGTATTTTTACCATCCTTCGCTTGGCGACGGAGAACTTCCTTGTCAGTTAACCCAGTTTCTGGATTAGTCTTGAACTGCTCCAGTACCTCCTTTGTCGTCTGGTTATAAAAATCAGCCATAATAATATAAGTATAACGAGAGTTTTTGAGTTTGTCTAGATTCTGAAAAAGTTAGGCGATGACTTGCTGATCAATCCAAGTCACCACGTCATTCCAGACTTCTTGCTTCCCACGCTCATTAAGAATTTCATGGCGAAGACCGGGATAAAGCTTATCGCTGACATTCTGATAGCCGCGCGTGCGCATGAAATTTACAGCTTTCTGAAAATCTTGCGGACTAATAATGCAGGGGTCATCAGCGCCAGCAATGAAGAAAATCGGTAAATCAGGATGATGCATCTGCCAGCCTTTCGGACTATAGGTTTCCGCAGAAAGAGTAAAAAGATTTTCGTAGCCATTGAGAGTAAAGGTAAAACCATTACGTTTATCCGCATCATAAGCGGCAACAACAGCGGGGTCGCTAGCGATCCAAGAGTTAGCACTGCCCTCGTGGAGATATTTCTTCGCGAGGAGGTTATTAAAAGTGTTGCTGACAAATTTACTACGACGACGATCGCCTTGAACAAGCTGCAACAAGCGGACGAGAAGCTTACCGGCGCCGACACCGAAGCGTTTGCTCGGCGAGCCGCAGACAATAAGTCCGTCGACATCGGCGTCATAAGTTTTCATACAACAGCGGACAACAAGCGAGCCCATGCTATGGCCGAGAAGAGTAAGCGGCAAACCTGGAAATTGATTTTTAAAATATTCAGTAACTTGATGCGCGTCGTTGATCATGCCACGAGCGCCATTCTCGTAGAAGTAGCCGAGGTCATTTTCAGCTTTTATACTATCGCCATGGCCGCGGTGATCATGAATAATGACTGCGAGCCCCTGCTCGGCACAATACTCCATAAAATCATAATAGCGACGGCGATGCTCGGCCATACCGTGGACGATCTGGAGGAGACCGCGTGGATGCTCGGGCACTATCATTGTCACTCCGAGATCGAGATTATCATGGTTACTTTTGATAGTGAATTCTTGGCGCTTGATCATAGATTTATTGTAGCATAAAAATCTAGTAGGTTGTGAGTTATAGATTCTGAGGGGCGAGTTGCGTGGGTTCAAAAATTAGAAATAAGTCCTTTGATTTTTCATAAAATTATGCTATAGTAGTGATGGACTGTCGATTTTCGTAGTTGGTTCCTTATGGAAGGAGGAAAGAAAAGTATTTTGACCGTCGATAGACTAGTGTGTTAATGAGAATATTCAAGGGGGTAAAGCAAAATGCCAGAAACTAGTCTGAATTCGGGCGCCGCGCAGCAAAAGGTTAGCCCAGAGCAAGTCCGCGACTATCTCGATCTGCTGACGCAGATCACTTACAGCTTTAACAGCGAGCAGATCGGAAAGATCTTCTTGCAGGATTTGGCCGGAGACGAGTACACGGAAATCTGCAACTGGTTACTCCGGATGATCCGGACGTCTGGGATACACCTAAGCAATAACGACCTCACGGCCGTGCAACTGATGCAGCCGCCGCGGACTTTTGAGCACGACTATCTCCTGCACGGCTATGCGATCTACCGCGCCGACCAGATCGTTACGGCAGAGGCAGAGTTCTTGAGTTGTTGCGCGATGCAGCCAGCACTGTTTGAAGCTTATCGCAAGGAGCAGAAAGCATTAAACGACCTGGCAAAAGTGCGGCGGGTCGATCGGGCGGCACAGCAAGCTCAGCAGGAGAAGCTCCGCCAAGCACAGCGCGAGCTGCAGAAGCTCTATGAGGATGCCGGGAAGGCGACGAAGAAGTTTTGCATGCAGCTAAACCTGGCCTATGCGAAGGAGTATCGCTACGGGCACGTGCCGCTGGGTGGACCGCTGGCGCCAGTGCTGCCGAAGGACTACAACATGACAGAAGCGCAGGTTGAATGCGCCGACAATGAGTTTTATCACAGCTTGATTGGCGACGAGATATCACGGGCATTACATCTCAACATGCTAATCAATCATCTCACCTAACCTCCGCGCCCCCGAAGTTCGGGGGCTTTTTATTTTGGAGCAAGTGTGGTATATTATATATAACGTGCCCGTGTGGTGAAATTGGTATACACGTATGCCTTAGGAGCATATGCCGCAAGGCGTGCTGGTTCAAGTCCAGTCGCGGGCACCAAGGTCTAGACCCGCCATTTGGCGGAGTTTTTGTCGAAAAAGCTTCGCCCCGTTTGGCTAGTTTGAGGGGCGAAGTTTTGTGATTTGTAGCTAGTTATTCACCGCCGTAATAGTAACGGTAGTAGAGTATTCCCCAGCAGGAAGTGCAGGAGAAATAGATACTCCTATACCAAAGGTATGTTTAGTAGATTGAGCTTCTTCATTATATTCTTCTGTATTATAGTAAGTAATAGGATTAGTAGTAATAGCAGAATAAGTAGAGTTATCTTGGTTTAGTATACCCCAGGCATTAGTACCTTTCTGGACGGTAGTGCTGGCAGGGATGGTATGATCAGGATCGTTGGGATTAGTTAAGTCGGGGTTCTCGGCACTGAGCTGGATAGAATAAGTAGTGTTAGCGGAAACAGTAGCAGAAATGTTACCTTCTATGATTTGATTAGGATCAGCTTCAAGAGTTAAAGCTTTACTAACAGCATCGATAGTAAGGACTTTAGGGACAGTGACGGAGACGGTAGAGTCTTTCTCGTCGAATAGTTCAGGGAAGTTGGTACTGGAGGCGGGGGTGAGACAGCGGATGGAGTAGCCATTTGACTTTCTAGAATTGCCGTCTATGGTTAATTCTTTACGATTAAAACGTAGGCTATACGCTTGAGTTTTATCTTTTGATGCATTTGTCCAGTAATAACCATACAAATTTATATTGGCTGATAGACCATCAGCTGTTCTCATATATCCATCGGCCAAAAGTAGCGCCCCACCGGCAGAAACGCTAGAGGCGCCAAACCAACGACCACTCCTGTCGTTGATTGTAGCCCAGGTGGCGTCGGGGAATTTATCGTAAAGGTTTTGGAATTCTTCACTAGTTGGCAAATGCCACCCTTTCGGACAAATACTGGATTCGGCATTACCTTCAGTAAGCTCTGAAGTACCAGTACCTACAGTAGCGGTATACCAGTTATAGTAGGCACCATAATCAGTATCATTATCATAGTAAGCATGTGATTCATCTATATTAGTGCTAGCCCAGAGAGCAGAAGGTGGGATAGTGAAGTTTTCTATTACATCAGAATCTTCCGGAGTGATTTCCTTATCGATAATACGTAAGTTCTGCGTCATCCAACAATTACCATCACTAAGTCTAGCTACAGTATAAGTAGAGTTATCACGAATATCTATAAGTGTGTTACTTTGTCCTAAAGCAGAGTTATTACATATATCAGTAGTCATTTCTTGCATAGTAGTAATATTACTAAGGGTTTTTCTAGCAGCATAAGTAGACTCTGTATATGGATTATAATAAGTAAGTAACGCCAAGGATGGCACAATACCACAAATAAGAGCTATAGCACATATTATTATATGCACAGAACTATGTTGATAAGGTTTAGTTTTCTTTATTTTTAGCATTATGCCCTCCTTTGGCGTATGTGTTGTAAGTTCTCGTGGAGGAATATTTTTGTAAAAAGCATAATACAAAAATGGCACCACGAGGGGCGTTATCAAGCTTATTTCCAAAGAGTATTACTACATCATCGAAAACTGGCTTACCCTTGCGGTGCCATTGTTGTCGATGATGAGTAACGAAAAATTACTCTTATCGCGGAAATAAACTTGATAACATTTTTATTATATCAAAACCACAAACTTTTACAAGTTGTTTCTTTGGAGTTTCTCTGCGTGCTATAATAATCCTATGGATATGTCGGCCCCGGTGGAGAGTGTGAAAGGTGTCGGTCCGAAGACGGCGGAATTGCTGAAATATGTCAACATCCGGACGGTCGGGGATTTGATTTATTGTCTGCCGCGAGTGTATGAAAATTATCAGACGACGGTAAGTATCGCAGATCTCAAGCCCGGGAATGTAATTATACGGGGGAAGATTGGCGATTTACATGTCGTAAGTACGCGGCGGCGGAGGCTGACGATCACACAGGGCGTGATTCGAGATGCGACAGGAGCGATCCGGACAGTCTGGTTTAACCAGCCGTACCGAGCGAAGCAGTTCGACCTGGACCGGGAATATTTCTTCACGGGAAAGTATGAATTGAAGAATGGGCGCTATGTATTAACTTCGCCGAAAGCAACATTAGTACAGGATGTCGAGAAGGATGGTGATGTGGCGGGCTTCCAGCCAGTTTACTCAGCGAAAAATACTATCAAGCCACTAACTTTCCAGAAGATATTGGCGAATTTGCGGGGGGATTTTCATGAAATACCGGATTTACTGCCGATGACGGACGGTGCGCCGAGCTTTTTGCGGAAAGGCGCGCGGGCAGAGGCGTTATTTTATTCGCATTTCCCGGAAACGCCGGAGGAGGCGGAGCTAGGGCGACAATATTTAGCTTACGAAGAGCTGTTTGAATTAATCCTAGCGGCGAAGTTAAATAAGAATGAAAACCAGAGACTTCAGGCGATTTCTCTACCTTTTAGCGCACCACTCACGCAGGAGATTGTGAAAAGTCTGCCCTTCGGGCTGACCGGCGCACAGCGGCGAGTGACTTGGGATATTTTGCAAAACTTAGAGAAGACGACGCCGATGAATCGGTTGTTGCAGGGCGATGTCGGCTCGGGTAAAACTATCGTCGCAGCACTTGCGGCGGCACAAGCAACTTATCACGGCTATCAGACAGCGCTACTGGCGCCGACGGCGATTCTGGCGACGCAGCATTACGAAAGCTTAAGCAAGTTGTTTAACAACCTCGCGCAATCGCATCCGAAATTAAAATTACCAAAGGTTGCACTATTAACTGGCGCAACGAAAGGTAAAAAACAGCTCAAGACGCAGATACGGGAAGGAGAAATAGATTTCGTGATCGGGACGCATGCACTGCTGACGGACGATACAAATTTCAAGGCGCTAGCGTTCTGCATTATCGATGAGCAGCACCGCTTCGGGGTCGGGCAACGGCAGAAATTATTGTTGAAGTCGCCAGAGGATCATGCGCCACATCTACTCTCGATGACGGCGACGCCGATTCCCCGCTCGCTGCAGCTGACAGTATTCGGCGATCTTGACGTTTCCCTGCTGAACGAATTACCCCCAGGGCGTCAGCCGATCGTGACAAAAATTCTCAACGAAGTCGAGCAACATGATAAGCTCTACCCGGAAATGCGGAAGCTTCTACAGAAGGGTCAGCAGATTTATTGGATTTGCCAGGTGATCGAAGATGGCGCGACGAATAACGCCACGCCGGTAAAGCGCCAAGCGAAAAAACTTGCTGAACTATTTCCAGAGGCAAAAGTTGGATTATTGCATGGAAAGATGAAAGCAGATGAAAAAGATGCAGTGATGGAAGATTTTGCGGAGAATAAAACACAGATTCTCGTCTCGACGACGGTTGTAGAGGTCGGCGTGAATGTGCCGAATGCGAATATGATTATCATTCAGGATGCGGAACACTATGGTCTGGCGCAATTACACCAGCTGCGCGGGCGAGTCGGGCGCGGCGATCAGCCGGCGAGTTGTTTCCTGCTGACGACCGGAGAAAATAGACCTTCACGGCGACTACGAGAAATGGAAAAGTCGACTGACGGCTTCTATCTAGCGGAAGTAGACTTAAAACTACGTGGGCCGGGAGAGATCTACGGCGCGATGCAGCATGGCGAGCTAAACTTACAAGTGGCAAATTTGTCAGATACGCGACTAATTGCACAGGCGAGCCAGCACGCAGAAAAATTTGCCAAACACCCAGAAGATATGATAAAATATAAAGAGTTAGGTACGCGAATCAAGAAGTATCAACAATTAACTACGCTAAATTAATGTTTTCTACGATTGCACTTGCGAAAAGTTCGAGGTTCTCTGGCAAAATAGTCGGGACTCATCAACGTCTCGACCAGTCGGCGAGGCGAGTTTTGGCACAGAAGTTGCCGCGGAGTAAATATTTCCCGACGGCGAAAGATATTATACACTTCGAGGGGATGCGAGGTCCAGATGGACTGAAGCGAAAGAGCCCAGGGATCGACGAGCCGTCACACATGCTAGTGGAAGACGATCTGACATCGCCGGCAGCTATTGAGCATGGCGATCTCGACACTCGTTCGGTGATTGAGATGATTGTCGATCATCGCTGGAATCTGGTTCGCGCATTGAAAAACAAAAATGAAGTACGAGCAGCTTTTGAGGCGGCATGGATGGCGCATATGATTACCGATGGGCTGACGCCAGCACATCATTTTCCACTGTCTGGCGTGAAAGAAGAGCTGATGACCGACAAAGAAATGGTAAAAGTATTCGGCGCGCCGATGAAGGGCTTAATGCACGGGCGGAATATGCTGGAGACGCTGCGGAATAACTGGCTGTACTGGGGAGCGGGCGGGCACATGTCGAAACATATCGCCTACGAATACGGCGTGCTGATGATCGTCGCCGCGATGCCGCAGCGAGCGCTAGACGTAAAGCTGACGGAGGAGGATTGGCAAGAGCTGGATACAGAAAAAATGTTCCGCAAGGCTTTAGAAAAAGTACGGACAATGAATATGTATCGACGATTCCTAGATGAAGGCTGGACGACGGAACTGGCAGTGGAGACGAAGACAGAATTATTGCCGGAAATCGTACGGGCAATTACGCTGGGATGGTATTCGGCGGCAGCGGAAGCGTACGGACTGTCAGGCAGCTCGAAAACATCTCGGACTACAAAAGTAACGAAGCCGCAGAAAGCAAAAGATGACAAAAAGTAGCGACCTCAGGGTAATTTCCGGAAAGTATCGTGGACGAGCGTTGCGATCGCCAGGATCTGAGCTGACGCATCCGATGGGGGCGCGAGAAAAGTTAGCATTATTTAACATGGTGAATGTCGAAGATGCGAAAGTCCTTGATGCTTACGCCGGGTCGGGGGCGCTGGGGATTGAGGCGCTGAGCCGCGGCGCGGCGGAAGTAGTTTTCGTCGAGGCAAGTCCACGGATTTGTCGGGTGATTCGAGAGAATCTGGAGAGTATTGAGGCTGATGGTTTAGTTTTTAGCGAGAAGCTGAGAAAGTTCGCAGAGCGAGAGGAATATCGGGATTACTTCCAGGTAGTATTCGCGGATCCACCGTATGATAAAGTCGATCTGGCGGAGCTAAATAAGCTGGCGAAGTTATTAAGTACTGATGGTGTGTTAGCCCTATCGTCGCCGAAAGAACCCGGCGAGATAGAGCTAGACGGGTTGCGACTTTCTTCGGTGCATACTTATGCGCGGGCGAGAATCGGGATTTATCGGAAGAAATAACTAATTATTCACCGCCGTAATAGTTACGGTAGTAGAGTACTCTCCGGCCGGCAGTGTCGGAGAGATAGATGAGTTATCTTGGTTTAGTATACCCCATGCATTAGTCTTAGCTTGGACATTAGAAGAGGCAGGGATGGAGTTAGCAGAAGTTGGTTCGTCGGAGTTGTTAGGATTAGTGAGAGAAGTTTTATTAGCACTGAGCTGTACGGCATAAGTAGTATTAGCGGAGATAGTAGCGGAGATTTCTCCTTTTGTAACTAGATTAGGATCGACTTCCTTATTCATGCCACTAGTCGCATCAATGCTAATGACGGGCGGGACGACGATGGCGATGACGTCGACGTTCTCTTCGGGGATACTATCGGCGACACAACGTACGGAACTGCCGTTGGTCTTGCTATTGTTGTTGGCCGGGCCGAAATAGCTGCTGTCGAAGTACAGGCGGTAAGTATTGTTATTAGAGTAGGCAGTGCTAGACCAATAGTAGCCGCCGGAGCCGACACGGTCGGCTGTATTATTGTAGTAATAGCCAGCAGCTGGCCAAGTTACACCGTTAACTGTCAAGGCATTATTAGTGAAGGAAGGATTTGATAGATTACCCCAATGGTTACTACCTGTGGCAATATCCGCACCAGTAAGTCCTGCTGCTGCTGCAAACTCATTCGTATCGGTGCCAGGAGTGCCCTTTGGCAGTCTCCATCCTTTGGGGCAGATACTAGAAGAGGCGTCACCGCTCGCCATAGCTTGTGTGCCAGTACCTGCTGTTGCTGTATACCAAGAATAATATGCACCATAAGTGGTACTATTACCGTAATACGCATTAGCTACGTCATAGCCTGAGAATCCGGAAATACTGGAAGCTGGAATAGTAAAGTTTTCTGTTACGTCAGAATCTTCTGGAGTGATTTCTTTATCGACAATACGTAAGTTTTGCGTCATCCAACACTTGCCATCAGAGAGCTTTGCAATAGTATAAGCATTATTATCACGAATATCAGTAAGAGTAGCACTATCACCAATCTTCATATTGTAACAAATGCCCGGGCGCATCTCCTGCATAGTAAAGATATTGTCTATGCTAAGTGTAGCGGCAGAAGCTTTTTCTACTGATCCATAATAACTTAATCCCATAAGTCCGGGCATGATGCCGCAAATAAGAGCTAATGCGCATACTACTCTTCCTATATAACTAGAGTTATCATGCACTTTTCTAAATTGATAAGGTTTAGTTTTATTTATTTTTAGCATCATGCCCTCCTTATGGCTTAGTTAAACCCTAAATGGCACGATATACAAAAATGGCACCACGAGGGTGTTCCAACCATCTACGAGCGAATCTTGTTCAGATCGTCAACAGACGGTAACCTCATGGCGCCATCATAGTTGACGAAGCTGAACAAAAGTCAGATTCGCTACAGAATGTAAATGGTTGGAACGCTTTTATTATACCACAAATCCACTTCGCGCAAGAGAAAATAGCGAGCGAAATGAGAATCGGAGACTGAGAGGGTGCTTGAGCTTTATTTACGATCGCTCTGGCGGCGAGTATGCTCGGCACGCCACTCAGCTACCTTACCATGATGACCAGAAAGGAGGACTTCCGGGACTTTCATGCCGCGGAAATCAGCTGGCTTAGTATATTGCGGGAATTCGAGGTTGTCGCCGTCAGAAAAGCTCTCAATCTCGGCAGAAGTCGCGCCACCGAGGACGCCCGGGAGGAGGCGAGTGATCGAATCGATGATGATAAGGGCAGGTAATTCCCCGCCGGTGAGGACGTAATTACCGAGGGAAATCGGATGGTCGACGATAGTCATGATGCGTTCGTCGTAACCCTCGTAGTGTGGGCAGAGAATAATGTAATGATGAGAAAAATCAGCCCCGGAAATGCCCTGTGCGGAGCGTTCTGATGAGAGGGCCGTAGGAGTGCGCTCTTGTCTAATCGAGGCTTCTAGGGCTTCTAGAGGGCGTTTCTGGGCATTTTGCTCTGAAAAACCAGCAAATTTCCGCGCGAGAGACTGATTCCAAACCTCTCCGACAGGGGTAGGCAAAAATACTTCTGCATTAGGGCTATGCGCCTTAATACTTTCAATCGCCGCAAAGACCGGTTCGCAGCGAAGGAGCATGCCGTCGCCGCCGCCATAGGGGGTGTCATCGACGGCTTTATGCGGTCCGAGACCAAAGTCACGAAGATTGACATATTCGACCTCAATAATTCCCCGCTCCTGCGCTTTATAGAGCATAGAACTGTCAAGATAAGGCCGTAATGCCTCGGGGAAAAGAGTGATAATCGTGAATTTGATCTTCGCCATAATAGTATTATTATACTATGAAAAACCGCCCTCGTAAAGGGCGGTGCGAGAGAAGAGAAATGGTCGGAGAATAGCGGATTCCTTAGAGACAAGAAGCGCATGGTGGTAATTCCATTTAGGTGTTACCCCCCCCCCCCGGCACAGTAATGGCAGCAGTAGCGCGCGGCGTAAACCATCGCGCCGACGAAGACCATAACGGCGACACTGATGTCGATGATGAAGGAGATGACCGGGAGGCGAGCCGGGCTGGCCGCACTTTCCATTAGCGACATCAGGAATCCCAGTGTGGTCGCGAAGAGATACTGCTTACCCTTGCTGTAATCGTCTTGACCGATGAGCTTCGCCAGGGAGGTCAGCTCGTCAGCAATGCCATCATCAATCTTTTTGGCAGCATACATAAAAATAAATGCGACCGTCAGACCGTAGATGAGATTGGGCGTCTGCAGAAAGCGGAAAGTGTTGCTATAGACGAAGGAGTAGCTCCACATCAGCATGAAATCGAGCCGTTTGATCGAACGCTTCGGGTCAGTACGGAGCTTGTCGGAGACCTCGCGCATGAGCTTGAGGGTTCCAGCGGAAGGCTTAAACGGTGGCAGGTCGGGCGGACGGAACGATGCTTTCAAGAAAAATTCCCCTCTCTAAATTAGGATGTACGAGCATTTGCCAAATATGGCGCATCATTTGATGTCCATACTCTTATTGTAGCACACTTTACACGAAAAGTCAATAAAACCATAGCCGTTACATCAGTGCGTGAACGCCTTTTTCGGGCCGCTCTGGGCCGCTTTAAGCGATCTTTCCTATGGCTAGTTCCGAAAACCGGCCCTTTCAGACCGGTTTTCTCGCTGATGCGCGCCCACCCTTTGGGGCACATTGGTTTGTTTTAATCCTGGTGTTTGTCTTTTTGTTTCGTCTCCACACTCCACTTTTTGACAAAATCTAAAGTGGAACCCCTGGAGCGTACCAGCTTATGTTTATTATATGTCACTTTTTGCAATACTTCAAGGTCTTTTTAAGAAAAAATGTTGTATTTTTTACAATGTATATTTTTGAGCCGATTTTTGTTTTCTGAGATTTTGCTCTCTGTTAATTGTTGTTGAGTTTACAACACTCCTATATTAGGCCTCGCCGATACAGTAGTAGACGTTCGATAAACGATATAATTCAGATGCAAGAAAATCCCCCGCCGAGGCGGGGGTGGTGAAAATCAGAAAAGGTTAGAAGCCAATAGAGCCGATGACGACGCTGCCAGGAAAATGCGATATAAGGTCGAGGATCATTGGCGGCAAGCCGTTGCTACCGGCGGAAACGCGGCCACACACCTGAAGGATGGCGCCTACTTCTTTCTCGGTATACCACCATTTGCTGCCGTTGAGGCTGCCAAAGAGCCCCCGGTCATTCTCGTCGCACAATACGAGTTTGGCGTAATCCTCGTCCAGCTGAAGCTCAGCTCCGATAACCTTAAGCGTATCGACGCACTGCGCCATCTGCTGTTTGTAGTAGGGCTTTGTGAGATTGTATTCGCGCCAGGCGAAGTCAGCCGCAACGTTGCGCAGGCGATACTGCTCATTGAGCTCATCGCGGAGAGGTGAGCCGAGACGACTCAGCGGAATCAGCAGAGTGTCGGCATTATAAGCCTCCTGAGATTGTGTATCTCGAGCGCGCCAACTGATATTGAGGCGCCGTTCAAGCTCAGGATCCGATGCCGGAATCGGGCAATCTTCCGCCCAGCGCAGGGTCACGAGCGCATGAGTGGCGCCGTCGATGGCGTCAGTGATGTGAAACTCCGTAAGGCGGTCGTCGTCGAAAATAACGGTGCCAACTTTCGTAAACACGATACACTGTTCATAGCCGGGGCCGAAATCGCGAGCGAACGTACCGTAGACATCGGAAATAGCATCAAACGGGCTGACGCGCTGACCGGGACCACACAGCGGTCGATCCAGCGACCAGGACACGTCGAGCGTGCGATCGCCAAACGTAACTTTTGCACGAAAGCGGTCGGGCAGCTCCTCGATCTTCATGTCGCCCAGGGCTTTGCGCATGTCTTTGAGAGACGGTCTTTCAGTTTTCAACATGATATTACCTCCTAAGTTTTTCGAGCTAGCCGTATGGGAACGTTGCTTAGGGCTTACCGGTGTACTTCTGGCGGAAGGCGATCTCCTCGATCAGGGCGGCCAGCTGCTGCGTGCCATCCAGAGTGAGCGGGAATTCGTCAACGGCGTAATTCTCAGACTTGTCAAAATCAGGGCAGAAGACGAGAGTAACCTTACCGCCGTGGTAGGCGAAGGTATAGTTCTCAAGGTCCTCATCAAGGCGCGGGAACAGGACGTCGTCGACATAGGCCCGCATGATCGGGACGATAGCGCGGCGGGTGTTTTCAAAAACTTCGCCAGCAGCCTCTTCGGTGGCGTCGATCTTGGCCATGTCGTAGAGGGCGCCGCCGAGAAGCTCGCGGCAGGCGTCGGTATGGATCGGGAAGACCCAGGCGTCAGCGTTGTAGCGATTCTCATCGGCAGTCTCGATGCGATCGTAATAGACCGCGTGCATCCGCTTCGCGAAATCGCTGTCAAGGCCGCCGGGAAGAGTGGGCTCGTGGCCTTTTTCCCAGTTCGCGATGACGGCGACAGAGGTGGCTTCAGCGACATCCCGGAAAGAAAGCCGGTCGCGCTGGTCGCCGATGCGCTCATCGAAGTCGCCCGCATGCAGGTAGATATGGGCGTGGCTCGCGAGGCCGAGGGCGGCGTAGAGTGGGTGGCTGCGCTTCAGGGAGCGATAGCCGGAGCCGACGACAAACGGATTGCCGTCGCTGCCGATCGGGAGAGCAGTAGGATAGAGGAAGTCGATCTGGACGCCATCTTCGGTGGCGGGGACATTGAATCGGTCGGCGCCAGCGGGGTGAAATTCGGTGTCAGGAGCGAGAAGGTCGCGGATTTCGTTAATGGCCAGTACTTTGCGCATGTTTAATGCACTCCTTTTCTGAATTTTCGTGGTACTAGGGTCTAATAAGGCCGTTTTTGGCACAAAAAGCCCCTATCTCTCCATTATAGCACAGATTCGATAAAAAGTCAAGATTACCAGTCTTCGACCAGAGTAAATTCCTTGCCGGCGATACTGATAATCGATTCTGGCTCGGCGCCCTGAGAAGTAAGTTCGGCGCGGATGCCCATTTTTTTCATAATATCGCGGAGACGATTGACGGATTCATAATTATCGAGGTCGGTGCGACGGGCGAATTTCTCGATTTTCGGGCCAGTGACGAGGAATTTGACGGAGTCGCCGTCGGTGAGTTTTTCGACTTTCCAGGCTTTGCTAAGCTGTTCGGAAGTCAAGGAGATGACTGGGAGAGGCTCTGAAACCGTTAGATCATTCTTCTCGGGACACGACGTCGCGTCAGCCCGCCGTTGCGGGTGCCGCGCGTCTTCGTCCTCGGTCGTAACCTCCGGAGATTCCCTCAAAGAAGATCTGACGGTTTCGAGGCTTTTCCCCTTCATCTTGACTAACTCTCGGAGAAGCTCTTTAATTCCCTGGCCGGATTGGGCGGAGATAGCGAGAATTCTCGCCTCGGGGTTGATATCGAGAATACTCTGGCGCTGAATATCGATAATCTCTTCATCGACACCTTCGCATTTCGTGAGGGCGATGATTTCGGGGCGTCGGCCAAGATCGCCATAGCGTTCAAGCTCTCCGCGGATAATGCGGTAGGCTTCGCCAGCGTCGTCATTATAGACATCGATGAGATGGAGGAGGACGGCGGTGCGCTCAACATGGCGAAGGAAGGCATGGCCAAGGCCGCGACCGTCGGCAGCGCCTTCGATCAGACCAGGGATGTCGGCAATGAGAATATCTTTGTCATCAATCGTAGCGACACCGAGCTGGGGGGTGAGAGTAGTGAAGGGATAATTTGCGATTTCGGGGCGGGCGTTTGAGACGACGGAGAGAAAAGTCGACTTGCCAGCATTCGGGAGACCGACAAGCCCAACATCAGCCATAAGCTTCAGCTCGAGAGTAGCTTCGAAAGCCTCGCCCGGCTCGCCGACCTCAGCAACGAGAGGGGCCTGACGAGTAGAGGATTTAAAATGAGCATTACCGAAACCACCATCACCGCCCTTAGCTATCACGGCTTCTTCCTGATCATGGGTGAGGTCGGCAAGGATCTCGTCGTCACGCTTGACGACGGTACCGATCGGGACCTCGACGATGAGATCTTTCCCAGAGCGACCGGCGCTGCGTTGGCCAGAGCCGTTTTTGCCATCTTCGGCAGTCAACTCAGGATTATAGCGGAAGTCGAGCAGAGTATTCGTATCCTTGTCGGCGCGAAAGATGACCGAGCCGCCTTTACCACCATCACCACCATCGGGACCGCCCTTCGGAATGTAGATCTCATGACGGAAGGAGACAGCGCCATTGCCACCTTTGCCAGCTTGAAGTTTAACTTTCGCAGTGTCTACAAACATGGCGCTCCTTAGTGAATGTAAGTGAAATTACCGACAACGTTAGCAGGAATAGTAGACTCAGTAATAACATTCGCACGGTACCCATAATTCATCTCGCGGACAAGGAGGGAACCGTCGTCATAGATCTTCAGGACGACACCGACGTGGCCATACCAGCCGGCCGTAGTCTGGAAAACTGCGCCAACTTCTGGAATATTATCGACACGCATGCCGAGCGAGCGGGCGTTGTTAGCCCAGTATTTCGCGTCACCGGTAAGGCTCGACGGCAACGGACCGAGACTGTACGGACTAGTCGCACGCCACCACCAGGCATAGTAAGTACACTGCCCCCAGGCCATGCGGTTGCCATAGCCACCAGTAACAGCTTCGTAGACGACGCGCATGTCTTGGCGATCAGAGGTGGATCCGTAGTAGGAATAGCTGTAGACCGGGACGTATTCGGGGCGCTCAGTGAGAGGCAGGCTACCGCCGGGGAGGACGATCGACATGCCATCGACAAGGCCGCTTTCTTCGAGGTTGTTGTATGAAATAATGCGGTCAGCTTGTGCGCCATAGCGGCTAGCTAGAGTCTCTGCCGTATCGCCAGATTTGACCGTATACACAATGCCGGCAGTCTTTGGAATCGAGAGAGCTTCACCGACAGAGACGTCAGTATTTTTCTTATTATTCGACCAACGGATGAGGTCAGTGGTGAGCTGAGTGCGATATTCGACCGAAAGCCGCGAGGCAATCGATTCCATAGTATCGCCCTCTTGGACAATATACGTCTCAATGCCTGGCGAATAGCTAACGGCGACATAGCCCGGCTTCTCAATCTTATCGGTACTAGTCTGGCTGATTTCCTTCAAAACTGAGGCGGCGACGTAGTTGCTAGAGACGGAATCGGTGCTAGCGAGGCTAAAGGAGCTGGAAAGACTGGCAACAACATAGAGCTCGGAGAGCTGGTCGGCAGAGACGCTATTACTGGCGGCCATAGCGCTCATATTGATACTGGCATTACCAAAGCCATCCTTATCGTCAGATCCAAATTTCGCGACAGCAAGAACCAGCGCCGTAACTACTAGATACGGGATCGTACGCCCCACCATGCCCAAAAAACTATGTTTTTTCGTCTTAACTTTCATAATCTAAATTGCCCACTCTTTTCCAATTCAAACTTCCAAGCTTAAAATAACCTTAAAAACTATCATTTCGCTCGCAGTTTTCTTAAAATAGTCTTAAAATTCTCCTTATAATGCAACATTACAGAGCTGCTGACAGTGGTCAATAATATTCTGCTGATGTTCAGCATCTGTGATACTATAATACATCAAACCATCGTCTCCTGTCAAGAAGAAGTAATATTCGGCGACAGACTCATCAGGGGTAGCTGCGGCAATAAGAGCCTCGGCGCCAGGATTAGAAATCGGGCCAGGGGGCAAACCAGCATACTTGCGAGTATTGTACGGCGAGTCGATCTCGAGAGCCATAGCATTATCGGTATACTCAGCACGATCGGGGTCAACAAGATCGACGGCGTATTGAGTCGTTACGTCGCTACCAAGTTTATCGTCGTTGCGAAGACGATTGTAGAAGACTTGAGCAACTTTCGCATAGTCAGTGGCGTTATTGGCCTCTTTCTGGACGATGGAAGCGAGCGTAATCCCCTGATAGAGATTGAGCCCCTGAGCTTCGAATTTCGCCTTAAGGTCGTTTTCCTTGATGACGACGGCGAGCTCTTCTAGGGTAGTCTCGATAATCGTCTCGACGGTGTCATCTTTATAAAATTCATAGGTCTCGCCGAAGATATAGCCTTCAAGTGAAGCACCTTCGGGACGACCCTCGAAAATCCAGCTGTAATCTTTGCCCGAGTAATCGGCCGAGAAGGCAGTCTCGACGGCTTCAGAGTTATAACCGTGTTCGATTAGCTTCTGTTTAATTTGACGCACGGTCTCGCCGGGGAAAATGGTCAAACTAAAGACATTATCGCGGCCACCCTTAATCATGACATCGACGATTTCATTGACCGACATACGATCATTAAGCTCGTATTCGCCAGCTTTGAGGGACTTCCCGCCAGCATGAAGACGCATGTAGACCTGGAAGACTAGCTCGTCACGAATAAGATTGGCTTCTTTGAGGTTGGCGGCGATTTCATTAACACTGGCACCGCTGTTAACAGTAAATTTAATATTATCACAACCTTCAATAGCGATAGAACTATCCGAGCTACAATGCTCAGAATCAGACATAACTGGAGAGAGGCTGTAACGGTAGTAGCCATAACCAGCTGCCGCAACCACGCCGAGTAGGATTAAAATCGAGACAACGACGGTCACCAAGCGATTAGATTTATTACCCTTAACGCTCTTATGTTTCGCAGCGGATGCACGCGAAGTCGGCTTGCCAGTGCGCTGTTCAAGAAAGTCTTGAAGGATGATCGCGGCGGCTTCGGAGTCGATGTCACCCTTCTTGTAGCCTTTTTTACGATTCTTGAGCCGCTTCTCAGCCTCGACGGAAGTGAGCGACTCGTCTTGAAAGCAGACTTTTGCGCCAGTGATTTCGTGTTTGAGCTGCTGGGCAAATTTACGGACATAGCGACTCTGTTCAGTCTCCTCGCCTTTAGAGTTACGAGGGAGACCGATAACGAAGCTGTCGATATCCCAGGCACGGGCAAGTGAGGCAATTTTCTTAAACTCAGTACCGTCGACCTCAACGGCGCTATAGGGGATAGCGATGCGGACAGTGGAGTCAGCTTTCGCGACGCCGATGCGTTTCGAGCCGACATCAAGAGCGATTAGTTTCATTAGCGCTCCTCCACGGTCAGATCAATCGTGATGCGATTCGGATCAGTCGGTACGGACCAGACCCAGAAGTAGGAAGTCTGAATATTGACGGAGCTAACACCATTGATGGAACGGAGGAGAGACTGGACTTCACCGGTCTTCTTGCCTTTAACCTTCTCAAGGATAGTCTCTTCAGTTACGGTCGGGCCGGTCTCGACAGTAGTCTTCAGACGGGCATCATTCTCAATACCGCTAAAGCGTTCGATATATGGTTCGCCATAGGAGTAAATCTTCTGATCATCGGGAACAGAGATACGTTTTTTGATAAATGCTTCGACGGAAGCCTTATCAATGACGTAAATCGAATAAGTAATCTTCAACTCGGCAGTCGGCGTGACGTCCTCCTCGACTTCTTCATCGCGAGCGGGCGTAGTCTTGACATCAGTCACCTCGCCTTTGAAACTGGATTCGATCGGAATAACATCATCTTTCAGGCTACTAAGGAGGTCTTCTTTGCCACCTTCGGTATGCTCAGCGAGCTGAATTTCTTTGACAGCCTCGATATCGTCATCGCTAATGACTTTGACCATATTAGTAGTACCGCCAGCAATTGGCGTACCATTGGCGACGGTAGCAGCCTGATAGGGGAGCCATTTGGCACCGCTAGCGACATCATAAACTTCACCAGCCTTTTCTGCCTCGACATCGACAACCACGCTGAAAACGCATTGGCGGTTTAGACTGGAAAGACTACCGGTAGCGGAAATCGTACCATTATCGCATGGAATGGTCGGTTCGTCGCCATCCCAAGATTTTGATTTCGACTCAGTAGCAATGTAGACGAGACCAGTCGTCTCGCTAGTAAAGCGAGTACCGGCAGGGACGTTAAGAGCAAAACCCTTGTCGACTACCGCGTATGGGGTAAAGGTTGAGCTGACGGTGAGGCGGCCAGTAGCCTTCTCGCCGCGATCGTCCTTGCCAGTAGCAGTAATATCGGTCTTATAAGTACTATCGGCGCTGATTTGCTCAGCATAGATAATACCCTCGTCGATGTTTTCGGCGTTAGGATCGGTCGTAAAATGGATGGTCTCAGCGAAATTATTCGGAGTGCTACTGATGGCAACGGTGATTTTTACGGCTGGAGCGAAGACAAAAGCCCAGACTAGAACAATAATAAGAACTACCGCAGCGGCGCTACCAATAGCGATCCATTTGCGGTATTTTTCGAAGAAGGAGTTAGCGGCGGCGGCGTTTTTAGCCTTTTGTTTTTTGGATTTTTCCTCTGAGGCGCGTTTAGAAGCGTTTTCGAGGCCATCCTCGGTTAAGGTGAGTGTATCCCCACTTTTAGCATGAGCGGCCTCAGAAGGCGTTTTTGAGGCCTTAGAGGCGTTTTTGCCGTCTTTAAGAGAGGATTTTTCGGGATTTTCTGAGTCATCTTCGAGGTCTTCGTCAATCATCTGGAGGTTGGCTTCAGCAGCCTTGACATTCTCTTCGGTCGGGACAACGGGGCGGGACTGGAGATTCTTCGCGACGGGGATTTTCGCACCCATGGCCATCTTAACGATAGCTGGGTCAGCAGTGACGATAACGACGACTTTTTCACATTCTTTGGCGACGCGAGCGACAAGTTTCATATTGACAGCGCTACGTAGGATGGTCGCTTTTTTAGGTGGGACAAGTGCCACGAGTTTTTGTTCGGCCTGTTGAAGCTTAGTGAGAATGTCGGTAATATCATCCTCCGACTCCAAATAAATAACTTCCTTGTTCATATAAACCTAATATAACATAGTTTTCTGCGCTTGTGGTAAAAATCGCAAAATTAGGACTAGACCAAGTCTTCATGTCCGTAAAAGCCATTTACGTAGCGGGATTTAAAATTAACATTTTTCTCACATTTTAGCGAGCTTATGTTAAAATGAGGGAAATGGGTTTATTTAGGAAGAAAAAACGTTCGAAATTATCGGCTGATGATGCGGCGGCGCTGGCGTTAAGGTCGCTAGATTTTATCGCGGAAGCGGTATTGGTTGTGGATGAAAATGGTATGATTAAATTCGCCAACCCAGCAGCGGCGGCGATGACTGGTTATAACGACCCTGATAATCTGACTGGACTGGATTATCAGCTAATCATCCACCTTGAAGATGATAAGGAAAAACCGGTCGACCCGAACCAGAGTACGTTATATACAGCGATCCATCTCAATCAATCTCTACATACGCGGCAATATATTCTGGTCGCGGCACAGGGAGAACGGAAAATTGCGATAGACTTATCGTTAATTCCGACGGGCGATCAGCGGGCAGACCGGATCGTAACTTTTCGCGACATTACGAAGGAATTAGCCGAGGAGAAGGAGCAGGCAGAGTTTATCTCGACGGCGAGCCACGAGATGCGGACACCAGTGGCTTCGATCGAGGGGTATCTCGGGCTCTGCCTAAATCCGCAGACGGCGACGATCGACGAGCGGGCGAAGAAATATCTAGAAGCGGCGCATTCAGCGAGCCAGCATCTCGGCCATCTATTTAAAGATTTACTAGACGTGACAAAACTAGATGATAATCGCGCGGATGCGCACCTGGTTCCGGTTGATGCGGTAGAGGCAGTATCATATATAGCGAATGAGCAAGCCGAGACAATGCAACAGAAAAATATTCGGTATATTTTCGGAGAAAGCAAATACACCGATAAGAAGCGTCTGACGCAGAAAATCTACATGGCAGTGGATTATGATTTTCTTCACGAGATCGTCGATAACTTAGTCGGGAATGCGATTAAATATACGCCAGAGGGGGGAGAAATTAAGGTCAACGTGAAAGGTGACGGGGACAAGGTGATTATTTCGGTGGCGGACAATGGGATCGGAATTCCGGCGGAGGATCTCGGGCATATTTTCCAGAAGTTCTACCGAGTAGATAACCGGCAGACGCGGGAAATCGGCGGGACTGGGTTAGGCTTGTATCTTGTGAAGCAGCGCGCAGAAAATATGGGCGGCCGCGTCTGGGCAGAGAGTGATTATGGACACGGATCGATATTCTATGTTTCCCTGCCGCGAATTTCGGAATCGGAATACGAGAAGATGCGAATCGCTTACGGTAATGAGAAAATGATGCGAACGCCATTCGTGGCGCCAGTAGTGGGGACGGCCGAGCCGAAAATCCCAGCCGCGGGAGTGTCGCGAACGGTAACTGGTGCGTCGACAGCGAAGATCGTCCAGCCGCAGACGGTCGTACCACAAGCAGTCCCTCAAGTTCAGCAGATGGCGGCGACTGAGCCGGCCGCAGCGGAGGTCCAGCCGACTGCGAATTCAGTAGCGCCGGCAGCTCCGCAGATCCAGAGACCAGCGACGGTTACGCCGATGACGACGACTACGACTTCGTCGATGATTAGCACTCATGGCATGGCATTACCGCCAGAGTCAGCAGATGATGGAGATGCTACGCCGGAGGAAGAGCCACAAATCTTCGCACGCAAGGGACCAACGTTACAGCCTCCAGCGCCGCCGAGCCCACTTCAACCTAGTAGCCCTAATCAGCCAATTAATAATCAATAAAGGAGTATCGATATGAGTAAGGTGATGATTGTAGAAGACGACGACAGTTTGCGCGAGATTTATGCGATTCGGCTGACAGCAGAGGACTACGCGGTGGTTTCGGCGCATGACGGCGAAGAGGCGCTTGCCGTAGCGGTGCGCGAGCGGCCAGACTTGATTATTTCTGACGTAATGATGCCGAAGATCTCGGGCTTCGATATGCTGGACATCTTGCGCTCGACGCCAGAGACGGCGAATATTCGGGTGATTATGATGACGGCGCTATCTTCAGAAGACCAGCGCGAGCGTGGTGAGGGACTAGGTGCAGATCGGTATCTAGTGAAGTCGCAGGTCGGAATCGAAGACGTAGTAAATACCGTGCATGATGTATTGGGGGATCGCTCGACCGACGGAGTAATCAATACTGACGCACCCGATGCGCCAGGAGTAGGTATGGAGCCGCAGCCGATTCCGCAGACGGAAGTGTATCAGCAGCCGGTGCCACAAGCAGATGCATATGCACAGCCGGCTTCGCCGATGGAAACATACCAACAACCAGCGGAATACCAGCAACCAGCACCAGAATATCAGCCCGCATCGGAGACGCAAGCAGCACAGCCGGAAATGCAGGCTCCGGCCCCGGAAGCTTACCAGCAAATGCCACCGGTCGCGCCAGAAACACAGACCGTACCGGATACGGCTATGCCACCGATCGCACCGACCGAGCAGTCGGCTGGCGTACCAGATTCGATTATGCCACCAGTTAATCCGCAGGTTTAAGACAAAACTATGGTATATTAAATAGATAATGACAGAAGAAGTAAAATCAGTCCGACTGAGTAAGTTTCTTGCGGAGCAGTTAGGTTTGTCGCGAAGGCAAGCAGATGATTTGATTGCGGCGGGGCGAGTGAGCGTGAATGGCGCGAAGGCCGTATTGGGGCAGCGAGTGGAGCTTGCGATACTCTCGCAGGATGAGGTCGTTTGCGACGGCAAGGTAGTCAAGCCGGAGACGACTTATACATATCTGGCATTAAACAAGCCGGTTGGTTATGTCTGTTCGCGGCGCAGTCAGGATGATACGCCGACGATTTATGAGATTTTGCCGGAAGGATATCGCGCCTTGAAGACGGTGGGGAGACTAGATAAGGAGTCCTCGGGATTAATCCTGCTGACGAATGATGGGGATTTTGCTTTTCGAATGACGCATCCGAAGTTTCAGAAGACGAAAATCTATGAGGTTACGCTAGACCATGCACTGGAGCCGCTACATCAGCAAGAGATTTCTGACTTCGGAATCGAAATCGGTGACGGCGTGTCGAAAATGGGGCTGGAGAAGATGAGCGAAGACCGAAAATCATGGCGAGTTTACCTCGGAGAGGGGCGGAATCGGCAGATCCGGAGGACTTTCGGGGCTCTAGGCTATGCGGTCGAGAAGTTGCACCGAGTACAATTCGGGCCGTATCAGCTTACTGACCTGAAACTTGGAGAATATACAGAGATTCCAAAGTTGTAAGTCGATGACTATTGACTTTTTTGGTAAAGTGTGCTATAATGGTATTATGGACTTCGGTTCATAATCAAAACGAGGGGGTTGTACCTGTGTATGAATTTCCGCAGAGGGTCATTCTGGTCGGGGATTTCGTGATTTCCAATCATTCCCGAAAAACTGATGACGCAGCCATTACGCCGGAGTATCTGGCGGCCTGCCAACCAGTGAAGCTGACAATCCGGACATCGCCGGGGCGAGAGGCTTTCGTGCCCATGGCGTCGCCCAAGCACCACGACACCGCTCTATCCGAAAACATTATCTATGCGCTGTCGGGGAGCTTTGAGCCCTGGAGTCTCCATGCGGTCTCAGTCAACGGGCATGGCATCCGGTTCCAGTTCGTCGATACCAAGACACTGGTGCTGGAAGAGTTCCGGACGAAGAGTAACTGCGGCCCGATGGAGCTGCAAATGGAGACGGTGGGACTGAGCGGCGCGAAGATCCAGCACCGTTATACTGAAAAGGTCGAGCATGAGCACCGTTATCGCGTCCTTGAGCAGGCCGTGCGTAGCAATGGATTGCTGCTACCGAAGAAGACGATGGTGCTTTCGCCTAACCATGGAATTGACCATCAGACGGAGATCCTGCTGACCGAGTCCTTCTGAAAAATCTGCGTCGTTTTGACACAGTTCCCCGCCGAGAGGCGGGGAGTTTTTTTTAATTATTCACTGCGGTAATAGTAACGGTAGTGGAGTATTCTCCAGCAGGGAGAGTAGGGGAGACGGAAACGCCGAGGATGAAGGTATGAGTTCTGGAAGAGTCTTCATTTGTTGATTCAGTATTATAGTAAACTGTTGGTGTGGAAGTGATAGCAGAATAGGTAGAGTTGTCTTGGTTTAGGATGCCCCAAGCATTAGTCTTAGCTTGAACGTTGGAGGAGGCTGAGATGGAGTTAGTATTAGTTATTTCTGTCTCTTCTGGGTTTTGAGAATTAGTAAGTGATGTTTTATTAGCACTTAGTTGTACAGTATAAGTTGTATTAGCAGATACTGTTGCACTAATAGTTCCTGTAGTTATCTTATTTGGATCTACTTCTTCTTTCATACCGGAAGTAGCATCGATACTAATGACGGGCGGGACGACTACTGCAATTACGTCAACGTCTTTTGATGGCCAACTTTCGGCGATGCAACGGACAGATTGACCTTCGTACTTAACGACATAATCCGCTGGATTGACTTGAGCGTTATCAAAACGAAGGCGGTATGAGTAGTAGCTGCTTTCAGCAGTGCTAGACCAATAGATTCCGTGAGTACTCACACTACTAAGTGACCCACCATTAGTATTCATGGCGCCAGCAGCCGGAAAGAAAGCTCCACCTGCAGCAGCGCCTGTGCCGCCAAGCCAGTAACCATTCTTACCGCTATTAGTAGTCCAGCTAGATTTACCTTTATTGTACAGAGCCTGATATTCACCGCTGCTTTCACCTTTTGGCAATCGCCATCCCTTTGGACAAATACTGGATTTAGCGTCGCCCTTAGCGAGCGCTCCTGTGCCAGTGCCGGCGGTCGCAGTGTACCAGTTGTAGTAGGCGCCATAGTCAACGTCGTCCTGATAGTATGCGTGAGGCGCTGTATAAGTTTTATCAGTCCAGCCCGCGGAAGCTGGAATGGTAAAGTTTTCTGCGATATCAGAGTCTTCAGGAGTGATTTCTTTATCAACAATACGTAAGTTTTGCGTCATCCAACATTTGCCATCGGAAAGTTTGGCGACGGTATAGGTAGAATTATCACGAATGTCGGTTAAAGTATGACTAGTACCAACTTCTGTATTATCGCAAATGTAAGGTTTCATCTCTTGCATAGTACTAATACTAGTAATATCGGCACCAACAGCATAAGTTTTATCAGCATTATAATAAGTTAATAACGCCAAAGTTGGGACAATGCTACAAATAAGAGCTATAGTACATATTATTATATGTACAGAACTATAATGTTGATAAGGTTTAGTTTTCTTTATTTTTAGCATTATGCCCTCCTTTGGCGTATTGTTATCACCCTCAGAGGTTTAGCTATAAAAACGACACCGCAGAGGGTGTCTAGTCCTGTACGATGCCGTAATCGATGTTGAATGCGGTGTCGCCTGCGGTGCCGTTTCAAGCACTCAACAAGCGATACGTAACAAAACGAATCATACAGAACTAGACAGTCCTATTGTAGCATAGTTTTTACGTTTTGTGAGGAAAGTTTTTAATTCTGGAGAAGTTTGGCGAGTTTACCCCGGACGCCACCCTCGTCAGGAGCGCCGACGAGCGTATCGAGCGCTACGCGGAGAAGACCAAGCGCCGTGACATAGGAATGGTCGAGGACGGTGCTAGTCTTATTCTCGATGCCGGGGATGTCGCTAGAATTGACAAGATGAATGACCGGACGACGAGCGAAAGGTAGCTCCTTAAACCAATCAGTCGTGCTGAGGACATCTTGAAGCTCGCTGAGACCAGCGCCACCGCCGCAGAGGAAGATCTTGTTCGGAAGCATTTCACTGAGCTGGAAATCTTCGAGGGTGATCTGAACGCCACTAAGCCAGACGGCGAGATTGCGCTGGACGGCGAGAGCCATCTTATCACGCATGTCAGCAGGGACTTTGGTAGGGTTATTAATACTGAGCTTGTACTTCTCGGCGGTATCGAAATCGACGTCAAGTGCTTCGGCGATCTGATGCGTAAAGCTACGTCCGCCGATGCCGAACATCTTCGTACCCTCGACGCCACCATCATCAATTACGGCGATGTCAGTCGTGCCGCCACCGATATCCATAACAATAGCAGAGAGATTACCATCGAGATCATCGCCAAGGCAGGCACGACAAACCGCGAAAGGCTCGACAGCAACGGCGAGCAGGTCAAGCGAAAGCTCGGCGCAGACTTTCTCGATAGCGGAAATGTGGACGAGCGGAGCGAAAGCGGTGTAGAACTGGATGACTACGTCAGTGCCCTTGAAGCCGATCGGATTGGAAATCTTGTATCCGTCGATCGTAATGCTGACAATGGCGGAATTGATCAGACGAACTTCGACATTAGGATTATTCGTCTCGTCGGCGATTTCCTTGCGAGCCTGCTCGCCAGCGCGGTCTTGGACGCGTTTGATGATGAGGGACATTTCCTGCTCAGTGAGAGGCTTATTGCCGCTCTTGCGGCGATAGCGGACAGTAGAGGTATTGCCCTTGATCAGCTCACCGGCGATACCGACGACAGCAAGCTTGCTAGTGACGCCGGCTACTTTCTCGGCTTGGCTGAGAGCACGCTCACAGACACTAGCGACAGCGGGAATGTCGGCGATAGCGCCGGCATACATATTACTGCTATCCTGGTGAGCCTTGCCGACGCCGATGATCTCGAGAGGGCCGCCCTTAGTCTGTTTGGCGATGAGCGCCTTAACGTATTCGGTGCCGATATCAAGAGCGAGAATTGTGTCGTCGCTAGAGCGGCGCGTGCTGAGTTCCGCTTCGACTGACGGCGGGATGTCATTCGTGCCGGTGGACTTCACAGCCTCGGCGGCTGCTTTGACTTTCGCCTTAGTCGCATTCACTGTCTTTGAGAAAAAGCCCATACTTTTACCTTATTCCTTATTTATACTTCCTCACTGGAAGGTGAATCGTCAGGATCCTCATCCCAAAAGTCGTCATCACTCCAGAGATCATCGTAACTATCATCAATATTATCACCGTCTGGGGTCGTGCTCCCGAGCGAGCCAAAGATTCCGGTGATATTTAGGTCGACCGGTGTGCCGTCGGGTAGATACCGAAGTTGAGTTTCTTCATCATAGATGAGCTCAATCCCCTGCTGAGCAGCGGAAAGTTTGATTACGTCAACGGAAACTTCCTCGATAAGCTCAGTGATCGGGCGGTAACTCTCAGGAGTGGAAATGGTCACCGGCTCATATTGGAAATAGAAATGAATCTCAGTCTGTTCGTCCTCAGACTTTTCGTAGGCATAGAGGCTTTTTAGCTTATGGTCAAAGTTAGAAATTTCAAGATAATAATTATTGGTCTCGGTATTACGGCTGCCGGCGAGATCCTCGGCGGAAACCTTATCGAAATCAGCGGCAGAGATACGGCGGGGGATAAAACCAGAATCATCCAGATCTTCTGCAGCGACAAAATTATTATAACAAGTATAAAGTTTATTGGCATAGTCAGAATTCGGCAATGAATTAATAAAGTCGGCCATCTTTTCGTAGTCGAAGGTCAATTCATACAGCGAGTTACCACTAGTAGCCTTTACATCGCCGAAAGCGCT
The DNA here is from genome assembly GCA_948623715.1 of uncultured Candidatus Saccharibacteria bacterium. Classification (GTDB taxonomy): domain Bacteria; phylum Patescibacteriota; class Saccharimonadia; order Saccharimonadales; family Saccharimonadaceae; genus Nanosyncoccus. The sequence continues at coordinate 32,720 of CAPHDI010000003.1, read as the reverse complement.
CTGGGAGACTTTAGTAATTCCGATGAAGCGATTTTCGCTATAAATACTAGCGAGTTCGCCAGCAATATCGCCGCTTGCGGCTTCGAAAACGCAATTGTAGGCATTACGAATAGATGAATAAGACTCGCTATTATCCGCACTAATGAGGTCTAAGATATCTGGAAGAGAAAACTGCCACCATTCGCCATCAATCTTTTCGCCGATGCCGTAGAGCAATTTACCATAATCATCGAGACGAGAACGAGAGAGTCCACTAGATGCAAGGGCGGAATCTACAGCCTCCATGAGATCATTGATGCGAAAATAGATGACGCCGTCTGAGAAAACGACCGAGCCAAGCTCAAGTGCGAGGTCTACCTCTGGGTCGTCGCTGTTATTTTCATACTGAGCGAAGCCTGCGGTGATCGTGGAGCTAGCCGGGAGATTCGTAGCGCCACGCTTTGAATCGAGACTGATAGTGCTACGGGTGCGATAAGAATGATAAGTTTGCTCATTGTAAGCGGAGCCGGTAACTGTCACGCTATGTTCATGCAAGAAACCATTAATGGCGTCGAAAGCAACTTTGTCAGGATTGCTATGAATGACAAAATACCAGACCGCAATGCCAGCGCCGACAAGCATAATGAGAATGGCTGCGACGATCGCAACAATAAGTCCAGTATGTTTCTTCAGAGGATTCGCTGAATTGACAGCGGCCGCAGCGACCGGAGTCGATTCCGGTGTCGGATTAGGATTAGTATTCTGGTCGGTAGCCGGGACGTTGGTGTTAATATTATTATTGTCCGGCGTGGTTCCTTCCTGCATCTTAGGATCTGGATCCATAGCCCTCCTTACTTTTACTTTATTATAGCACAGAAATGATAAATGTAAGTGCTTTTCTGGGTTTTGTGGTATAATCTACTTATGGATAATTTCGTAATAAAAGATATTAAGGCGCGACAAGTCTTGGATAGTCGCGGTAATCCGACGGTGGAGGCGGATGTGTTCCTGAATTCTGGCCATGCGGCTAGGGCGATTGTGCCATCTGGAGCTTCGACCGGGGATGGTGAGGCGCTGGAGCTACGCGATGGCGACCCGAAATATTATAACGGCAAGAGCGTAGCAAAGGCGGTCTGGAACGTGAATCATGAGATTCACGATGTGCTCGTCGGCAACTCAGCCGATCAGGCGCAAGTCGATCAGCTAATGCTCGATCTCGACGGTACAGAAAATAAGAGTAAGTTAGGTGCGAATGCGGTCCTAGCCGTATCGCTGGCGACAGCGAAGGCTGCGGCGAAGGCGAAGAATTTGCCGTTTTATCAGTACGTCGCGACGATTGCGGGGACGACGCGCGATATGTGCTTGCCGCTGCCAATGATGAACGTAATGAATGGTGGTGCGCACGCAGACTGGGCGACGGATTTTCAGGAGTATATGATCATTCCGCGAAGTGCGGGCTCGATTGGCGAAGCAGTGCGGATGGGTGCAGAAGTGTTTCATGCTCTGAAGCGGATCCTGAAGGATCGTGGCTACCCAGTGACAGTCGGGGATGAAGGTGGCTATGGCCCGAAGGTACGCGACGGGAACAATGAGCCGCTTGAATGCGTCATGGCGGCGATTACGGCGGCCGGGTATCAGCCGGGTCAGGATGTCGTAATGGGTCTAGACGTAGCGTCGTCGGAATTCTGGAATCATGATCATTATGAATTAAAGACCGATGGCTCCTGGAAAACTTCGGCTGATATGATCGACTGGTACGCTTGGATTATCGAGAATTACCCGGTAGTCAGCATCGAAGATGGTCTCGATCAGCATGACTGGGAAGGCTGGAAGGCTCTGACGGAGCGACTCGGAAATCGAGTACAGCTGGTTGGTGATGACTTATTTGTGACGAATGTGAAACTGCTTGAATATGGGATTAACGAACACGCTGGCAATGCAATTCTGATTAAACCAAATCAGATCGGCACCCTGACAGAGACGATTGCGGCGGTAAAGATGGCAAAGGATGCGGGTTACCGCACGGTAATGTCGCACCGTTCGGGCGAGACTGAGGATACTTCGATCGCACATCTGGCAGTCGGGCTGGGTACGGGTCAGATCAAGACTGGTTCCCTCTCGCGATCAGAACGAATTGCGAAGTATAACGAGCTGGTACGAATTGCCGAGGATCGGCCGGACTTGCGTCTGGCAGAGCCATTCGGTAGATAACGACTTGAAAAACCCCTCGGCCATAGCGGTCGAGGGGGTCATATTAAAGAGAGGGTTGTCGTCGAAGAAGCCCGGAGGTGCGAGCATGACAGCATCATTGGGCATCTCACAACGACAGCCGCCGGTTTTCAGATCGATCAGAGCAATATTAAACCAGGTCGTATCGTCGGGGTCGGGACTCAGGATCAACAGCTGCGGGTCATGGTCGAAGCTCATTTCACTCCAGAACAGCTCCATCACCGGATTGTCCGGATCGTCTTCGTCGGCCATGCGCGCCTGCGTAATCTGAGCAACACCGGTAGTCTCGACGAAGAGGAAGCGAGTGTTCGGATCTTCGAACAGATTGCGCAGTTCGTCGAGAAGTGCTTTTTGGATGTCGCCGCCGTGTTCGCTATAATAGAGGACTTCGGTCAGCTCGACCGGATCGGAGGTGCTGACACCGCAGGCCTCAACCCGTGACGGAAAGGCCGACATAGTCGAGGCCAGCGCTGCCGGCAGATTGTGGTTGGTCTGATAGAAATCCTGGAGGACGGCGTTCAGGTCGTAGGCATTCTGGTCTGCCAGGACGGCGACCTCGAAGCTGGCGCTGGTGGGCTGAGTCGGAGTCGGCTCCTCGGCGGAGCAGCTGGTGCAGAAGAGCAGCAAGCCGATCAAGGCCGCTGCGCTCAGCAGCCAGAGAATCAGGGTAAGTCCAGACCTGCGGTCGGAAAGTTGACTCATGCTTTTATAACCTTTCATTTTCTTTACCCCCTTGGAATTTTGTGGTTTACTCGGCAGAATCTCTGCAGATCAAGTCAACGGTCAGAGCTGCAGCTACGAACAGTGCAGCAGCCAGGCACAGCATGTGCGCTTTCGGCTTCATGTTTATCCCCCTCTCTTTACTAAGATGTGCGAGAGTGCAAAAACATGCCCTCTTCTATCTATTGTATCACAGATTACTTAATTTGTCAATAGTAAACTAATGCTGACGCTATTATTTCACTTTGACACATTCAGCGCCGAGGAGCTCGCTAAGAGGCTTTGTCAGTTCATCGCTAACTTCAACCCGGAAAGGCAGGCGGACGGGGCGTTTACCAGCAGCATCCTTAAGGACGAGGATGATTTCTTGGACGCCGGGATTAAGCTCGCAGAGGTGGCGAATCTCGGAGAGGCTGTTAGTATCATCGGGGTTCTCAATCAAAACATAAAGTTTCTCACGGCGAGGATCGCGAGGTGGGGTGATGACGCGGCGAGGCTCATCTTCAGTAGCAGCTGGCGCAGACGAATCAGCTCCGCTATTACGATTCCCTCCTCCGGCATTCCGACGGAAGCCGCCACCTACGGAAGTAGCACGCGAGCTGCTGCGACGCGTGGGCTTCGGGGCATCCTTCGGGAGAGGAAGCTTCTGACCTGTAGCCTGATAAGTGTCGAGGATCTGATCCGGGACGACTTCGACAGAATCGGCAATAACTTTTACTTCGGAAGTAATGTTGCCATCCTTATCCTTTGCGTTAATGCGGCCGGAGACGCGGACGACGTTATCTTGGACGAGCTTAGCGCCGATCTCTTCGTAGAGACTCGGGAAGATGATAACTTCCTGCTCGGTGACTTTATTCTCAAGCTTGACGAAGGCCATACGGGTATTGCTCTTCGTCATGATAGTACGGACAGCGCTGATGATACCGCCGATAATGATAGACTTGCCATCGTTCTCAGCGGTGACGAGCTCATAAGGATGAGTCTGCTCATCGAAATAAGTCTCGTAGCGGTCGAGCGGGTGAGAGGAAATATAAAGACCCATAAGGTCGCGCTCCCAGAGAAGCTTTTCCTTCTCGGGGACGACAGTGGGGGCTTTTTTAATCTCTGGCTCCGGCACAACGCCGGCGTCGCCCATAGCGCCAAAGAGATCGGTCTGGCCGCTAGCGGCATCTTTCTGACGCTTGGCGCCGTAAGCCTGAATACTCTCAAGATTGAATAGCAAATCAGAGCGGTCACCAAAGCGGTCGAAGGTGCCGGTCTTAATCGCGGCTTCCCAGGATTTTTTATTAAACTTGCTAGAGCTGACGCGAGCAGCGAAGTCGCAGACACTCTTGAAGGGACCGTTCTGGTCGCGCTCGGGGATGACGAATTCCTCGACGAGGGCCTTACCCATACTTTTAATACCGGAAAGGCCGAAGCGAATCTTACGCTCGGTACCGACGATACCGAAGTCGCCGTAGGATTCGTTAATATCAGGGCCGAGGACAGGAATGCCCATGCGCTTACATTCGGTAATCTCGATAGCGAGACGATCAGTAGAGCGCATATCAGCGGTCATGAGAGCGGCCATGAAGGCGTCGGGGTAGTGCGCTTTCAGATAGGCGGTCCAGTAGGCGACGAGGCCGTAACACGCAGCGTGGGATTTGTTGAAACAGTAATTCGCGAAGTCGAGCAGCTCGCGCCAGAACTCCTCGGCGATTTCCTCGGTAGCACCGCCGATCTTCACGGCACCTTCGATAAACTGTGGTTTGACTTTGTTCATGAGGTCAACCTTCTTCTTACCGACAGCCTTACGGAGAGTGTCGGCCTGACCGCCGGTAAAGCCGCACCATTCGCGCGAGATCTGCATGAACTGCTCCTGATAGATCATAATACCATAAGTATCCTTGAGGGAATTCTCGAGACCAGGGTGGAGGTAAGTGATCGGCTCTCTACCGTGCTTACGGCGAATGAAGCTATCGATAAACTGCATCGGCCCCGGACGGTAGAGGGCCACCATAGCGATAATGTCCTCGAAGCGGTTAGCCTGGAGATCTTTCAGATAACGTTTCATGCCGGCAGATTCCAACTGGAAGACGCCGGTAGTTTCGGCACGCTGGAGCAATTTATAAGTCAGCTCGTCGTCTAGCGGCAGAGCATACATGTCGATATCTTCATGATAAACCTTGCGAATCATACGGAGGGCGTTATTGATCACGGAGAGGTTAGAAAGGCCGAGGAAGTCCATCTTCAGAAGCCCAAGCTCCTCGATCTGGGGGCCGGGGTACTGAGTCGTGAGCGGACCCTTTGCGCTAACTTCCATCGGGAGGAATTTCACGAGGTCGTCCGGAGCAATCACCACGCCACAAGCATGGACGCCGTGGCTGCGGATTGTGCCTTCGAGACGTTCGGCGAAATCGAGTACTTCATGTGAGATCGGATTACTTCCATATTCTTGGCGCAACTCAGGAACTTCCTTAATCGCGCGACCGATCGGGACATGATGCCCCTGCTCGGGATCAGGGACAAGCTTCGCAAGATGGTCGGCCTCGGAATAAGGTACTTCCATGACGCGGGCGACATCGCGTACCGCCATCTTCCCCATCATTTTACCGAAAGTAACGATATTGCCGACACGGCCCTCGCCGTATTTGCGCGTACAGTACTCGATAACCTCGTCGCGACGAGTATCCTGAATATCGGTATCAATATCCGGCATGGAGATACGATCAGGGTTCAAGAAACGCTCGAAGAGGAGATCGTATTTCAGGGGGTCAAGCTCGGTAATACGGAGCGCATAAGCGAGAATTGAACCAGCAGCTGAGCCACGACCGGGGCCGTAGACGATACGCTGCGACTTACCCCAGTTGATAAAATCCTGAACGATAAGGAAGTAACCGTTGTAACCCATTTTGTCGACGACGCTGAGCTCGTAATCGATACGGGGGAGGATTTTCAGCTTCTCCTCAGCACGCTCAGGGGCATTATCGGCGGCTTCGAGCATTTTACGACATTCGGCAATCTCAAGATCAAGAGTATCTTCGAGTTTATAACCGCAATAGCGGTAGACTAACCCTTGGAAGACCAGCTTATCAAGGTAAGCTTTCTCAAGCTGCTGCGAAGTGGCATTAGTGGCGTCGTCTAGCTCCAGCTTCTGGAGCGCTTCTTCGGGTACAGGAAACTTCGGAATGAGAATCCGCCCAAGCTGAAGGTCAACATTGCAGCGATCAGCAATCCGACGAGTGTTGCGAATCGCTTCGGGATGCGTCTTGCCCCAGCGGTTGAGGATTTCTTGCGGCGGGATGACATGGAGTTCGAAATCTTTTAGCGACATGCGGTTAGGATTAGAAAGATTAGCAGCCGTGCCGACACAGAGGAGGACTTCATGGGCGTCTTGGTCTTCGTGCTTGAGATAATGTGCATCGCAGGTCACGACTAGCGGAATGCCAGTCTCTTCGGAAAATTTCATAAGCTGCGTATTGATCTGATTCTGGACATCCCAGTGAGTCGGAGAGTCGGGATGGCCATGATCCTGCATCTCAAGATAAAAACGATCGCCATAGATACCATGATACCAGTCGATGAGCTCGCGAGCCTTCTTGAGGTCATTAGCGCGAATCGCTTCGGAAATCTCGGAGCCGGCACAGCCGGAGAGGCAGATAATGCCCTCGCTATACTCTTCCATGACACGATGATCGATACGAGGCTTGTAATATTTACCGTTGATCTCCGCTTCGGTCATTAGGCGACAGAGATTCTCAAAGCCTTGGTTGTTCATGGCAAGGAGAGTAATATGGAAACGCTGCTTGTCATGGGCAGGGTCGCGATCTTCAAGATGGCGGGCAGCGACGTAGGCCTCAAGACCAAGAATCGGCTTGATGCCGGCGTCATTACAAGTCTTGTAAAGCTCAACGAGACCGCTCATAGTACCGTGATCAGTGACGGCGACGGCTTCCATGCCGAGTTCTTTCACGAAGTCGACGAGCTCGGGGATTTTTGTCAATCCGTCAAGTAGCGAATAATGCGTATGATTATGCAGATGGACAAAATCACTAGCTTTTAGCGGCTCATTGCCTTTGGTTACCTCGGTCATATATTAAGTATAGCACAAAATAGAGCTTAGTTATGCAAAATGCGGTACAAAATGCTTGACTTTTTCTGCAATGCGTGCTATAATGGTATCATAGGCTACTTTTGGTAGACTTCTTGGTGGTTTTTGTGGCGTTTTTTACGGTGTCTTTAGCGGTTTCGGCGGCGACAGCCTCGTCAATGATTGTATCAACGACCTCCTGAGCGGCAGCCTCGGCAGCATCCTCAGCAGCGTATTTGCGTTCCTGTTTCTCGATGATGCGATTAGCAAAGGTCTTGACAATGCCGCCGACAGAGGTGACACCTTTGACATTGTCAACGATATCATCGGCTTTCATGGCGATACTCTGACCAGTCTGGATAACTTTACGAGCTTCTTCGGTGAGACCGATGAGTTTGATTGCGAGAACGATGCCGGCGATCAAGAAGATCAGTAATGCAATCGAGAGCATTACTACTAAAATCCATTCTGCTGTGTTCATTTTACCTCCATGTATTGATAGTTATTGATTAGTTTTCAGTAATAAATTTGCGGACTTCGTCGGCGTAATCTTCGTGGTCGAGGACATACTTGAGGTGGGCGAGGAAGTAATTCTTCGGGTCGCCGGTGGTCATCCATTCACCTTTCGTCTTCTCGACGAGGACTTCGCCGTGCTTTGCCATTTCGGTGATCGCATCGACGGTCCAGAGCTCATTATCGAGGCCGGTGTTGGCTGGCTTCAGATAGTCAAACACTTCAGGTGTAAGCAAATAGCGACCGTAGCTAGTAAGCCTAGAAGGGGCATCTTCGGGCTTCGGCTTCTCGACGATATTGTCTAGGGTCATTCTCTCGGGGTCGGCGAGCTTAATAATGCCGTATTTATGTAAAACTTCGCGCGGCATCTCCTGCGCGATAATGATAGCTTTCGCTTCAGGATGCTCAGCGTAGGCGTCAATAAGCGTGCGGACGTCGGAGCTGCCGAAGACGATATCATCGGAGTACAGGACCACGAAAGCTTCATCGTCCTGAATAAACTTACGGGCGGAAGCAATCGGCGAGCCGTTGCCATAGGGCAGAGCTGGATCTTGCTCAATAATGGTAATCTTCGGTAGGTCGAGAACCTGCCGGACGGGGGCGTAGCGATCATCCTTGCCCTGGCTATGAAGCTGCTTCTTAATCTTTACGGCAGCGTTTTCAAAATAATCTTCGTAGGTCGCCTTGCCTTCGTGGGTAGCGACGAGAATAATTTCCTTAATCCCGGCAGCAGCACATTCTTCGATGACGAGCTGCATGATCGGCTTCGCGCCGATGGGCAGCATACCCTTCGGGACGGTTTTAGTAAGAGGTAAATAGCGACTAGCGCAACCAGCGTCGGTAACAATCGCTTTAGTCGGTGTACGATATTTCATAAGATCTCCTTGAGACTTAATTATAGCACACCCTAGGCCTTTTTGCTAGTTTTTGACGCTTTCGCGCGGCGCTTCGCAGCGGCACGAGAAGCTTCGGAGCGGGCGAGGCGATCTTCGACGCCCTGCTCGCGATTATGTACACCGTAGATGAGGCTGGAGACGCCGAGGATAAGCATGTAAGCGCCGAAGAAGCGGACAAAGGCGACATTATCGAGATGGCCGGAGTTAAAAATCGCAAAGCCGAAGATAATACCACAGAGACCACAGAGGATCCAGATAAAGCGATCAGTAGGATCGATAGTAGTGCGGAAGCCGAGCAAGATCTCGAAAATCCCGCGTAGGGCCGTATAAGCGGCAATCAGAGAGAGATGCCAGACCATGCCCTGATTTGCAACGAAGAGGAGAGCAAGGCCGAAAGCCGCATCAAAAAGGGCGACGAGCGTCGAGACAAGCCAGCCTTCGCGCTGGTGACTACGATAGAGAGAGTTAGCAAACTCGACCACGGCGAGGGCGAGAAGGAAGATACCAATAATCGGTACGACAACAGAGGATGATTCGCCACCAGTAAAGAGTGTCAGACAGCCGAAAAGTAGCGCCACCGCCCCCTGAAAGATAAATACTAGCCAATGACTATCAATATAACTACGCTTAATATGCGCCATAAATCCTCCTATTTATACTATTCTAGCATACATTAGCGAAATGTGGAGAAAAATTGAGCAATATTCGGCACTAGCTCGCTAACGTCAGCGGGTGGCGCTCTCAAAATCGAATCCCTTACGCGACGCGACTGCGTCGCTACCAGCGATGGCGTCGTCTCCCCGAGAAAGCGTGCTTTCTCGGACTCGACTCCTGTCGCTGGACGGGCCGTGTTTTTGACCCGCGCCAGCCTGGAAATGCTGTCTTATAGCGAACTAACACCGAATACCGCGCCTTGCCTACACATGGCGGGATTTTTTGCGCAAAGTCTCGATCAGCCAGTCAAAAGCATAGCGAGGCTTACTTAAGATAAGGTCATGAGCGGGGATGTATTTATATTCATCGACGCCGAAGCCACGCTTGAAGCAGGAAACGCCATAAAAACGATGATGAATGTCAGTTTCGTCGACGATTCCCCAGAAATTATAGCGTTTAATTCCCCGCTCACGAGCGTCACGCATGGCGGCCATGTGGAGGAGCGGAGCGCCGGAATATTTCGTACCAAGTTCAGAGGAGACGCCGTAGTGATAAGAAGCTTCGTTGCCGTAGAAAATCATGAAATTCTGCGCGAGAATCTCATCCCCGAGTTTTGCAGTATAGAGGACAGCTTCGCCATGTTTTGCGAAAGCAGCAAATTGCTTCGTGAGGAAGTCTTCGGAAAAGGCAATGAAACGATGGCGACCAGCAGTCTGAAGTTCGATCTGATAGAATTCGTGGATGTCGGCGGGATCAGTGCTAGTCTCGACCTGAATGTCGTTTTTCTCGGCCTTACGGAGGGCGCGACGGAGGCGCTGACGCATGCCCTTGAGGATCTCATCTTCGGATTTATTGAGGTCGAGAATGCCGGCGAATTCGACGGAGAGATACATCGGGGCGCGACGGAGACCGAGCTCCGACATAAGATTCATACCAGATTCGGAAAGCTCAAGCTGAGGACGGACGCGGACGAAGGCGCATTTATGCTGCTTCCCTTGTGTACGCATATCAGCGAAAAGTGCGTCAACTAGTGCGCGATCCTCCCAGTCGAGAGTCGGACCGCCAGCAATCGCCAGATAACGGCCACGCTTAGCGTTTTCGATGACGCCGGCGTAACTACCGACAATCTTGCCGTCTTCGTTGCGGGCGAGGCGACGGACGATCTGATTGCCGCGACTTTTGTAGAATTCGTAAAAATCCCAAGATTGGAGGAAATTCGCCTCAGGGTGGCTGGTGACGAAAGCGTCCCACTCCTTGCGGCTTTCAGCGTCGGAAATATGATAAGTATTCATTAGATTTATTGTACCACCTATTGACATTTTGCGCAATGTGTGCTATAATGGAAGTATGAGCTGTTTTTGACGGGCTCATCGTACCAAAAAATTTGAAAATGGGAGGTCCTAGCATGAAAATCCGCAAGATTTCTCGCATTTCCCTGTCCCTGATCGTCGCCATCGCGATGTCGATGGCCCTGATCGTGCCCAGTTTCGCGTCCACCGCGCCCTATCCGACCGCCGTGTCGCCGGCGAAGAGTAACCCGCAGATGCCGATCTACTCGACCGGCGAGTACGGCGTCGCGCTGTCGGTGATCGGTTACGGCCTGGTCACGGAGTGGGACACCTCCGGGTGCCAGCTCCACGGGATGTTCGACGGTGACTGTATGATGCGGCGACTGCGTCTGACCTTTGACGACGCCTATCAGCTGAAGAGCATCTTCGACGCCTGCCATGCGGTCAACGACGCTAATTATGCGTTGTTCACCGCCTACCACCCGAGCTACGGGCGACTGTCGGACTATATGTCCGAGGCGACTTTCCGCCAGTATCTCGGTAACACAGCCTACGAGACCCTGAAGAACCTGAGGGCGTCTGCGTGGCGCTCGCCCTACTGGCAGGTGCGGCAGATCGTGGATGAGGAGCTGGCGACTTTCGATGGCTATTACGCCGTGTCGCTGCGGCGGTCGCTGGCGATGTTCATGCCCGAGGCGATCCTCAAGGACATGAACGTGACTCAGCTGATGGATCTGGCGAAGGCGATCCTGAATTCGCCGGCCTACATCGAGTTTTTTAATACACTGTACGGGCACGATTGCTCGACAGTGAAAAACCTGATGGGCCGAGGGTACAGTCTGGGCTACGTCGCCCAACTGTACACGAACAGTGCGGAGTCCGCCGTGAAGACGCTCTGGCCCGACTATCAGCAGCGGATCAACACCTACCGCCAGACGCACGGCGGCTGGTAAAAGCCGGCGCAATTACTCAGTGTTTGACCGGTATCTTATGATTCACGATGGCGCTTCGGCGCTAGTACGACACAGTCCATTTTCCCAGCGCCCCTCCGAAAGGAGGGGCTTTTTCTATGTGTGGTATTTCGGATTGTGTTCTAGAGGTTTATTATAAGCAGAAATAAAATCGGTAGCAGCATCTTGCCTTTTCTAAGAATTAGTGGTAAGATGGAGTCATATTGTTTTGGTTAGCGTCGCTTCTTTGGAGCGATGCTAATTTTTGCGGTCATTGACCAGTTTTCGATCTTAAACGAGAAACTGAATCGGCCTAAAAAGAATGATATTCCCATAACTAGTATGCCTCCTTTCTCCTGCATAATTATTATCAATTAGGCAAGAGAGGCTGCTACCTGCGCCCAGAGTAGCATGGTTTGAGAAAAATTAGCAAGCACTAGCATGATAAAAAGTCCTCCTGAGGTTGAGGACTTTTTATCGGATGAGTTTTACTAGTTATTCACCGCGGTAATAGTTACGGTAGTAGAATATTCTCCAGCAGGAAGAGTAGGGGAGACGGAGACGCCGAGAGTGAAGGTGTGAGTCTTGGAAGAATCTTCGTTTGCTGATTCTGTATTATAGTAAGCGGTAGGATTAGTAGTAATAGCAGAATAAGTAGTATTGTCGGAGTTTAGTATACCCCAAGCATTAGTCTTAGCTTGGACATTGGAGGAGGCGGGGATGGAGTTAGTAGGAGTTGGTTCTTCGGAGCTGTTAGGATTAGTGAGAGAAGTTTTATTAGCACTAAGTTGGACAGCATAAGTAGTATTTGCGGAAATAGTAGCGGAGATTTCTCCTTTTGTAACTAGATTAGGATCAACTTCTTTATTCATGCCGGAGGTGGCATCAATAGAGATGACGGGCGGGACGACCACTGCAATTACGTCAACGTCTTTTGATGGCCAACTTTCAGCAACGCAACGGATGGTGCGACCTGCGAGCCTATTATTGCTGGCGGCTGGATTTGTGCCGGTTTTTAGGAAGTATAAGTTGTAGGCTTTTTCTTCTGAGCTAGCCGTACTAGACCAGTAATATCCATTCGACATATACTGTAAAATTGCATCACTGCCAACGGTGCCGGCTGCCACCCAAAAACTACCACGAAAAGTCCGCCCCTCATATGTTTTTTCGTTGATAACTTTTTGCGTCCATTCTCCCGCTTCTTCCCGTAATGTTACATAATCCAATTGTGTTGGTAGTCTCCAGCCCCGAGGACAAATGCTATCGCTAGCATTTATACCTGCTGTCGTCACATCTTGACAACTCCCGGCCGTAGCTGCGCACCAAGAATAATACGCACCATATATTTCATCGCCAGCATAATATATGCTGGCACGAGTATTGTCAGTAAAGCTATTGATATCCGCAGTAGGTAGGCTGAAGTCATTGCCGGCTCCTATATTACTCTGAGAATTATCTAGTATTGCTAATGAGCCGTTTTCCTCGACACTTTCTTTAGTAATACGTAAATTTTGCGTCATCCAACACTTGCCATCATTCAGTTTTGATACGGTATAGGTAGAATTGTCACGCGTGTCGGTAAGGGCGTTAGATTCTCCAATCGTGGAGTTTTCGCAGATAGAGGTACGCATTTCTTGCATATTGTTGATATCAGAGAGGCTTTTGTCGGCGGCGTAAGTTTTTTCTGCATAAGGATCATAATAAGTAAGTAACGCCAAAGTTGGGACAATGCTACAAATAAGAGCTAATGCGCATGCTACTCTTCCCGCATATATTTTATACGTAGAGTTTCCGCGTGATTTTCTAAATTGATAAGGTTTAGTTTTCTTTATTTTTAGCATTATGCCCTCCTTTGGCGTATTGTTATCACCCTCAGAGGTTTAGCTATAAAAACGACACCGCGAGGGGTGTCTAATCCACGTAAGTTTTCTCAAGCTAAGCCTGATGCTACCTACTACTCACGGTGCCGTTCATATAGCACCAAGCGAGCTGGAGAAATTTTACGTGAATTAGACAGTACTATTGTAACAAAAAACTCACGTTTGCCTAGACTAAATTTTTGAGATGAAACATTATCAACTAAAAATTAGAGGTGGCGGGTTTTCTTGCGGATGGTTTCGACGATGAGGTTGAATTTATAGCGGAGGGGATTGATGACAAGATCCTGGGCGGGGACGAACTCGACGATTTCGCCGCCGAAGCCTTTTTTGAAAGTAGTAACTTTCGCATAGCGATGCTCGGGCTGATTAGCCGGAGCGATACCCCAGAGATTATAACGTTTAAGGCCGAGAGCTTTCAGGTCGCGGATGACTTGCCACTGGAGGGCATAGGCGCCGGGGAGCTTGTGATTCAGCTCGGTCGAGGCGGCTTCGAAATATTCGGCCTCGTCGCCAGAAATAAGAATGAGGCCATAGGTAATCGGGGCGCCATCGGCGGCATGAGCGACATAGAGGCGAGCATTATCGCCGAAAGCTGTACGCTCGGCAAGGAGAGTATCAAGATCGGGCGGAATGAAATGCTGGCGGGCGGCAGTCTCAGCCTGGACTTGATGAAACTCCTCGAAGAGAGCCTTCTCATTGCTAAAACTGACGGTGATGCCAAGCTTCTCGGCGCGGCGGACTTCATAGCGAGTCTGGCGGCGCATGGCTTTCAGGAGGTCATCTTCGGACTGCGTAAGATCAAGGATGATAGTGTGCTCGGCGTGGAGGTGCATGGGAGCCTTGCGAAGGCCGAGGCTTCTTAGCAGATCAAGGTCGGCGATGCGAAGCTGCGGGCGGAGGCGGACAAAAACGCATTTCTCGCGCTCGGCGATTTCGCGGATCTTCGCAAAAACGGCTTGCTTGGCAACTTTATTGGACCAGTCAAGGAGCGGACCGCCGGGAACTTCGAGGTAGCGGCCGCGCTTAGCGTTCTTGACGATCATTTGACACCAGAAGTGCGGCGCCTTATCTAGGTTGTGTTCGACGATCACCTTATGGCCGACAAGCCTATTAACTTCGCCCCATTCGGGCGACTGGAGAAAATTGACTTCAGGGTAGAGCTTGAGGACTTCTGGCCAGAGCTTATCGTCAGACTCATGCTGACGTGAGGCGGCATCAGATACTGTGGAATGTTTTTGCTGAGATACTGCAGGATGTGGTGCGGATGTCTTGGTCATGATTTTACCTCGTATTTTTTGATGATTTCGTGGGCTTTGGCAAGACGATTCTCTGGATACCAGGTCGGGAGATTGATGATCTGCTGAGAAATCTGGACGGTGGTCGGACAGGCGGTATCCGGAAAATCGGCTTCCGCCGCGTAGCGGCGGGGCGACACGGGAGTGTCGTACCAAAGCTCATCGAAATCATAGCCATGTGCCTTGAGTTCGGTGAGCAGCTCGGCTCGTCGCGAGACGAGGCGAAACTCACGCAGCGGAGTCTGCGGGAGGTTCCCGAGCTGCCGAAGCGCAAGCTTCGCCTGCCAATGCGTCAAGCGATGCGATAAATCTAGCTCGGCATCAGCAGAGCGCTGGACAAAGTGAATCTTCACGAGCGCACCCATAAAATATTTGCCGAGCTTACCAGAGATCCGACTGAGACTGCCAAAAAGCGGGTACCAGCGGTCGCGGAGGCGATCAGAAAGCTTCGGGCGACGAGTCGGCTGGAGAGCGGGCTGACCACGAAGAATGAGGGCGCCACCAGAGATGGTGTCGATCGCCTTACCCTTGCCAAAGGAAAAGGCCGCGGCGGCACCAACAGTGCCGACGGCGCGACCGTCTGCATAGACCCGACCGGCAGAATGAGCAAGGTCTTCAACGATAATAGCATGATGTTTTTTAGCGATTCTTTCGAGTTTCGCGGCGTGCCAAGAGATTCCTAATGTATTCTGAATTAGGATTATATTACCATTATAGCACACCTCACTATTTTTGTCAAGAGCTTCTTCTAGTTTATCATAATCATATTCCAGATTATCGGGTTTAATGTCAACAAAAACCGGTTCACAGCTGGCAGCACGGACGGCGCGGACGACGGCAATACAAGTCAACCCAGGAATAATTACTCTAGCTCCACCGTCCGGCGCGACAACTTGAAGGGCAGCGCTAAGCGCAGAACGACCAGTGTGGTAGAGGGCGACGTTCTCTGCCCCAACCTTATACTTTTTGGCTAGGCAAGAGCGGAGCTTCTCGGAATCGCGGCGAGTACCCCATGCGAAGAGGTGCCGCCAAACTTGCCCGAAGCGGTAGTTAGAAGCCTGTCCGAGACTAATCATGATTTCGATGCTTTCGCTTGAGCTTTAGTGGCACGGCGCTTGGCTTTATTGATCTGTTTCGCTTTGCGCTTGCGTTTCATGGTGCGTTTCATTTTCTCAATGCGGCCAATCTTCGGGACGGAGGCGGTAGTGATAACCTGGCGCGAGCGAGAGAGATCGAGATTAGCCTTTTCATATTCGACGCCCTTGAGGCTGGCGACGACACTATCAGGAGTCTTCTTACTGCCAGGGACAGCGAGAGCAGCAGAAGTCTTCGCGGCGTCGGTCGGGACCGGACCATTGGCCTTTTTCATAGTCATCGAAGCAGAGACATCAGCGGTACTGGGGACAACCGGCTCGGCTGCTTTCTTCATGGACATAGAGGCGGAAATCTCGGCAGCCTGAGTGACGGCCGGCTCTTCATGGGCGATCTCTGGAGGCTTCTTGTAAGCACGGATGATCGCTTTCGCCAGCTCGCTAGGGTGCGAGATATAGGGCGCATGCGTCCAGCCCTGATGAATATCAAGAGTACTACCCTTAATCTTCTCGTGCATAACTTCAGCCTGACGAGGCGGAGTGACAGTATCCTCGGCGCCCCAGATGATTGAGGTCGGGACGGTAACTTTCGTAAGGTCGAGCTTTTTATCACTTTCGAGCATATTCGTGAGGGTCTTCTTCATATTTTCGGGAGCGCGGGCATAGTCGGTAGCGCCGGTGAGCTTGTGCCAGACCTTCGTGAGGCCGGGAATCTTCTTGAGGAAGCCGAGGCTCTTCGAGATAGTGCGGGAGATGTCGCGCTTGCTGGAAGATTCATAAACGCCGGCGGCGTCGAGTAAAATTAGGTGGGAAAGTTTCTCTGGCTTCTCGCTACAGAGATTCAATAAAATGCGACCTCCATTACTATGGCCGAGAGCGACGGCGCCATCGGGTATATTACGATCGGCCCAATTGACATATTCATCAATAGTCCAGACCTTTTTCGAAGGGGAGGTGAGACCAGGAACATGAAGCATTTCGATTTTATAGCCCTGCTTCTCAAGGAGAGCGATAGTCTTCTCCCAGGGCGCGACAGTATAAGTCCAACCATGGATAATATAGAGAACAGGCTTTTTCATTCGAGACCCCATTTCTGGCGACGCTTGACGGCGGCAGCTTCACGACGAGGAAGCTTCGCGGCGTCTTCGGGATCTGCAAGAAGCTTCTCAATGATCCATTCGAGATACTGACTACCCTTGAAGATAAGCGTCTCATCGCCGGTGATATTATTTTCGATAAATTTGAGAGCCTTTTTCGGGTCAAGAGTGGTGCGGGTGACGATGCCGAGCTCCTTGAGGCGAGGAGCGGTATATTCTTTCGTGCGGCGACCAATGAGGATGACCATCTCGGGATTCGCATCAGCGATAAGATTCGCAAGCTTACGATGTTCTTCGCCCTCGATATTGCCTTGATCGACGACATCGCCAATAATTAGCCACTTATGTCCAGCGTGGAGGACACGAACCATTTCGAGAATCGATTGCATACTAATAAGGTGAGCATTATAGCTACTGTCGATAATGTTAATACCCTTGATACCCTTGAAGTAGGAGCTGCGACCGGGAGCGACGAGCATGTCGCGAAAGTCAGTCTTGAGCGGGATCTTCAGGTAGTCGACAAGATTCTCAAGCATAGCGAGCTGAATCGCGAGATCCTTCGGCTGAGGCTGAGAAAAGTGAAAAGAGGCGTTCTCGAAGACGAAATCCGTACGCGAAGGATAAACGCTGTAACGTTTGAGGAGCTTCTTACTGAGGGGGATAACTTTCGCCTTGATTCCCTGCGTAGCCTCGATCATCTCTGGAGAATCAGCATCGATATAGACACGCTTCGTAGTGTTCGCAGGGAGAGTGCTAAATTCGTGGGCAATGGCTTTTTCTAGGGATTCATATTTCCCCTCGGCGACTTCGCGCTCAAACTGGACGGCATGAGATAGACCAAAAGAAACCCAGAGCGTAACTTCGGGTCGGAGCCAGCTCGCCAAAAACTCAGTCTCATGCGGGCGTTCGCCGTCGATCTCGACAACGTAAAATTCCCCTTTGCGCTTATAGTAGAAAGCTTTCACGGGGGACACGAGGATAAGCTTAATCCAACGCAGTTTCGAACCACGGACGCCATCCATCCCTAGCAGATCAAAGGCGATACCAAAAGCAGAGTTCGCATCATGGGAATAATGAGCCTTCTCACCGAGCTCAAACTCGATCATATTGAGCATAGTAGTCTTGCCAGCAGAGCCAGTAACGGCAATGACACGAGGACGCCAACGACGGAAGGCGAAGTTTGCAAAGAAGCGGAAGTAGCGGGCAGCAACGAAGTAGAATCGCTTCTTGAAACGCATTACAAAAGTCATGTTACCATTATAGCATACTATCGGGATCTGAGGGTGAATCCGCACAAGATACAGCAGAACAGAAAAGTCGCTTTGCAAATACACATTTTCTTGGACCGCTCCGGGCCGCTACGACTTCGCCGCTCTCTGCCTGCGTCGCTCAGAAGAAAATACGAGTATTTTCTTCGTTCGCTATCCTCGGCATTTCAGGCCAAGTCTTTATGTCCTTCAAAAATGGTATTTACAAAGCGACTCTATCAATAATTGACTACATCTTGATTGCTTCGTTTGAAGAAATCTGCGATGCTGTCAAGAAAAATCCGAAGCTAGGCTTCGGATTTATTCTTTCCTTACATCTTGATTTCGGCGTCAACGCCAGCTGGAAGCGAGAGATTCTGGAGGGCATCAATCGTCTTCGGAGTAGCGTTGGAGATATCAATCAAGCGCTTGTGGACTTTCATTTCGAAAGCCTCGCCACCGGTCTTGTAGACATGCGGAGACTTCACAACAGTGAAAGTGCTGCGCTTGGTCGGCAGAGGCACAGGACCAGAGACGGTCGCGCCAGTGCGGACGGCAGTGTCAACGATTTGCTTCGCGCTCTGATCAATCACACGGTGATCATAAGCCTTGAGACGAATACGGATTTTCAAACCTTCGTCTTTTTTAGCTTCGGTCATATTTAACCTTTTTTACCTTTCTTCGCCTTATAACCTCAGATAGCTCCTAGACGGGCTGTCCATGAGTTTTTAAGGCAATATTTAATTCCTTATACTTCCATTGTATCATACTTATGTTAAAATGTCAATACTTTTTATGAAAAATCCCCAGCAAATGCTGGGGATGCTTGGAGCGTTAGATCAGTTTCGAGGGCTTGATCGAGCGCGAATAGGGCGGGCGCCGGAAATCAGCCGTCGCACGATAGGGGTCGCGGCGCTTATCGTCCTGACTCACGCGCTGGACCTGACTGTTTGAGCCGATAATCATGGACGGAAGAGGTACCAGCCCACCTTCCTTGCGCGCGAAATTGTAGCTAAGACAGACCTCCTCACCCTTGATAAGCTGGCGGAGATCGCGCCAAAGCGGGTTGCCCGTGATGTACCCCGTATAGAGGCTGATGTCGGTGATCTGACCGATGATGAGTGCGCCGTCGTCATTTTCCTCTTCGGGAATGGCGTAACCCAAACGGATACGGATCGGCAGGGGCTGTTCCAGGGCAGGAACGATTCGGCCGGGAGCATCGTCGGATTCAGCGTAGAAAGCGCCCGGCATCAGGTCGAAGCCGAGGATGCGCTCTTGGCTGTCGCGGTGACAGAAACGGGCGCGATGCAGGGCATTGAGGTCGGGGCCGTCGGTGATGAGGAAAACATGGATCGGGACGTCCGGAGACTTCTTGGTCATGTCGGGGAAAGGGACGATTGTGGAATCGGCGTGGTCAACAGGTTGAGACATTTCAGACACTCCTTTCTAAGATGCGCTATTCCCGCCAGTAGTACAAATAGTATTATAGCATATTCCGAACGATATTGGAAGCAGACCAACGCAAAACTCCCCTCGGATGAGGAGAGTTTTTGCGTATCAGTAAGATTGATTACTTGATGATAGAAGTTACGACACCAGAACCAACAGTCTTACCACCTTCGCGGATAGCGAAACGGTCGTTGTTGTTCATAGCGATCGGAGCAAGCAACTTCACCTTGAAGATGACGGTATCGCCAGGCATGACGATTTCCTTGTCAGCTGGGAGCTCGACTTCACCGGTAACATCAGTAGTACGGAAGTAGAACTGTGGCTTGTAACCCTTGGAGAATGGAGTGTGGCGACCGCCTTCCTCTTTCTTCAAGATGTAAACCTGAGCCTCAAATTCGGTGTGTGGGGTAATGCTACCTGGGGCAGCAATAACCTGACCACGCTCGACCTGCTCACGCTCAATACCGCGGAGAAGAAGACCAGCGTTATCACCAGCCTGACCCTGATCGAGAGTCTTGTGGAAGGCCTCGATACCAGTCACGACAGACTTCTGAGTCTCTTTGAGACCGACGATTTCAACTTCGTCGTTGAGCTTGATGACACCCTGCTCGATACGACCAGTGGCAACTGTACCACGACCCTTGATCGAGAAGACGTCTTCGACAGGCATCAAGAATGGCTTGTCAAGATCGTGTTCTGGGACATCAAAGTATTCGTCCATAGCCTTGACGAGTTCCATGATAGCGTCTTCGTTAGCAGCGTCGCCCTCGAGAGCCTTAGCAGCAGAACCCTTGATGATCGGGGCGTTGTCGCCATCGAAACCATATTTGTTCAAAAGTTCGCGGACATCCATCTCGACGAGCTCGACGAGATCAGGATCAGCGAGATCCATCTTGTTCAAGAAGACGATAATCTTCGGGACGTTCACCTGGTGAGCGAGAAGGACGTGCTCACGAGTCTGTGGCAAAGGACCATCGTTTGCCGCAACGACGAGGATAGCACCATCAACCTGCGCAGCACCGGTAATCATGTTCTTAATGTAGTCAGCGTGGCCCGGCATATCGACGTGGGCGTAGTGACGGTTGTCGGATTCGTACTCCTGGTGGGAAGTAGCGATGGTAATACCACGAGCCTTTTCCTCTGGAGCGTTATCGATCTGATCGTAAGCGACAGCTTTGTTGACTTCCGATGGGAGTTTCTTCGCGAGAACGTTCGTAATCGCAGCGGTCAAAGTAGTTTTACCGTGGTCAACGTGGCCCATCGTACCGACGTTGATGTGTGGCTTGGAACGGTCAAAATTTGCCATTCTTTCTCCTTTTAATTTATTATAATGTCAGAGCACTAATATCAACCAGCTCCAACTCTACCTATATATAATATCTAATTTTTGAGGAGTTGTAAAGAGGTTTTGTCTGGGAAATGTGGAAGTTGGTGACATTCTGGTCTGAAAATAGACCGTTTGGATTTAGCAAGAAAAAGCCCCTAGCCGCGGAGGGCTAGGGGTGCGGGGGATATGAGAGGGATCTTGGGAGGCGAGCCGGGACGGGCGGTTATCAGAGATTCTCGGCGACCTCATCGTAGGCGCGCTCAGCAGCGGTCAGCATGAAGGTGCCCTTGAGGGCCGGATGCTCTTCTTTCGCGCGGGCGATGTCCTGCTTCGTGAGCTCATAGGGCTCGCCGTCGACAGTGAAGCCCTCCGTAGTCAGGCGGATCTCGGCGCGATGAGACTTGGTCGCGATCTCGAAGGTGACATCACGGCGAAGCCGGGCGCGGGCGAGATCCTCCTCAAACTCGGCGATGCCGTCGTAGGTGAGGGCGTAGCACTTCGTACCGTCGTCGGTGTCATTCATGTAGACCTTGAGCTCCTGCAAAGTACGGTTGCCGATTTTGCAGTTTTCGACACTGAGGCGCCAGCCGAGGTAGAGAGCATCGAAGTACAGGTCGTTGATGCGGTTCTCGACAATCTTCAGCTCGAGGAGGCGGGCCAGGCGGTTAGCGATAAAGATTTCGCACTCACCGGACGCCAGCGGGACCTCGTCAGGCGCATTATCAAAGAGGTAGACGCTGCCGTCGCTGATGCTGATGTGGGGTAGATTATTATGCCTCGGCATATAGTCGACCGTGAGGCCGGCGGCGCGGAGGTCCTTACAAATCTCTTCGATCATCGACATGACGACTTTCGGGCTACGCTGGGAAATGGGGCACAGGGTGACATTATTGAGTTTAATCATGAAATTTCCTCCTTGTGACGGTGGGTGGATAGGATTTTGTGGGATGAGCCGGGGCAAAGGCATGCAAAAGCATTCTCATATCTTGGGAAGGTTCGAGAAACTTTTGCTTCTTATGCTTACATTGTAGCACACTTTCTTGAAAAAGTCAATAGGTAAAACATAAAAACTAAGGCTCTGTCTGAAAAATGTCGATAGTAGAGCTTATCTTGAGCTCAAAATCTTGACTTTTATCGTAATCTGTGCTATAATGGTAGATGAGAGTATTATTTTATTCTAGTTCCTCGAAAGGAGTCGTGATAAGTATGGTTTACGGTGTTGGCGAATATGTCCAGGTCGAAACTTTCCGCGAGCGAGCCCTTAGGCTGCTCAGAGAGAAAGCTGCCCGTGAGGGCAAAGTCAAATTCTCCATCAAGGACATCGAGACCGATCCACTATGCCCACATATCCATCTGATCAAGGGATCGTTCAAGACTGTATACAGCTACATCCGGGCGGGTGGATTCTACCCGGCGACGCCGAATGAAGATGACCTGATCAGAAGTTTGCGCGAGTTTGCGAAGAAGTACAGCCGGTCACCGAAAACCACCGATGCAGCGGCCGGACGCCTGCCCTACAGCAAGCATATGTACGAAAAGCGCTTCGGTAGCTGGAATGCCGCACTCAAGGCGGCAGGGCTCGAAACCCGTAAGGTGACTGGCGGACGCAAGAAAGAGACTGTCAGCCCGGAGGAGATCGAAGCACTGGTCACAGAATTGCGTGAACTGTATGGAGAAAGCGGCCTATTGCCAACGGTAGCGAAACATGATGCCGGTAACCCGCCGCACAGCTCGTCCTATCTGATCAAAAAGCTTGGCGACGGGAAGTGGCGGCAGGTTGCAGTCGCAGCTGACTTGCTGCTGGCTTCGACGATACTCGGGCACGCAGCTTGATGACACATGGAAAAGGAGTGGCTATTGATTGATTAATGATCGTTACTACACCGACCAAAGCATGATTGACTGGGTGATCGCTAAGTACGCGGAAGCTGGTCGCTGGCCGTCAGTCCGCGAGCTGCGCAATGACCCAGAAGGGCCGTCGCAAAGTCTCGTCGGCGCCCGTTTTGCGGGATACGCGGCGTTGATCCAAGCGGCGAAGCTGGTGGGCGGGTTCTTGACGGCAGCGGAGCTCGAGCGGATCCAGCCGAAGCAGGATTGGGTCCTAGAGCGACTGGAGAAGAAGTGTAACCAGACTGAGCTGCGGGTCTCGCGGTACCAGATCAGTAAAGATCTGCAGATGCCACATTTGCGAGATTTCGCGATTTACTGCGGCGGTATCGACAATGCCCTGCGAATGCTCGGCCGACCCTTGACATTTCCCTCGCATGAAGATCTGCTGGAGATGCTTCGAGAGTCGGCGAGAGTGCTCAATCGTACGCCTACGCGGAAAAACGCGGAGGCAGGGCTATGCGGGTATGCGCTGTGGATTTACCTGAAACGCTATCCATGCTGGAATGCGGTGCTGACCGCGGCCGGGCTAGAACCGAATGTCGACAGCCCGAAGCACCGCGAGACGCTGGCACGAAAGCGCGCGGCCCGACAGCAGCTGCTGGCAGAAGGCCTGAGTGCGTGAGCTGATATCTGCTCGGGGAGCGGAGAGCGTGAACCGGTTCGATTAAACACATGATTCCTTAGTAACTTTCCAAAGCCACCCCAAATGGGGTGGCGATTTTTAATCCCGGACGAGCGATTTTCTTATTAACTAATACGATAGTGGCCGATGATGTCTTCGGCGGAGTAACTTTCGAGGACATCTTCTTCGTAAGTAGCCTGAAGCGGGCTATAGTGATGAATGAGAAAAGGCACGCCATTTTTATTGCGGTGGTCGGAGACGATACCAATATGATCTCGGAAAACGACGATGTCGCCGCCATGCCACTCAGTAAACTGTCTAGGGTTGGTCGAAAGGATCTGGGCGTGGCGACGGAAATAAACTTGGAGGTTTTCCACGCGGCGAAAATCGATGTTTTTGTCCGGAATATCGACATCGTAACTCTCAGGGCTATCATGGATATCTTGGTCGACAAGCTCCATAAGGTCATAGCCGGCACCCATGAGCGCCTGCGCTACAACATCAGTGCAGACGCCGTAACCGTCGTCTGGGTAGCCGCCAGCGTAATATCTGCTCTGATATACGGGATTCGTGGCGAGATATCCCCTAGCGCTAACTAGGATGTCGGTCTGATCATCGAGGCCGTCGCCGTCTTGATCGACTTGACTTAGGTAAGGCTCAATACCGAAGTCGGCGTCGGAGTAGGCGCGGTGCGGGATAATGTTAAGACCGTAGAATAGGCCGAGGATTATAATGATGAGGGCGGTGAAGGCGAGAATGAGGGAGATGTGTTTTTTCTGGTTCATTTCTTTTTCTTCCTTTGGCGGTGGATCCTTTTTAGAGTGAAGGAGGAGATATAACTGCCAATATAGCGCAAATTATTAGTATAGCTGACATGGTCAGAGGGAAGACCCTAGTAGGCTCCTCAGCATCGTAACCCTTGATCGTTGCGATGACATTGACAATGAAAGCGACAGGAGTAAGAAAGAATGCGCAGATCATGGATACCATGGATTCGCTGAAATATTGATAGGGGCTACTCGTAATAGCCTCGATGATTTTATTGACAATTAAGGCGAAGATACAAATAAGTCCGAATGATAGACCAGTGAACAATAAAATGCGAGAGGAGTGTGAAATTTGCGGCGATGACTTTCGCCACATAGCAGAGAAAAGAGCTGAAAGGAGCAGGAGTACGATAAGTAGACCAACGGCAATAAGACTAATAGCCCCTGGCATTAGCTGGAGAAGTGCTAAGGCGGGAGATGAAAACATGATAATTGAGAGAATAGCCTCGCCACGCAGTAGCCAGGAAGTGGGCGATATAAGAAACAGCTCGCTTAGTACAACCGGAGCGCAAACGAGACCGACCATCATTGCAGCGATGAAACTAAAAAGAAATTCCATTGCAACTGTTTCTAAAAGCGTAACAACTAAGACTAGAATGCTGAGAATTAACATTCTATTAAGCCAACTCGACCTCGGAGACACATTCTGAGCTCCATCGCTGCTAGCGAGTAGTCCAGATTGAACTGCTGAGAAGCTTGCTGTACGCGAGGAGACCGGTTCTTCGTGACTATAAGTCATTTCTTTTTCTTTCCTTTTGTAGCGGTTTCACCTTTAATCTCTGCGATCTGGTCGCGGAGGAAGGCGGCCTGCTCGAAGTCGAGGTTTGCGGCGGCGAGCTGCATCTGAGACTGGAGTTCTTTAATCAAGCTCGGCAATTCTTCGGGCGGAATACGCTTGATATCGAGCTTAGTCGCTTCTTGCTTCTCGGGGATAATAGCACGGAGACCGGCGCTAATTTCCTTCTTCACGGAGCGCGGGACGATGCCATTCTTTTCGTTATATTCCTGCTGGATCTCGCGGCGGCGCATAGTTTCGTCGATGGCCTTATGCATGCTTTCGGTGATGTTGTCGGCGTACATAATGACATGACCCTCGACATGACGAGCGGCACGACCGATAGTCTGAATGAGGGCAGCCTCAGAGCGAAGGAAGCCTTCCTTGTCGGCGTCGAGAATAGCGACGAGAGAAACTTCGGGGAGGTCGAGACCCTCGCGGAGGAGGTTAATACCGACGAGAACATCATAGACACCGGCGCGGAGATCACGGAGAATGTCGCCGCGCTCAAGCGTATCGATATCGGAATGAATATAGGCAACCTTAACATCACGTTCCTTGAGATAATCGGTGAGGTCCTCGGCCATGCGCTTCGTCAGAGTAGTGACAAGGGTGCGCTGACCCTTCGCGATACGTTTGTCGATCTCTTCCATGAGGTTATCGATCTGACCCTCGGAAGGACGGACTTCGATCTCAGGATCGAGGAGGCCGGTGGGGCGGATGACTTGCTGGGCGGGCTCAGGAGAATGCTCAAGCTCGTAGGGGCCCGGAGTGGCAGAAACGTAGACAGCATGCTTAACATGGTTCTGAAATTCAGTAAAAATCAGCGGGCGATTATCGAGAGCAGAGGGTAAACGGAAACCATACTCGACGAGGGTTTCCTTACGGGCGTGGTCACCATTATACATACCGCGAACCTGAGGAAGAGTCATATGGCTCTCATCGACGAGAAGGAGGAAGTCTTCGGGGAAGAAATCGATCAGAGTGGCGGGCGGCTCGCCGGCTTTACGACCGTCGAGATGTCGTGAATAATTCTCGATACCTTTAACGAAGCCAGTTTCTTTCAGCATTTCGAGGTCGTATTTCGTGCGCTGACTGAGGCGCTGGGCTTCGAGATATTTCTCGTGTTTCTCGAAGTACTTCATGCGCAGCTCATATTCAGCTTCGATGCCATCAATAGCTTTCGAGAGTTGATCTTTCGGAGTGGCGTAGTGGGTGTTGGGGAAGATATGAATGCGGTCGGGCTTCTCGCGAGTCTCGGCAGTCAATGGGTCGATAATACGGACGGTCTCAAGCGTATCGAAACCAAACTCGAAACGATAAGCCCATTCCCCACTGGCCGGAAAGAGATCAACAGTATCGCCCATGACGCGAAAATTACCACGCTCGAAGGCGAGGTCATTGCGATGATACTGCATGGCGATGAGGTAGATGATGAAGTTATGCTGCGAAAGAGAATCAGAGAACTGCGTCGTAGAGTTAACGAGCGACGGAAGCTGCCCTGCTTCAGCGAGCGCCATCTCCCCGGCCGGCGTACTCCACCATGAGCTCGTACCGGCGACACGCCACTGGCCGTCGATGCGGATGAGCGGGAGAGACATCTCAGTATAATGATCTGGCGAGCCAATACCATAAATACAGGAAACCGAGGCGACAACAATAGTATCGGGACGAGTAAGAAGGGCGACAGTCGCGGCATGGCGGAGGCGGTCAATCTCGTCATTGATGGCGGAATCTTTCTCGATGTAAGTATCGGTACTGGCGATATAAGCCTCAGGTTGATAGTAATCGAAGTAGCTGACGAAATAGTGGACTTCGTTCTTCGGGAAAAACTCGCGAAACTCGGAGTAGAGCTGGGCGGCGAGAGTTTTATTATGGGCGAGGATGAGGGTCGGGCGCTGGTAATGCTGGATAAGATTCGCCATGGTGAAGGTCTTACCGGAGCCGGTCACGCCGAGGAGGGTCTGCTCGCGGACACCAGCATCAAGACCGGCAGAAAGCTGAGCGATCGCACTGGGCTGATCGCCGGTGGGCTGGTATTTAGAGACGAGTTGGAATTTGGGCATATAGTTTTATTATATAGCTTTTAGGATTTTTAGCAAATCTGCTTCGCCGATAATTGGAATGTCGAGCTTCGCAGCTTTGTCGGTCTTGCTCTTCCCTGGCTTATCACCGGCAATGAGGGCGGTAGTTTTCTTCGTGACGCCGCCAGTGACGGTGGCGCCGAGGGCGCGGAGGCGATCCTCGGCCTCCTCGCG
Source organism: uncultured Candidatus Saccharibacteria bacterium (assembly GCA_948623715.1). Lineage (GTDB taxonomy): Bacteria > Patescibacteriota > Saccharimonadia > Saccharimonadales > Saccharimonadaceae > Nanosyncoccus. Next base: position 5,663 of record CAPHDI010000003.1, on the reverse strand, counting down.
ACCCATGCTATCAAGCGTACCGGTGACGACGTAACTTTTACCGACGAGAGGCAGACCATCAAGCGTAACGGTCTCCGGCTCGACGCCGAGAGATTTCAGATCCTGGAGAAGTTTAATATTGTCCTCGTCGGCGAAGAAGGCGAGGATAGACTCGGCGACAACTTTACCAATATCGGGGAGCGCGAGAAGCTGTTCTTCGGTCGCTTCCTGGAGCTTCTCCATACTGCCGAAACCGCGAGCGAGCGTAGTGGCGGTCTGGGCACCGACATGGCGAATGCCGAGGGCGGTAATGAATTTATTAAGAGCAGGATGTTTGCTGGCGTCAATAGCCTTGACGAGATTGCGCGCGGAGAGATCGGCGAAGCGTTCGAGCTGGGAGATTTTCTGAGGGCTTAGGCGATAGAGGTCGGAGACACTCTGAACGAGACCAGAGTCGACGAGAGCTTCGACGTTTTTTTCGCCGAGACCGTCGATATTGAGGGCGGGCTTCGAGGCGTAGTATTCGATTGCGCGTTTCAGAATAAGGTCGGAATTCTCGCCCTTGATACGATAGACGACTTCACCTTCGGGGCGCTCGAATTCTAGCTCGGGGTACTGAGACTTGAGGGATTTTAGATAATTAAATGGCTCAGTGCTAGCGGGGCGGAGAGTAGTAAGAACTTCCTTCACCTGAGGAATAATGTCGCCGGCTTTGTAGATAATCACAGTATCGCCGATGCGGACGTCGAGGCGTTTTATTTCATCAGCGTTGTGGAGGCTGGCGTGTTTCACGGTGCTGCCGGCAAGCTGGACGGGGTCAAAAATCGCGACTGGCGTAGCGGCACCAGTACGGCCGATCGAAATGACAATATCTTTTACGACGGTAGTGGCCTCCTCGGCGGGAAACTTGAAGGCGACGGCGCCACGAGGCGTCTTGCCGACGATACCAAGCTTCTGATAAACTTTGCGGTCGTTAATCTTAATCACCATGCCGTCGGTATTGAAAGGTAGAGTCTGACGATAAGTCTCCAGATGTTCGATCTCGGCAAAAACATCTTCGAGATTCGTGAAAACTTTATCTTCCCCGCTGGTGCGAAAACCGAGCTCGCGGAGCTTCGCGTAGGCCTCACTGTGTTTCGGGAGATTCGGGGTGACGAGGTCGTAGGCCATGAATTTCAGGCGGCGACTAGCTGCAACTTTCGGATCAAGCTGGCGAATACTACCAGCGGCGAGGTTGCGTGGGTTCGCATAAGGTTTCTCACCGGCGCGCTTCTGAAGCTTATTAAGCTCTTCGAAATCCTTCTTGAAGATGACGATTTCGCCGCGAGCCTCGACGTGGCCTTTTTCAGAAATACTAAGGGGAACGTTTTCGATAGTGCGGACGTTCATGGTGACGTCTTCGCCGACAAGGCCGTCGCCGCGGGTAACGGCCTGGACGAGGAAGCCGTCTTCATAATGCAGGGCGCAAGCGAGGCCGTCCATCTTAATATCGGTGAAGTATTCTTGGATCCGGCCGGCGAGCTTCTCATTACTGATAACCCATTCGCGAATCTCATCTTCAGAAAAAACATCAGCGAGAGAGATCATGCGCTCGGCGTGAGTAACCTTCGTAAATTTATCAAGAGGTTTACCGGCGACGCGCTGAGTCGGGGAGTCGGGAGTGATAAGGTTGGGAAACTGTTTCTCTAGCTCGGAAAGCTCATGTTTCAGAGAATCGGCGGCGGCCTCGGACATAGTAGACTCGTCGAGAACATGATAATGGTAGCGATAATCGTTAATGAGCTCACGTAGTTTCGCAATGCGCTCGGCTGCTGCAGTTTTGTCCATTTTACCTCCTGAAGTTAGTTCTATTTTAACACTTTTTGATGAAAACGGGAGACTATCGAGACTAGCGATTATGATAGTCCAGACTATTTGATCCGCTCCATTCTCGCGCATTTTTCATTGATATCTCTTAGCGAAATCCTTAGTAGCCGTCGCGTCGTCCGGGCTGCAGTCTCTAGGGTAAGCTCATCATATTCAATCCACTCGCCAATTACAATCTGTACGATGCCGCAATAAGCTCGGAAGACTCGGTCGGTCATTTCGTCGCCAACGAGATTATGGCGGTAGCGGGCGATAAATTTAGTCAAGATGCGATGGTCACTGCCGAGATGGACGGCGATGAAATACTGTTGATTATGCACGATCCCGCTGGTTAAGATCGTGAAGACTAGCTCTGGACATGATTTCGTTGTCAAGGTCCGCTGAAGATCCTTCACGATGTCAATTTCCATGCATTCCCTCGCTCGTTCACTATTCGGATAGTGCAAATAAAAAGTCGGCGAGCTAATACCTGCGTTTTGGCAGATTTCGCTCGCCCGGATCCGAAAAGACCGCTCAGAGATTCCCTCGCAAATTGCCCTACGAATAAGATGTCGATTTACTCGACATCTTTGATGGTTAGGATTTTTGTGCTGCTTGCGTGGATGATGCAAATTATTATGATTCTTATAATTTCGCTGACTGGGGGTGCTATGATCGGTATTTACTTGATCTTCGCCCCACCCAGGATTGTAAATATACTTCATCTTTCTATTATAGCACAGATTGCTTAAAAAGTCAATAGGAAAACGAGATTTTCTTTAGGTTTGGCAAGCTTAAACGTGTTCTTGCCAAATTTTTACGTAATCTATAATATATTCAAAGGGGAGATCGTCGTCTGCTATTTCTCCAGCCCAGTCGCCACCGACGGCACAGTTAATAAGTAGGTAAAAGTAATCGTCGAAGGGCCAATCTTCTGTCGAGCCGTAGTTTTCGGATTTTTCGATTTTGCCAACCGGTTTTCTGTCGACATAAAATTCGATAGAGTTTTTCTGCCAGAGTAAGCCGTATTGATGAAAAGATTTCGTAGCACCAGGAAGGTTCTCCATAAAAGTGTTTCTAGGATCGCAGACGTGGTCCGCGGAGTGAATTACGTGATGAATGATGTCAGGGTCTCGACCTAAATGCTCCATGATATCAATCTCACCGCATCGCGGCCAGGAATGGTTGACGCCCATCATCCAGATGGCCGGCCAGGAGCCATTACCTGTCGGCAGTTTCGCACTAACTTCTACGTAGCCGTATTTGAATGCAAATTTGCCTAGCGTTTTTAGCCTCGCAGAAGTGTATTCGCAGTCACCTTTCCGATCTTTGCGAGAAATGATATGTAATTGATTATCTCGAACGAAACAGTTTTTCGGATCAGAAGTGTAAAATTCTTTTTCGTGATTTCCCCAGAGGCCTTGCTCCCCACTGCCAATGTCGAAAACCCAGTTATCTAGGTTTGCGAAATGTTCATTAAAGATTAATTTCCAAGTCATAAAGGCGTTGTTTGGGTTTGAGTGGTTTTCGAATCGGCCTAAGGAATTGTACGATAATTTCTATAATCTGTCAATGGTGCCCGAAATGGGACTTGAACCCATATGGATTTCTCCATTCGATTTTAAGTCGAACGCGTATACCAATTCCGCCATTCGGGCTTAGGTATATTATAACACAGTTTTGCGATCTGGAGATATTTTTCGTAAATAGCGTCTTGACTGACGGCAATTCATATGCTAGTATATAGGCATAGCCCCCTGGTTTGGATTCGTTCCCGCCAGGGATTTTAAGTACTGGAGGTAAGCATAGAGACTATAGTATACATTGACGGGCAAAACTTTCTCTATAAAATTGCAGAGCGGGTGGTTGATTCTGGTTTGGCTACTTTCAAACAAGAAGTATGTTCTATTGATATCCCGTATTTATTGAACCAGATTTTCCCCAATGAAGAACTGGTGATTCGTTATTATGGAGTAGCAAAAATTCGTCAGCAAAAGAACTATGGTGAAACAATTCAGGAAAAGTCTATTCGGTTTGCCGACAATTTACGCAGGATGCGCAATTGTTTAGCTAAAACTGGCGTGGAGTTTCGAGCCACCGGCGTACTTAAGGTTCGTGACCGCGATAAATGCAAGAAGTGTGGGGCTACAGATTATAAATTTCAGGAGAAAGGCGTGGATGTTGGGCTGGCCGTTGATCTTGTTGCTGACGCCTTGAGAAATCGGGTTAGTCACATAATCTTGATCAGTTCCGATACAGACCTCGTTCCGGCAATCAAGGTCGCCAAAGAAGCCGGTATAAGGATTACTTACGTTGGATTCGACAACCAAATCACCAGACTATTATCATCTTTAGCGGATTCCACTCAAATTATTCGAGATAGTGAAGTTATTGAAGCTTATAGGAGGATGTTTGACTGGCTACGAGCATGAAAAATTCTTTCTATGCGAAGATGAACGGACTATAGCCAAAAGGGCCATAGCTATCTGTAAACAATTTGCCGATGATAACGTCTTTAGCTCTAATGATGGGTTACAAAAAGAAATGGAAATCTTCCATCTACTAGTTTTCCTAAGGACGGCCTTTCGGATACCTAAACCTAAGCGAATATTCCCCCATGAACCGCTTGACGCAATTATCCAATTCGGAACCTGTTTTAATAAGGATAACTTTTGGCGCGGCTCCATAGGTGTTGAAATCACGACTTGTTTTGGTGCAGAGAAGGGTAGCTCCTCCAAGGTACAATTATCACCAGGAGGACATGTCGTTATTGACAAAATAGTTAAAGGTCTTATCAGAAATAGCCCAGTTGCCCAAAGAAATGTGAATTTACCCAGCATAAAACCTTTTCGGGAACAATTTATAGGTACGATAGCAAACAAACAGAATAAAGATTACGAAATGGACAGCGTTAACAAGAAGGTGTTACTCATTGTAACAGGAGAGCCATCTGATGCGGGTTGCTCTGTAACTGGTAGCTGGTTCGAAAAAACTTTCAAACTTAGTGAGTTAGGGATTGATGAAACTAAATTTGATAAGATATGTGTATTAAATTATTTTAGTTCAGGAAAAGACAATGGACCCACTATAACCTTAGACCTGTCGAAAGAACAGAAGTTTTATAATTCATTATTCCCATAGCCTAGTTATTTTTGCACCACATAATCTAACCTTGCAAAAACGCTTCCACCTATATAGGAGCGTTTTTTGCGATTTTGGAGTTGAGCAGCTGATTAGTTGCTCACTTTTTGTGTCTGGGTTCTTTGACTACGATGTCAGTATTATCGGTAAAAGAGCAGGTCTAGCAGGAGAAAGAGCAGGATCATTTTATGAACTCGCAAGATTGCTTAGAGCAAAACAGCCAAACTACTTTGTCTTTGAGAGCGTCAAAGGTTTGCTCAGATCTATCGCAAGGAAAATGGTTGTGGCGGGAAAAGTTGTGGTATAATGAGAATGTTGAACTATTTATCGGATGTTTTTAGTGGAACATAGTTTCTTACGATTTTAGATTATGAAAGTTGCACTGGTTGGTATGTTGATACTGTTTTATTTGCATCGAATGTTGAGATGGCACTGTGAGGCGCTATTAAGAAGTTCGATGCAGGACAGTGAAAACTGAATCGTAAAGAGCCGATGAATAGTTCAACACCCTCGCGGTGCCATTTTTGGTAGTATACATTTTGCATCTGGCATACTACCAAGAAAAGTTATAGGTAATCTTTTAGGTTTATCACGAGGGTGTTAATAAAATCCTATCTAAACCAAAAGGAGGGCCACATGCACCTAAAACATATATCAAAGTTTAACTTTTTGAAGCATCATAGTATTCCAATATTGCT
>CAPHDI010000002.1 GCA_948623715.1 uncultured Candidatus Saccharibacteria bacterium | reverse complement strand
GCGATATAGAAAGCTATGCATTAGTACTAAGTGGCCCTACTAATCTAACTAGCGGTACTAGTACTATAGTGAGTGGATCTAATAATACTACTCCAGCTGCTATGGAGAATAATACATGGGGATACTCGTGGGGCGGAGAGAGTAAGGAGAGCTCAACTTATCAGAGCTTATTGACAAGCGGGGTAAGTTTATCGGGTGAGAGAGTAAGTGGGTTCAAGGTAAACTTTACGAGAAACCTATTCTTTGCAGCTAAGTTTAGTGAGGATGCTGATCCTGGTAGATATCAGGCTAATGTTACACTATCGCTTGCTGCTACTCCTAGAGCAGTAGCTACTGGGTTTAACGGTATCTATGATATGCAAGATATGACAGGAGAGATCTGTGCTAAAGCTAATATAGGTGATACAGGAAGCCTTGAAGATATACGGGATGGGAATGTATACTCAGTAGCTAAACTCTCGGATGGGAATTGTTGGATGACAAGGAATCTGAGAATCGATATTAGTAAGGCAAACTCATTATCAAGCAACGATACTAATATTGCTGAAGGTACAACGTGGCCGGAAACAGATGTTGAGACGCCGATGGAAGTGGAAAATGGCACTTGGTCAACCAGCAATAACGCGATACTATTTGCGAAGCACCCCGTGAAGATCTACGGTGATAGTGGGACATATCAGGAACCTTATGGTTACTACTATTCTTGGTGTGCGGCAACGGCGGGAAGCTGTGTAGATAGCGGAGACGCCAGTAGTAGTATTTGTCCAAAGGAGTGGAGATTGCCGACGCGATCGGAATATGCTGCGTTAATTGAAAAGGGTAAGTCTGGCTGGGCGGTTAATAATGGCGTGAATGGCTACTGGGTTGGTGGAGCGGCAAACGCAGTGGGTGCGGCTTTTTTCTCTGCTACTGGCCACGTCGACAGTAACGGTCTTACTTATGGCGGTTCTCGCGGTAACTATTGGTCTAGCACTGCTCACTCAAATACCACACATGCGTATAGTCTCTATTTCCAAAATGATACTGAGCCGTATACTGTTGACAATTTTAAATACCGTGGTCGACCGGTGAGGTGTGTGGCGGAGATGCCGAAGTATACGGTGACGTTTGATGGTAATAGTCGTGGTGGAACTGTTGCGAATATTCCAGAGGAAATATCTTGTGCTTTAACGTCGTCGGGGTCCTGTATGGTGGTGTTGCCTGATAATGCGCTAGAAGATAGTTGTGCGGCAGTGCGATTTGTGGGATGGAGTACGGAAAAGTTAGGCACTTTACCGAAGGCTGGCACGTTTCCGTCAACCATGCTGTCTCCTGGGAGTGATTTAATGGTTATGGGTGACACTATATTGTATGCAGTATGGCAGGAAACTGGAGCGAGTAGTACGTGCAGTAATAGCGGTGATCAACAGTAGGAGGGGATGAAACAGGGAAATAATTGTTCACAAGTAGGGGGATCTGTGGTATACTTACCACAGACGCCGCGATAGCTCAGTGGTAGAGCACTTCCATGGTAAGGAAGGGGTCTCGAGTTCAAATCTCGATCGCGGCTCCATTTCGAGCCAAAATCGGCTCTTTTTGTTTTTCGTAGATTCGCTCGTCTGGAGACGCGCTTCATCTCCTCAAATTCAAAAATAGCTCGATTTTGATCTCGAAATAGTCTGTCGGATTTTGCCAAATGAAGAACTTGAAGTTTCGTTGGGTGGGTTTAGAAATTGATGGTTTGGAGGATGGATTTGAGCTGAGAATGAAGATTATCGATAGTAGAATCGTTCATGATGTAATAGTCGGCCATGGCGATGGGGCCGCCTTTTTCGATGGTTTCGATTTCGTGGTAGTCGCGGGAGCGGGCGGCCTCTGAATCAAGTGGGCGGACAGGGCGGACGGAGAGGCGCTCGTAGCGGAGATTACGAGGGCAGACGACGGCGACGACGGTGAGCTGCTTGCCGGGGAAGGACTTTTTGAGGATTTTGTATTCGGTCCAGGAGTAGAGCCCGTCGAGGACGATGCGTTTCTGGCCGGCGGCGATGAGGTCATTAACTTCGGCAATGACTTGGCGGACAACCCAATCGTTACCCTCTTCTTCGCGGATTTGTTTGCGGAAGATTTGCTCGTTTTCGGGGGTGATTTCGATGCCACGCTTGGTCATTTCTTTGAGGTTCATGCCGCCGAAGTAAGATTTCGGGATGCCGCGGTCGGTAAGATAATCAATAGCGACGGATTTGCCGCTGCCGGCCATGCCGACGATGGCAATAAGTTTTACATCTTTAGTTTCTGACATATTATTATTGTAGCATAATATAAGGTTTTGGGGCGGATTGGATGTTTAGGGGATTTAGGGAATGGAGGCGTGATTCGTGGTACAATAGGGACATGAAGAGGTTGGTGATAATTGACGGAAAATCAGTGTTTTATCGGGGGTATTATGCGATGGGGGCGCTTTCAACGAGTGATGGTACGCCGACGGGGGGCGTGTATGGGTTTGCGGCGATTGCGATGGAGATTGTAAGACAGCTTGACCCGACAAAGGTGGTAGTGGCATGGGATTCGCGGACGTCGACGGCGAAACGGAAGGCGGTTTTTTCGGAGTATAAGGCAGGGAGAACGAAGCCGGGGGATGATTTCTATACGCAGATTCCGCTCTTGGAGGAGCTAGTGAAGGCGCTGGGGTGGGATTTTGTAGAATGTGATGGGTATGAAGCGGATGATATAATAGGGACACTAGCCTTGCAGGCGGATGAAGAAGGGGGCTGGGAGACGTATATTGTGTCGTCAGATCTCGATATGTTGCAGGTAGTGGACGAAAATACACGGATGTATCGGATCCTAAAGGGCTTCTCGAAGCTAGAAGAGATAGATGTCGCAGGGGTGGAGGCGAAATATGGGATCCGTAAGGCGCAGTTCCTTGATCTAAAAGCGCTGAAGGGAGATAGTTCGGATAATATTCCAGGGGTGCCGGGGATTGGTGAGAAAACAGCAGTGAAACTGTTGAACGAATATGGGGATCTCAAGGGGGTGTATGCGCATATTGACGAAATTAAGGGGAGTACGAAGACGAAGCTAGAGGCGGGGAAGGAAAGTGCGGAAATGTCGTATTTTTTGGCGACGATCATGACGGATGCGCCGGTTTCGTTGAAGGATTTGCCGGATTTGGTGATAGATAAAGAGAGAATCGTGGCAGCACTGAAGAAGCTGGAGTTTAAGAGCTTGGTAGGGCGATTCCTGAAGGCGATAGAAGGTATGGAGAAGTCTTCTAAGGGCATGGAAGAGCTAAAGCTTGGTGATAAGGCGGTTGAGCTTAAAAATGCGCCAGAGAGCGAATTTGAGGCCTCTAAGGAGAAAAAGACTGTAACTAAGGGGCGGAAATCGGAGAGTTTGGCTTATGCACAGCAGATTTTGGAGATTCCGCACTACACGGAGGATGGGGTATTGCTGAGTTGGGATGTAAAGGCGTTGATGCATAAAAATACAGAGGTGGCGGAAAAGATCCTTGGAGGCGGAAAGTTTTGGGATCTGGGGCAGGGGAGGTTCTTGCTGAATCCGCTGGCACGGGATGTAGAATATGGGGAAGAAAAGACGGAATATGAGGCGCAAAAGGTGGAATTTGAGGAATTTCCAGGGTTGTATAAAATTTTTGTACAGTTTGATCTACCTCTGATACCGATTTTATACCAGATGGAAGAAGAGGGGATGCTGATCGATCGGAAGTACTTCCAGGAGATGAAAAAAGAGTTTTCAGCAGAGGTCGAGAAAATTGAGTACAAAATTTACTCAATGGCAGGATATGAGTTTAACCTCAATTCACCAGTGCAGCTATCGGAAGTGTTATTTACAAAACTTGGATTGCCGACAAAGGGAATTAAGAAGACGCGACGAGGATACTCAACGGGGATAAAAGAGCTGGATAAGCTAGAGGGGCAGCATGAGATTATCGGAGCGATTAAGGAATATCGAGAGATAGCGAAACTATTATCGACGTATATTGCGCCGTTGCCGGAGTTGGCAGACAGGAACGGGCGGGTACATACGACATTTAATCAAAATGTGACGGCGACGGGGAGATTGTCGTCGACGAATCCGAATTTGCAGAATATCCCGGTCAGAACGGAAGAAGGGCGGAGAATCCGGACGGGGTTTATCGCGGGGGAGGGCAATGTACTGGTGAGTGCGGATTATTCGCAGTTTGAGCTAAGGCTGGCGGCGGCACTGGCAGGAGATAAGGCACTGATCGATGATTTCAATAGCGATATAGATATTCATACGAAGACGGCGGCGGAAGCCTTTGGAGTGCCGATGACGGAGGTGACAAAGACGCAGCGGCGGGCGGCGAAGGTGATCAACTTTGGGATTCTCTACGGGATGAGCGTGAAGGGGCTGTCGCAGGCGGCGGGGATGAGTATTATGGAGGCGAAGGAGTTTATTGACCACTATTTCGAGTTACGGAAGCCGATCAAGGACTATCTAGAGAGAGTGCTGACGCAGGCGCGAGAAATGGGGTATGTAGAGACGTATTTCGGGCGGCGTAGGCCGACACCAGATGTGAAGTCGAGTAATTTCTTGATTCGGACTGGGGCGGAGCGAGCGGCACAGAATATGCCGATCCAGGGGACAGAGGCGGATCTGATGAAGCGAGCAATGATCAGAGTGAATGACGTTTTGCCAGAGGGGGCGAAGATGATTATGCAGGTGCATGATTCGTTGATTATTGAGTGTGAGGAGCCGCAGGCGGAGAAGATCGCGAGGATCCTGAAGGCGGAGATGGAGGGGGTGGCGCCAGAATTGCCAGTGAAGTTAAAAGTAGATGTAAGTACAGGGAAGAATTGGGGAGAATTATAGAAAGAAGGTGTGATGGAAAAAATAGAGCGGGTAAAACAGGATGTTGGCATGGCCGGTATGCAGGGGAAGAACGAATGGGAGAAGATGGCGGACGAAGTACAGGCGGAACGAGGAGATGCGGGGCATGGACGAGATGAAGTAGATGGGGGCTGGGATGAGCTGAAGAGGACTGATGTAGACACTCCGCAGAACGCGTGGGAGCGGGTGGGAATGCCGACGGAAACGAAAGAAGAGTGGTTGGCGAGAGTGTCACAGGAAAGGAAAGCGCATAAGGCGGAGTTACGGGCGGAGCGGCGCGAGGTGACGCGGGAGCGGTTAAGAGGAATTGGTCAGAAAGTCCTACAGGTGACTGGGGTAGGGATGATGATTGGGGCGTTTGATGGGTGGAGAAGGCGACGGCAGGAGCGGGCGGAGCAAATCGAGGCGACAGGGGAAGATGATAAGTCACAGCAGGAAATGGGTGAGTCATGGGATCCGCGGGCTTGGGAGGAGGAAGAGGCGAGGCGAGTGCGAGAGAGGGAAGATAATTTGAGGCAGGTGCTAGAGGAGAAAGCGCGGCAAGATCGGGAATTATTAGAGATGCAGATGAGTGAGGTGGGGGCGATGCGAGAAGGCGGCGCGAAGAGGAAATTGAAGTTTGAACAGCGACGGCTGGAAATCGAGCAGGATTTGAATGAAAGATTGACGGGGATAGATGAGATAGGGGCAGCGGCAGAAACTGGGACTCAGGCGGACGCAAGAACGATGGAATATGATGGTAAAGAGGTGCTGGTATATGATATGAAGGGTTACCCGGTGGCGATTTTGTCACATAATGTGGGGTATAAATTGGGCGCCGAGGGGGAAGGGACTAAAAGTGTAGGGCAAGGTACAGCTCAGGAGGTATTAAGGGATCCGGGAAAGTGGATGGAGAAGAGTCCGTCTAGGGAGTTTTTTGAGACGCAGACGGAGAGTGGTACGAGGCAAAAAGGGAATACTCTGTCGACATCGTATTTTAATACAAAGACCATGAGCGATATGAATGGCGGGTCGGCGATGCGAGCGATGTTGGGGACACAGGCGGTAAGATATGGCTTTGACCACGTAAGGCCAAGCTCTTTGATACGGGTAAGTAATGATGATGCGATGATGCCAAGATATGTACGTAAGGACAGAGTCTTTCAGGTTGGCGCATTGTCAGATTTAGACAGACTGGAACATCCGGACGATAGGTATAAACGATATTATAATGAGGTGGCAATGTTACGATATGATGAAGAGGGGAAGCCGTTGAAGCCGGATTATCTGGTGGTTATGGATGGTGAAATAACCGATGACACTTTGCGGCACGCGGCGTATTTTAATATACCGATCGTGAATATAGAATCAAAGTATTATGGAGGAGATCAAGGAGAATTATAGTATGCCAGAGTTACCAGAAGTAGAGACGATCAAACGGGGATTAGAGCCGTTGATTATCAAGAAAAAGATCGTAAAAGTGGAAATTGATGCGACGACGCCGAAATGTTTTCAGGGGGATGAGGGGAATATAGTCGACGCGGTCGTGACGGGGATTCGGCGGCGAGGTAAGGCGCTACTGGTCGATCTGAGTAATAATTTTACGTTTATGGTGCATCTGAGGATGACAGGGCAGCTGATTTGGCGGGGAGAAAACGAAGAAGATAATTTTGCGGCAGGGCATCCGAGTAAAAATTTTATCGCGGCTCTACCGAATAGTCAGACGAGGGTGAGTTTTGAGTTTGAAGACGGAATATTATATTTTAACGATCAGAGGAAGTTCGGGTTTGTAAAAGTGATTCCGACCTCTGAAGTTGAGCAGGAAAAGTTTATTGCGGAGCTGGCGAAAGAACCATGGGAGATGGATGTAAAAGAATTATTCAGCCAGTGTCAGCGACATGCGAAGTCGCCGATTAAGGCGGTACTGCTCGATCAGAAGGTGATCGCGGGGCTGGGGAATATTTATGCGGATGAATCACTTTTTTATGCAAGTGTGCATCCGGCGACGAAGGCAGGAGAACTTTCTGAAGAGCAGATTGGGCAAATATTAGAGGGGGCGAGGAGCGTGATGTTGGCGTCGATCGACTCGGGAGGGTCAACCATGGCGACCTATATTAAGCCGGATGGGAGTACGGGAAATTATTTAGAGCTGTTTGCGGAGGTGTTTCGAAGGGAGGGGCAGCCGTGTAAGAGGTGCGGAGAAAAAATTCTGAAAACTAGGGTAGCTGGCAGAGGAACTCATTATTGTCCGAAATGCCAACAAAAGCCGGAGTATTTCCGTGATTAAGATATTTTATGGGGAGAATCGGTTAGAAGCGGAGAAAGCGGTCAAGCGGGCGCTCGGGAAGGACTATGAAGTCTACGAGGGGGAAAGTTTGCAGGTAGCGGATTTGCCGAGTATTTTTCAGGGGACGTCACTGTTTGGGGAGGGGGAACGGAAGATTTTATTGAAAGATTTGACTGAAAATTCGGCGGTCTGGGAGAAAATTGGGGATTATCTAGATACGGAGCATGAAGTAATTGTCTGGGAGATGAAGATCGATAAACGGTCGGCGGGATATAAAAGACTGAAGGAGGCGGGGGCGGAGATGATGGAATTTCCGGAGCGGAAGAGGCCGGAGATGAATCTAGTGTTTAATATTCTCGATACGGCGCTGGTGGATGGGAAGAAAGCGGTGGCGATGGTAGAGAAAATTGAGTTAACGCAGGATCCGTATATGTTTTTTGGGCTGATGGTGACGCAGATGTTAAAGAAATTTGAAAGTTCGCGAAGCGGGGGAAAGGAGCGGAGGATTATCAAAGAGATGGCAAAAGTTGATATAGAGATGAAAAGTTCGAGTATCGAGCCGTGGATGTTGATAAAGGGATTATTGCTGCAAATCTCGGTTATTCGGTAGGATAAATTGATAATTATCTCTGTAGAAAAAAGTTGAACTTGTAAACGCGTTACAGGTTCAAAGGGCGGGCGCTATCGGAGATGGATTGATAAAAACCTAAGAAAATGATATAATTAAGGTGGACTACTATTCTAGGAAATAGTGGCCAGTATTTTTATATCTCATGGGGGGAATCACATGATGAAAAAGCGAAAAATCGTCGTATGGGTGGTCTCGGCCGTGGTGTTTCTGATGATGCTGGTGATGGCGCTGGGGTGGGTGGATGCGCTGGACGAAGCAATCGGATACCTGAAGAGCGCGAAAATCTCAATCCTGCTGCTATTGATACCGAATACGGTATTAATGTTCTATGCGGCAGGGAGGATTTGGTACCCATATCTGGGGAGATTTGGTCTGTCGGCGGGGGAGCTTGGTGGAATCCAGTATGAGCTGCATTTCGTGAACACGGTAGTGCCGTCGGCGAGTTTGTCGGGATTGGTCTATGCGACGGAGCGGCTGAAGCCGTATGGCGTGTCTCCTGGGTACACGGGCGGGATGTATGTGTATCGCTATATAGTCTCGGTCACGACGAACTGGATCGGTATCATCGGGGCGACATTGGTGCTGCTGGTGATGGGGAAGCTCAATGATATGCCGGTAATGCCGATGGTGGTTATGACAGTGATGATCGTGGCGATGGTGCTGGTCTTCACAGTGTTGCTGCTGGCGTTGACGGGGAAGATTCGGACGCGAAACGAAAAGATTGATAGCTATCTGTCGGAGTTGCGCAGAGCGTTACTCTTTGCGAAGATGGATAAGCGCGGCCTGGCGAGTTCGTGGGCTTGGGGGATGCTCTATACGATCTTGGAAGATACGCCGTTTCTGATCGTGGCGTGGTCGATGGGCTATTCGGAGCTGTTCCTGCAGCTGATCGTGGCGGCTGCGGCGGGCGATATCGTCGGGGCGGTTATCCCGACGCCGGGTGGAATCGGAGGCTTTGAAGGCGCGATGATTTATCTGTTGGGCGGGTTTGGAATGAGCGTCGCGCTGGCTTCGGCGATCGTGGCGGTGACGAGAATTCTGACCCTGTCGGGTACGGTAATCACGAGCTATTTCTTCTGGCAACGGAGTATGGTGAAGCTGGGCCGCGAGAATGTGACGGAAAGGCAATGAGAGAATATTGAAAAGCAGGCCGCCCTGAGGGGCGGCTTTTTAACAGGTTTAGTTTGGTCCTTGGGTTGGTTTTGGAGGTTACAAAAATCCCCGAGGTTAGTCGGGGATTTGTCGGATTCGGATTAAGCAGTAGCTTTAGCAGCTTTTGCGAATTTTGCTAGGGAAGCTTTGCGGCGGGAAGCGGTGTTCTTCTTCAGGAGACCCTTCTTGACGGCTTTGTCGTATTCGGACTGAGCTTTAGACATATTTTCAGCGGTAGGGTTAGCCTTGAAAGCTTTCAAGGCGGATTTGATGTCGCTCTTGATCTCTTGGTTGTGAGCGGTGCGCTTGACCGCCTGACGAGCGGCTTTCTTTGCGGATTTAATAATCGGCATTACTTTTCCTCGATAATAGATTTATATTATTGACTATGTACCATTATAACTGATTTCCCGAGAAAAGTAAAGAGGTGAAATCGGATTTGCTCGCTTTGGGAGAGGATGTGGTAAAATAGGCGTAAGGAGAAAGTAAGTAAAAATGGAAATTACTTTTGTTTGGATCTTATCACAGATATTTACAGTGGTGGAATATGGATTACTCGGGGCGTCGTATCTGGCGAAAAATCGGAAAGCAGTGGTGACGCTAGATATTGCGTCGATGGCGTGTGGGATTGTGGCGTTTATTCTTCTAGGGGCGGATTTGGGGATGGCGATGTCAGTTATCATTCTGTTAGCAAATTTCTATTATCTGTGGGAGGATGCGTCCTCTTCGCGAATTACTTCGGCGAGTTCTCCAATGCGCGGGAGCAGTACCGGAAGTACAGCTCCCTTGCGCGCTTCGAACTCTTCTCGTACTTCATCGAAGATTTCCGCATCCTTTCATGGAGTATTGAGGTATGTGGTTTTGGTGGTGGTGCTAGCGGGAATAGGGGTGGTGACGTGGCTGACGTACGATGGGCCGCTGAGTTTGCTGTCGGTGGCGGCGACAGTGCTATACGAAATCTCGATCTGGCAGAAGAGTACGAAGGTATATAAGTTCTTGGGGATTCCGGTGGCGTTTTGTTGGATGACGTATAATGGGTTTGTTAAATCGCCATTTGGGGTATTGTGCGAGATGGTGATGTTTGTGACGTCGATCGTCGGATATGTGCGAGAGGTGAAGGCTGCGAGGCGGAAGCGGACAAGGGAGGTTTCGAAGCGGAAGCGGACAGGGAAGAAACAGGGGTCGGAAAAGCGGTAAGGCTCTGACGTCGAAATGATGGTAGACGGGGTTGACTGATTTGCGGGAAAGCATAAATAGTCTTGACAAAATAGAAAATGTGTGCTACAATAAGAAGGTAAGCTTGAATTAGCTGATTAAGTTGATGAGCTTACAGAACGTTAGGTACTGGTTTTTGTGCGAAAAAAATGGAGGGGTAAAAATGGCGCAGAGAACAGTGAATTTGGAGAATGTAGAGGCATTAGTCAGTGAGCTGGAGACCTTGCCGCCGATCGCGTCGATGCCGGCGCTGGTGGCGCTGGCGGGGAGCTTGCTCAAGGCGGCGAATGTCGCGAAACTGCAGTCGGAGTTTCGGCTGTTTCATCATCAGGGCTACGGCGACGAGCTGGAAGGCAGCGTGTGGTGGAGCCTGAGGGGGCCTCAGGGAATCTATGACACGAGGAAGCTGGGCCTGGAGAAGGCGAAAGTCTCACGCGAAGTGTCGCGGAACGTGCCGCAGTTTGAGGGCGACTTCTATGCCCTCTCGGATGAGAACGTCGAGAAGCTGGCACAGCTCTGCCGGCGACTGCTGCCGAAAGCGGAATAAGCTGCGATGGCGGCAAAGTCGATTCGGTGCGAGTAATTTCGGTAATAGCTAGCGGTATGTTTGGGCCGGATGAAGACGTTAGATTCTCCGTAGTAACAAAACGGGTTCGCCGATGTGTGGCGGGCCCTTTTTGCTGTGGTCTTGTTTCATTTGTGGTGATGTGATATAGAAAATACTCCACTAAGGTGGAGTATTTTCTATGGTGGGTCGCGAGGGGCTCGAACCCCCGACCTCCTCGGTGTAAACGAGGCGCTCTAGCCAGCTGAGCTAGCGACCCGGATATTGGTTGTGAGTTTATTATAGCATAGATTCGTAGAATGGGGAAGAATTGTAAAGATTGGATGATAAGGCGGTAGAGAGGAGTCTTGAGAACTACTAGACGATAAAGTTAAGGGTAGTATTTTTGGAAAAGAAAAACCGCCTCCGGGGAGGCGGTGCGGGGAATGAAGTGGTAGGTTGAGCTTGAGTATTTTAGCGAGGTGGAGATTCTGAGGGTAATGCTTAGGCAGTGCAGAGAGTCTGGAAGTAGGGTTCGAGAGTCTCGTTCTCGAAGACGGGCTCGATGCGGTGTGTAGAATTGCGGACGATGGAAACCATGCGAGCCAGGATGCGGATGTCTTTGATTCGGAGCTCTTCGAGATCGGCGCGGTCGCGGAATTCGGTGAAAAGCTGATCGCTGCCGGATTCGTCGAGAGGGTCGTTGGGACTGGCCGAGGGTTGATCGAGCGGCTCAATGGTGCCGTTTTCGTAGGCGCAGAGGGTAATGACGCTGAGCGACTCGATTTCGCGGCGGATGGCGGCAAGTAAGGTGACCTTTTCGGCGCGTTCGCTGGAGATCTGGTTCATCTGGGTAACGAAGCCGTTATTCTGGGAAACGATGGATTCGTACTCGGCGGCCTTAGCATTGAATTGGTCGCGGAGGGACTCCATGTCGGTTTTGAGTTGCCTGAGGTCGGCGATGCAAGCGCGATGCTTGCGGGCGATAGACTTGTGTTGAGATTCGAGCTGCATGACGGCGTCGCTCTGGACGGGCTCGGTGGCTCTGAGCTGGGCGAGACGGGCTTCCGGGGAATCGCGGTCGGGTATAGCAGGTATGGTGCCCTTAGTGGGTATGGTCGCAGAAGAGCCTTCGGTGGGTCTGGCCGCGGTAGGTTCATGATCGGTAATGATCGATAGACCATCTGCGGCGGGTGGATTTCCGTTCGTGCCGGGGGGGGGTCTTTTATGGGAGAAACACCGAAGAGGGCGGCGGCGCTGGGGTCGAGGGTGAGATTGTCGGGGAGATTCGCGGGGTTGATAGAGGTGGAAAACTGCTTGGATTGGCGGCCGCTGCCTTGACGATTAGCTTTCTTCTCGTTGGCACGGATTGCGTCAAACATGTCATCGGCGTCACGCCGATAGAGGGCGCGGAGCTTTTTCTCAAACTCAGCTTCGGTGCACTCGTACTTTTCGCAGAAACCGGCGATGGTGAGGCCGTTCTTGATGCCATATCTGACGTCTCGATGTTGTAGACCGTGAAGCTTGCTGTTCGCTATTGCCATGACGCTTCCTCCTTTGCGATTTGATCAGAAACCGATAGACTCTGGGAAATTTGCTGGGAGATGGCGATGAGGGTCTGATTGAGCTCGTCGGAAATGGTGACGAAATGAGCGTGGACGGCCTCGATGTCGATAGGCTCGACGGGCTCGAAGCGGCGCTCGTAGGTCAGGTGCGGGGAATGGGGAAACTGGAGGAGAGACTCGCGGGGGACGCCAGCAGCGTCGGCGATCTCTTGGAGATGGGCGTAGACGGTGCTGCTGTCGAGGTCAAACCGGTGGGCGATCTGCTTCAGGGTGAGACCTTGCTTGTGTAGGCTGATAAATGCCTCCTTCATTCTTAAGGTGCGTTCGCTTTTGCTAAGCATGAGGAATACCTCCTTTGCTATAGATTTGCAAAAAGGGAACAGGAACACAACCGCGGAACGTGAGGTTTCGTGGTTATACTTTCATTATAGCACACATTGGTGAAAAAGTCAATAGCGGAATGAGGTGAAGGGCGTGTACAAGGGTATGATGGGATGACGAGATGTGTGGGGTGGGGATTTAGAGTGATAGTGGTAGGGGATTTTACGATGAGGCGATGAGATGTATGGTATAATGAGGAGGTAAAAACTGGGAGACCAGAGAAAGGATAAAGCTATGGAAGAACAAGTTGAAAAGATGCGACATAGTCTGAGCTATGTGATGGCGGCAGCGGTGCAGGAGCTTTATCCGACTACAACTTTTGGGGTGGGGCCGGCGATTGAGAATGGGTTTTATTATGATATGGACTTCGGAGATGTGAAGATTTCCGATGCTGATCTGGCGAAAATTGAGAAGAAGATGCGGGGGATTATCGCGCGGGGATGTAAGATGGTTGCTAGGGAAGTGTCGCGGGAGGAGGCGCTGGACTGGGCTCGCGAGACGGGGCAGAAGTATAAGACGGAGCTGATTGAAGAGTTGCCACAGGATGAGAAAATTACGTTTTATGATTTGGTCGATCCTCGGGATGGGAAGGTCTTATTTGCTGACCTCTGTAAGGGGCCGCATGTTGAGAATTTGAAAGAAATCGGGGCGTGGAAGCTGGAGCGAATCGCCGGGGCATACTGGCGAGGGGACGAGAAGCGAGAGATGCTGACGCGGATTTATGGGGTGGCGTTTCCGACGGAGGAAGAGCTAAAGGCGTATGAGGCGCAGCAGGAGGAAGCAAAGAAGCGCGATCATCGTCGGCTGGGGAAAGAGCTGGATTTGTTTGCGTTTTCTGAGCTGGTGGGGTCGGGATTGCCGCTGTTTACGCCGCGAGGGACGATTCTGAGAGATATGCTGAATGAATTTACGCAGGGGTATCGGCTGCGCTGCGGGTATCGGAAGGTATGTATTCCGCATATTGCGAATGTGGATTTGTATAAGACCTCGGGGCATTATGAGAAATTCCCAGAGCTTTTGCGGTTTACGAGTATGGAAAGCGGGGATGAGCTGGCGATTAAGCCGGTGAGTTGTCCACACCATTCGCAGATTTTCGCGAGTGCGCCGCGATCGTATAAGGAATTGCCAGTGAAATATCTGGAGACGACGATGGTATACCGAGATGAGCGGAAGGGGGAGCTTGGAGGGCTGTCGCGGGTGCGGGCGATTACGCAGGATGATTCACATGTGTTCTGTACGGAAGATCAGGTCGAGGGGGTGTTTGGGGAATTGATTGAAAGTGCGAAGGATTTGTATCGTCGGGTGGATATGAAATTGAAATTGCGCCTAAGCTTCCGAGATGATGGGGAAGGTTACATTGGTGATAAGAAGATGTGGGAGAAGGCCGAGGTGGCGATTGAGCGGATGGCGAAGAAGTTTGAGATGGAATATTACGTCGGTGTGGGGGAAGCGGCGATGTATGGGCCGAAGATGGACTTCATGGCAGTGGATGCGCTGGGGCGGGAATGGCAGCTCGCGACGGTGCAGCTCGACTATGCGATGCCAGTAAGGTTTGGGCTGGAATATACGGATGCGGATGGTACGAAGAAAACACCGATCATGGTGCACTGTGCATTGATCGGGTCGATTGAGCGATTTATGAGCGTGTTTATTGAGCATACTGCGGGATGGTTTCCGCTATGGTGTGCACCGGAGCAGGTAAGGGTCTTAACGGTGTCGGCTGATGCTACGGAGTATGCAGACAAGGTTGCTAAGGTCCTGGAGGGGATTGAGCTGTCTGAGCCGATCGCGCATAATAAATTGCGGTATTCGGTAGATTTGAGCGATGATTCGCTAGGGAAGAAGATTAAGAAAGCGACGGCGCTGAAGATTCCAGTAGTGATCATCGTGGGGGCGCGAGATGCTGCGGAAGGTACAGTGAGCGTTCGCTTGCGTGATGGCGAGGAGACCGTGAAACTGGACGAGTTAGCGGAGTTTATCGAAAAGCGAGCGGAGAAGAGGTAGGTCCTGTGCATGGCCCAGCTTCGATGACTGGGCCATAGTGGTGGGCGACTTTAGCAACAATTTAATTTTGGTATTAAGCTGAAAATGCGAAAAACAGGGGGTGCAGTGCTTTACTTCTCGTGGGAGATTTGATAGTATGGGCGTAGAGCAAGGGTGCTTGGCGCAGTTATAGGTCGATAAAACTTATAACAATTAAAATTCGGAAAGGGTGCTCATGAGAGTAGTTTTTGAAGAGTCAGTGGAGTATCATGATACAAAAACTGTACGAAAACAAAAAATTACCCTCGACGTGGCTAATAAAGCTATAGTCGAGAGGTAACCAACTCTTATAGGGCTATTTTAACGCAATTTTTAGCTAACGTCAACACTTTTGCTCCGGGATTTATTATTTTCGGAAGATAGTAAGGATGGAATTTGATAAAACAGTTGTAATCTTAGGGCCGACGGCAAGCGGGAAGACAGGGGTGGCGATTGAGATTGCTTTGGAGATAGAAGCTCGGGCGAGGGAAGGGCGGCCGCTAGCGGGGTTTGCTGGGGCGGAGATTATTTCGGCGGATTCACGAGCGATATATAAGGGGATGGATATCGGGACGGCAAAACCGACCCCGGGTGAACAACAGGGAATAAAACACTGGGGAATTGATCTGGTCGAGCCAGGGGAGAGATTTACGGTGGCGGATTGGAAGGAATATGCTCTCGGAAAAATAGCGGAGATTCGGGAACGGGGGAATCTGCCGATGGTGGTAGGAGGAACGGGATTGTATATTGATGCGTTAGTGTTTGATTATAAGTTTAGTGATGAGAAAAAAGTGTCGCAGGAAGACCGGAAAGGTGACTGTACAAATTATTTACTCATTGGCGTGAAGACAGACCCAGAAGTTTTGCGGGAGAGAATAACAGAGAGGGTGAGCAAATTATTTATTCAAGATTTGTACGAGGAGACTGCGAGATTAGTAGAAAAGTATGGCTGGGGGAGTCAGGCGATGAAGAGTGATATTTATCAGTTTGCGTGGGGATATATGCAGGGTGAATACAATTTAGAACGGGCAAAAGAACTGGCGACTTATGATGACTGGCATCTCGCGAAGCGACAAATGACGTGGTTTAAAAGAAATAATAAAATTAACTGGTTGCCACTTGCGGAAATTAGGGAATACGTGATAAAATGTATACAGGATGAGTAAAGAAAATAATGCGCCAGTTGAAAAAATTTTCGGGTCAAAGACGCGAGCGAAATTATTGGAGCTATTCTTTGCGAATACGAATAAATCTTTTTATGTACGGGAAATCACACGGCTAATCGAGGAGCAGATTAACTCGGTGCGGCGAGAGTTGATGAATCTAGAAAGTATAGGGGTGATACGGAATGAAACTTTTGATAATAAGGTCTACTATGCGGCGAACATGAAACATCCGTTTGCACATGCTTTTCAGGAGATGTTTGCGCCACACAAGGCAGTGGCGGCGACGAAAGTACAGGAAATTAAACGGCGACCGTCGAATAGCTGGGATGAGTATATTAAGCCAGTGTCGCGATATCTGAGGGGGATGGCGTTATTTAACCGAGCGCCGGGGCAGGATGGAATTGATCTATTGATAATTGGGGATGATAAAACCAAGAAGCTAACACGATGGGCGGAAGTGGTCGAGAAGAAACAGGGGAAACCGCTAGATTATGTAATTCTAGGGCGAGATGACTACCTTTATCGACTAAGCGTGAAAGATAAGTTTGTGATGGGGATTCTTGAAGATATGGAAATTACAGAATTGTATGATCCAGAGGGAATTATAAAAGTAGACGCAACGGTGGAGATGTAAGGAGGTAAAATGTTTGAAATTGAATGTAAAAATCCAGATGAAATTATTTTAACGACGAAGAAGACGAGTATTAAGTTTAACGTGGCGGAGGGGGTGATTGATGCGAATCTGAATGTGGGGAAGATTGAAGGGCCGGGGGAGTTCGAGATCGGTGACGTAGCGATTCGTGGGCTCGCGACGAAGGGTGACCGGACGGCATATGAGGCGGTGATTGGCACGGTACATATCGGGATCATTGGCGATAATGAAGAAGCGGCGATGCTGGATGAGCTAGGTGTGTCGGATGTATTATGTACTTCGTCAGTGAGGGCAGTGCGCGAGGTGGAGCCGAAAGTGGTGATCGCGATGGGGAATGTTGACGGAATGGTAACAGAGCTGAAGCTGGCGCCGAGGGCGGAGAAGAAGTATAAATTGAAGAATTTTGAGGCGTTGCCGGTGGCGCTGGAAGTGATTGCGCTGACGTAGTATTATATGCGAGTTCTGAATGAGCTTTGCGGCAAGTAGAGGTGAAAATTGAGCGGAAATAGTATATTGACATTAGTAATTATCTTGATGGTGATTTTGGTGTCGATGGTTCTACATGAGCTGGCGCATGGATTGGTGGCGTACTGGCTAGGTGATAATACGGCAAAGGATGATGGGCGGTTGACGCTAAATCCGCTGAAACATCTCGATCCAGTAATGTCATTCTTGATTCCGATCATGATGTTTATGAGTGGCGGGCCGATCTTTGGGGGAGCGAAGCCGGTGCCGGTAAATACGAGTAAGCTAAAACATGGGCCATGGGGGATGGCGCTAGTGGCAATTGCAGGGCCGTTGACGAACTTTATCTTGGCGTTTGTGGGGTTCCTAATCGGGACGTGGACAGGAGCTTTGCAGGTGATGGATGGAGGATTATATTACACGACGGGGTTATGGGGAATAATTATTGCGGAGTTCGTGCTGGTAAATTTGGGGTTCGGAGTGTTTAACCTGATCCCGATCCCGCCGCTAGATGGATCGCGGGTGTTGTATGCGATTGCGCCGGATGCGGTGAGAAATGTGATGGACGGGATGGAGAGATGGGGGATTATCGTGGTGATGCTAGTAGTGATTGTATTCCCGAGCTTCCTGTCGGTGGTGATGGGCGGGGCGGTGTCGGGGATATTGAGCGGCTTCTCTTGGTTCACGCATTTATTCTGAAAAATAGTAGGAATTACTGAGCTAAAGTCTCTAGGAGATAGAGGGGAAGTGTGGTATAATAGAGGTAGCCTTGGTGGCGGCATGATTTTCCTGAATAATCATGTTTAGGGATTTCGTGGCTCACTTCCGTGGAAGTGTCGCATAAGATTTTACCCACCTTGTATATACTACAGGGAAAACATCGTCACCAGGGTGCCTTAAAAATGGATTCTACTTTGTCAGAAGTTGCGCTGCTCCTTCACCGTACTTGTAGTACGGCTCGGTCCGCTGCTCGCTTCTTCCGCGTATAATCCTATTTTTAAAGCACCCTGGGCAAATAGAGGCTGATTTATTTAGGTAGAATTTGAAATAATGAAACAACGCATTCGAGTTGCTGGTATAATACAAAATGGGCGGGAAGTCCTGATTATGAAGAAGTCGCAAGGTCGGGTCGACAGTGCGCCGATTTGGGAGTTGCCGACGGGGAAGATTAAATTTGGTGAACAGCCGGAAGAGGCGATGGACCGAATGCTAGAGGAGTATCTCGGCGTCGAGGTGACGGAAAAGACGGAATTAAAAGATGTGATCACTTTTTTGGCGCCACAGGGGTCAAGTCAGCTGAGCAATTTGTATATAATATATACGGTAAAATTGGCTGAGAATACAAAAATTATACCGCAGGAGCGGTATACGGCGTATAAATATATTAAGACGGATGAGCTGGCGGGGTATCATCTTGATGAGGCGAGCTTGACGGCGTTAGAAATCGAGACAGACCACGGAAATCGTGCGAATTACAAGACGGTGGCGAATAGTGCAACGATTTATGTCGATGGGTGTAGTCGGGGAAATCCGGGGCCGGCAGGGATTGGTTATTATATTGTGGGCCCGAATGGGGAAGTGTTGGCATGCGGGGGAGAGTTTATCGGGTTTGCGACATCGAGAGTGGCGGAGTATTATGCTCTAAAAGCGGGATGTGAGAAGGCGTTAGAATTGGGACTGAAATCGGTGAGATTTGTCGCTGATAATTTGATGATGGTGAATCAGATGAACGGGGTGTATAAGGTTAAAAATCGTGATATTTTGTCGATATATAATAGTGTGCGAGAGTTAGTGGGGAAGTTTGAGGCGTGTGCATTTGTGCATGTGGCGCGTGAGCAGAATACTAAGGCGGACGAACAAGCGAATCTTGCAGTAGATCGACATTTTGAGAGTTAATTTTCTAAAAAGCTTAGAGTTTTGTGATATAATGGTAGTGTTACAGTAATCAGGATTTAATATGGCAAGGTTTTTATTTTGTCATGATGATGATTGTTGAAGGCGCCATTAGGGAGCTTTCTGCGGATCGTCATTGTGACTTTGCCGACTTGATTGCTGTAACACCCCTAGTGGTGCCTTTTTGTTGGTATACATTTGCATCTGGCTACCAGCATGTTAGATAGGTAAAAAGGTGCCACGCAGGGTTCCTATCTAAACTAAAAGGAGGGCCACATGCACCAATCATACTTACAAAAATATAACTTTTTGCGCAAAAGTCATCATAGTATTCCAATAGGGCTTTGCGTGGGTGTGGTGGCTCTGCTTTTAGGATTAGTGCCAGTTAGTAAAGTTGATGCAGTTGCTTGTTCGATGTTGCCGGACATGCCATCTGGTTATACGATAAAGGAGATAAATGGAGTATGTGAGACGGTGCCGATCTTGACAACGCCGACTGAACATGCGGTGCCAACGGTTTCACTAAGTATCGATAATAACGGTACGGCGGTTTATGATAAAGTGGTGGCGGAATATGGTAAGGTGAATTATTCGGAGCATACAATTAAATTATCGGCGAAAGATATTACGGATTATACGATGACCTTGTCGGAAGTGAAGATGAGCGGGCCGGAGGATTTAGCGGGAACGGAAGGCGTGAAAGGTACTGAGTTGGTAGATAATTCATGGGGGTATAGCTGGGGAAATGTTGAGACGGCAAATGAGGAGCTGAGCTATGGATCGGCGGCAAGTAAGGGTCTGGCGGGGGACGATGTGATTGAAGGCGGGGTGGATTTCTCGAGGAAATTAGTGTTCGCGACGAAGTTTAATGAGGAGGCGACGGCGGGGACGTATAAGGCTTCAGCTAATTTGTCGGTAGTCGCGACGCCGGCGTCGGTAATGTATGTACCGTGGGATGATCTCGTCTATATGCAGGATATGACGATGGAAGTATGTGACTCGGTGGCGATCGGGACGGAGACGACATTGACGGACATACGAGATAATAATACTTATACAGTGGCGAAGTTAGCGGATGGGAAGTGCTGGATGACGCAGAATCTAAGAATTACGGGTGATAGTATAAAAGCGGGATTGAATAAGACGATTACGGAATATGATTCGAATGTGAGTGTAAACTTCACAGTGCCGAGTTCGGAAGCATGGACCGATACTTCTGCGACGGGTAACCATGTATATTATGGCAATAAAGTTTTATACGGAGCGTATTATACTTGGTATACAGCGACGGCAGGGACGGAAGGAATTGGCTATGATGTTTGCCCGAAAGAGTGGCGATTGCCGGTGGGTGGGGCGGAAGGTGATCTTAAATTATTGGCTGATAAAGGTACAGTAAAAGTGGGGACTTGGGAATCTAATAGCGAGACTTTTGGCTATTGGTTGGGAGTTGAGGCAGAAAATGAAGTCGGCGGAGCCTTTTTCCCGGCGGCGGGATATTTTAAGGCTAATGATGGCGCATTGAAGTCTGTTGGATTGAGTGGTAATTATTGGACGAGCACATTGAATGGATCTCGCGTGTATAATCTATATTTTAATAATACTGTGATTGATGCTGAGAGTGGGGAGCAGTATCGGTATGGCGGATATACGATTCGGTGTGTAGTGAAGTAAAAGTTGCGGGG
This sequence comes from uncultured Candidatus Saccharibacteria bacterium, assembly GCA_948623715.1. Taxonomy (GTDB): domain Bacteria; phylum Patescibacteriota; class Saccharimonadia; order Saccharimonadales; family Saccharimonadaceae; genus Nanosyncoccus. Next base: position 61,141 of record CAPHDI010000002.1, on the reverse strand, counting down.
AGGGGGAATATGTGGTAATATATAAGAGAGCCTGAAAGACAATCGCTTGGGAGTCCAAGAGGAAAGTCCGGGCAGCACATGGCATGGTAGTCGCTAACGGCGACCGTCCGTAAGGATAGGGAAAGTACCACAGAAACTTAAACGGCCAAAGAAATTTGGCAAAGGTGAAAAGAGTGAGGTAAGAGCTCACAGCGGCGCATGGTGACATGCGCCGGGGGCAAACCCTGCCAGCTGCAAGGAGTGCTACGTACCTCGGCCAGAGGATGCACGCTCACCGCTTGAGCTCGGTGGCAACATCGAGACTAGATAGATGGTTGTCGGTAGTCCTGAGAGGGGCTATTACAGAACCCGGCTTACTGAAGGCTCAAAGAAATCACCCCATACGGGGTGATTTCTTATGATTATTAAAATCGTAGATTATTTCTTGATGAGACCTTTTTTCTTCAAGGTGCGAAGCGTAGAAGTAGCAACGTTGACCCGGACTTTTTGGCCATCAATGATTAAAGTTTTCTTTTGGACATTGGGCTTGAAGACTTTGCGGGTCTTGCGCTGCGAGAAGGACACATTGTGACCATACATCTTGCCTTTGCCGCTGATTTCACAAACTGCCATTATTTGTTCTCCTTCACGGTGCTTACGATAGCTTTGAATGCATCAGGCTGGCTAACGGCGAGCTCGGAAAGGATCTTGCGGTCGATAGTCGTACCGTTTTTCTTGAGGCCGGCCATGAGCTGCGAGTAGGAAAGGCCTAATTCGCGAGATGCGTTGTTGATACGCGTGATCCAAAGAGCGCGGAGGTCGCGTTTGCGGTTGCGACGGTCGCGGTAGGAATAACGCAATGATTTGATAACGCCTTGCTTTGCGAGGCGGAAACTGCGGGTGCGGTAGTGTTGCATACCTTTCGCAGAGTTTAAAATTTTCTTATGCTTGGCCCGAGCGGGGACACCACGTTTAACTCTCATTCTTAAACTCCTAATGCAGTCTTAACGTTTTTCTTGATCTTGCCATTGACGAAAGCAGCGGTTTTCATGTTGCGCTTGCGGGCTTTGGATTTTTTGGCAAGGATGTGGTTGCCGTAGGCACGTTCGCGAGCAATTTTACCGGAACCGGTAATCTTGATACGCTTTGCGGTGCCTTTATGCGTTTTTAACTTAGGCATATAGGTTTTCCTTTAGTTATTGATTATTATTTAATATGCGATCAGGGAACCGTGGAAGTAGGAAATTACTTCTTCCGAATTCCGACTGATAAGTTGCGCCCAGCAAATTGAGTCTTGCCTTCTTGGACGATGTCACATTCCTCGGAAATGAGGGCTATGACTTTGTCTAGCATAGCTTGACCGAGCTCCTTGTGGGCCATTTCGCGGCCACGGAAGACGATCATGATTTTGACACGGTCGCCGTCTTCTAGGAAACTCTTAATCTTGCGAGCTTTGATATTGAGGTCGTTGTCACTGATTTTGAGGCCGATTTTCATCGTCTTGAGCTCGGACTGTTTTTCGCGGGCTTTTTTGCGATTCTTCGCTTCCTCTTTCATCTTTTGGTACTGATATTTTCCCCAATCGATGACTTTGACAACTGGTGGGTCGGCGTTAGCAGCGATTTCTACTAGGTCGACACCCTGTTCTCGGGCGATCATCTGCGCATCGCGACTCGACATAATACCGAGCTGCTCTCCATTAGTACCGATTACGCGAACTTGAGGGTAACGAATTTCTCCGTTGAGTTTGGTGCGTGATGTTTTACTAATGGCTGGCTTCCTTTCGCTTAACTTTGAACATTAGGTTCATTATATCAAAGTTTACTAGGGAACGCAAGGGGTTTATGCTCTAGAAATGATAGAATAGGACGATTTTTATGCTTAAAATTTGTGTGCAGGCGATAATTTTTGTGCTCAAATGAGCGATTGACGGAGGCTGAGAGCTTCAGAAATGTGCTCAGGCATGACTTCGGGAGAGTTGGCGAGATCGGCAATGGTCTGAGCGACTTTGATTGTCTTAAAATAGGCGCGAGCGGATAAATTAAGCTGAGTAAGAGCGGATTCGAGAAGCTGTTTCGCTGTTGGTGTAATTTTGACATAATTAGAGATGTCTTGAGAGGAAAGATCGGAATTGTAGAAGGCTGGTTTATGGTAGCGCTGGTTTTGTAGATATTGAGCAAAGATAATGTTAGTCTTTGCACGTTGATGAATGGGCGATATGTCTGTTTCAGTATTTTTGACATTTTCAGAAGGAATATCGTGGGAATTGTGCGCGTTTCTGTCGTCTGTCGTTGTTTTCTTGACATGGTTTATACTCTCAATGAGGTCGGCATGGGAGACTTTTTCGACGTTAATAATGAGATCAATGCGGTCGAGGATGGGGCCAGAGAGGTGTTTGCGGTATTGTTCGATTTGATGAGTGGTGCAGGTGCATTCCTTCGTGGGGTCGTTGAGGTAGCCACAGGGGCAGGGGTTCATAGTGGCGATGAGGATGAAATTCGCAGGGTAGGTGACGTGTTGATTGGCGCGAGTGATGGTGATCTGGCGGTCTTCAAGGGGTTGACGCAGAGCTTCAAGGACGCTTCGGGGAAACTCAGGAATCTCGTCTAGAAAAAGGATGCCGTGATGAGCGAGAGAGATTTCGCCAGGCAGGGCATGGGCGCCACCACCGATGATAGAAATGGCGCTGGCGGTGTGATGAGGACTGCGAAAGGGGCGAGAGGCAATGTACTGGTCAGGAACGCCATAAAGCGTATGGATCTTCGTGATGGCGGTCTGTTCTAAGCTGGTAGGCGGCGGGAGGAGATTGGCAGCGACACGGGCGAGGAGGGTCTTGCCGGCGCCAGGAGGGCCAGAGAGGAGGATATTATGATGGCCGGCAATGGCAATAGTGAGAGCGCGTTTGGCAAGGTCTTGACCGTAGACATTGTCTAGAGTAGGGGAATCTGTTGGAGTATTTTTTACATAAACTGGTTGAGAGGGAGAATATTCAGAAATGAGTTGAATACCCTTAAGGTGTAAGAGTAATTTTGACAAGCTATCTATGCTGTAGAGGCGGACATCGGGGATGAGAGAGGCTTGGGCGAGGTTGGCGGAGGGGAGGTAGATTTCGGTGAAACCGGCGGATTTAGCGGCTTCGACAATATTGATAATGCCGCGGACAGGCTTGACTAGCCCATCAAGGGAGACTTCGCCCACAAAGAGCCTATTCTCAACGTCTGTGGGGAGCAATTGCTTCGAAAGGACAAGGACGGCGAGGGCGATAGGGAGATCGAGATGTGAGCCGTCTTTAACGAGCTCGGCGGGGGCGAGGTTGATGGTGACTTTTTTGTCAGGGAAGGATAGATCAGAGTTGGTGATGGCGGAGCGGACACGCTCGCGGGCTTCAGTAATAGTCTTATTGGCCATGCCGACAATATTAAAGGCGGGGAGGCTCTTGGCGATATTGCCCTCGACAGTGACGATGTGACCATCATAGCCATAGGGGATGGCGGAATATACTTTTGCAATCATTGACTCAGTGTAGCAGAGTGTATGTTAAAAATACAAGCAAAAAGTCGTGAAATGTAAAAAATACATCGTTTGTATCTGTATATGTAAAAATTACAATAATAGATAAAATGCTTGTATTTAGTACGGAGATGTGTTAGAATGGTGGTAGTTGGGGCTGACAAAGCTTAGACGGATTATTAACAGATATCAGGCACGTCGAGTGATACCGTAAGTATTTCTAATAAGTGCAAAAAACACTTCTAAGCATGTGCTTTACGCACCTGCGTTTGCTTAAGAATATAATTTAAGCTGGTCTGAGGCTGAGTTGCCGTAGGCTAAAGATTATCATACAACGGTAATAAGAGACGGGAATTGATCGTCCCGAATCCGACAATCTATGATCAGGGTACTGGCAGTTTTGTTCTTTGCAGCTGCGAGATTATACCGACGAAACAAAGGACTATGCGTGTAGAATGATATTATGGAGATTTTTCGGACCCGGAGGCAGTATCCGGCAGCTCCACCAAGAATGTAATAAAATCGCCAAAAGTGGCGTTTTTTGTTGTCTGCGGGCCTGTGGAAAACTTGCTCAAAAATTATAAAAATTTTGTACAAAAATGTGTTGACGTAAGCGCTTTTTCGCGATATTATAGAGATAGCTTCTGAATACAAAATTTATTCAGGAAGCCAAACACAAAAATAGCCAAAATAACTCCACACTCTACAAAGACCGGTTTTCCTCGCAGTTACCGGTCTTTTTTTTGAGTTTGATATTCAGTATGGTTTGATAGGATCTATGACGCGTGTAGGTGTATGCTATGTTCGTATTAGAACAAGTTGGTTACAGTTAAAATAGGTATGCAAAGGGAAGAATGGTCTCGTAAAGAGACTTTTGTCGTGAAGATAACAACAATAATAGGGGATGGCGTGTATTTTTAACAATAAAGGCAGCGCAAGCGCAATGTGTGCAGTGTTGACATGTTGTATATTTTACAACATAGAATTTGAATGAATTTACAGAGGTAGAATGAGTAGTGTTGTAAAGAATACAACATTTTTTCGCGAAAAAGTATTGAAATATTAGCATAAGCATGCTAATATGAAGACAGTCCAACCAAACAACAAACAGGACAAACAAAAATGCAACTTAATAAACCTAAATAATTAAACTACTGGTTGCCTCCGCGGGCGAAATGGTAATTTCTAGCCATAAATTACACTTTCTAGGAGTTACCATAAGCTTGCGGATCGACCTAGCGGGGAGCTGTAAGACTTTGGTCTAAAACTTCCGATTCCGGAAGCAGGGATGCAGAAACCGTGAGGGAACCGTATTGCTAGCTGATCTAGATGTAGAGATTGTAGCTTTTTCGGAAGCAAACAATCTTTATATCGGGTCGCTTGGTGGCGGGATCCTAAGAGTTTAGCGGAATCTAATCTGTTAGTACCTTGAAAATAATGAAGAGATTAGAGGAAGCAACCAGGATGTTCCACGGCTATCGTGGAGCGGTCAATAAGGAGATGGGAGCAGTTGTGGCCTAAAGTAACAATGTTTGTAAATGCCAGATAACTCGCCCCATCTTCTCCCGGATTTTCTCGAGCAGAGTACGGAGATGTATCCGTCAGAGAGGGAATCAAAATAGCTGGAAGTGCCACGATGTACGGAAAGCTGTTATACTTGTAAAAGTAAAATTCTTGTTTTGAATCAGAGGTGTGAATATTTGTCTAAGTCTGGCTTTAAGCTTGAGTGAAATGTCTGAAAATTCTTAAAGTTGTATGAGCAGATCATAGTTATGCTTGTATAAACCATTGCTGAGATTACTGATAATGCCGATAGTGGTTGAAAATCCTGTGTTATAATGAAGATATGCCTAAACATTTGATTCCGGTACTGAGTTTATTTGCTGCAATTGTGTTGTTGTTGATGGTGAATTTTACTACCCCGGCGGGCGTTGGTCCGTTCGGGGTTTTAGTATTTTTTACAGCATGTTATTTACTGATGTTGGGGATTTCGGTGGCGATTGTAAAACTGTTTCGGAAGCTGATCGGGAAGCAAATGGGGAATCGAGGTTATCTCTATGCGGCGATTATTGCGTTTGCGCCAATTATGCTGCTTTTAGTGCAATCGCTCGGGACATTGACGCCGTTAACGGTGGCGTTGGTGGTTTTGGTGATATTTTTGGTGTGCTTCATGGTAAGTAAGACGCGGTAGACGGGGCGATAGCGGATCCATGCGATGTGGACGGCTAAAATAGATGGGGTATATGGTGGGGTACGATGAAAGTGGAAATGATTAAAAATTGTGTACAAAAATCTTTAAAGCTTATGATAAATATGATATGATAAGGGTATGAATGGCAATGAATGGGAGCAGGGAAAACAATCGGCCCGTGAAATGACGGAGGAGATTGATCGTGCGACGAATATTGCTGTGGAAGACTTGGAAAAAGAACAACAGAGAGAACTGGACCGGGGGCAGGCTGGCACTCTTGGTAGCAAAGTGCTAACGTATAATCCTGAGGCGAGTGTGCCGGGGGTGGGTCAGGTGTTGACTTACAATCCAGATCAAGCAGTGATGCCGGCGGAGCAGCGAGTGGAGCAGAGCAATACGCTGGTACGGCAGATGGCGGCGGTAGAGAATTATGGTGAACAGGTCTTAGAAAATCCGGTATTGGCGGGGGCGGAATCGAAACGTCAGGCAGAAGAGAGGATGGCTGAGGACGCGGAGGATCTAGCGAATGAGGAGGGCTTTAGCCCGTATGCGCAGAATATTATGGAGCGCAACAATAAGCGGATTACGGGCGAGACGGTGGCGAGGGTAGATAAGATGATCGCAGATAATAACTATCACCCGGCGCAGCTGGAGGAGATGACGAATAAGGCGCGGATCGTGTTTCTGAAAGACGTGTTTAATCGGATTTTTAAGAGTAGAAACTAGGGGGCGATGCAAGGAAATGCGACTGAGAAGTGGACGAAAAATAGAAAAACAGGGTAGAAACTGATGGGTTGGCTGACGTATGTGATTATTGTAGTTGTAGTGGTAATCGTCGCGGCGATAGCGGTGGCGGTGCGTCTTGCGAAGCAGCGGAAAGCGAAGGACTACGAGCGGAGTTTGAAATTGGTGCCGATGTTGATACATTTGCCGCCATCGACGGATGATATTCAGGGTGGGGGACGGGATGAGCGCGATGTGACGAATGAGGCGCTGAGTCAGGCGCAGGTGATGTATTCGATTATTGCCTCAACGTTGAAAAAAGGCTTCGATAGTAGGGTGTTTGGGCAGCGGCATATGTCGTTTGAAATTGTGGCGTCAAATGGGATGATTCGGTATTATACGCTAGTACCGGCGGTGTTGACGGAGACGGTGAAGCAGGGGATTATTTCGGCGTATCCATCGGCGAGGCTAGAGGAGATCGAGCCGGAGAGTATTTTTTCGAAAAACGTGACAACAGATCAGGTGGCGGGCGGAGAGTTGTCGCTGAAGAAAGACTATGTATACCCGATTAGTACTTATGAAGATACGCAGCGGGATGCAAGCTTAGCGCTACTGAATGCGATGTCGGTAACAAAGCAGGACGAGGGGCTGGCGTTGCAGATTTTGCTTCGGCCGACGGATGGGTCTTGGACAAAAATTTCGGAAGAGCGAGTACAAAATATACGAAAAGGTCGTAAAAATCGTAAAAGTAGTACAAATATTTTATACGGTCTATCATTGTTTCTGCAGGATTTAGCAAAGGCATTCTGGACACCGCCAGAGGTGCATGAGAAGGGTGAGGAGAAAAAAGAAGAATTATCGAATTTAAAACAGGAAGAAATCGCCGCAATCGAGAAAAAAACGAAGTCTCCGGGCTTTGAGACGTTGATTAGGGTGATAGCAAGCTCAGCGGATAAAGGGCGCTCTGAGGCAATGCTGAGTGGCGTAGTGGCATCATTTTCGCAGTTTAGTTCGCAGAATTATAATAGTTTTCAGTATGATGCGACAAAAAGTGCAAAAAAGTTAACCGTAGACTATATATTTCGGTTTTTCCCGAAGAAAAACTGTACAAATATTTTGAACAGTGTGGAATTGGCCTCAATTTTTCATTTGCCAGCGCAGAATGCGATTCCAACATCGCAAGTAGAGCGGCAAGCAACGAAGCAGGTTGAAGGACCGGCAAAATTAGTGCATGAAGGGGTGATCCTGGGGGTGAATGAGTATAGAGGAGAGAAGAAGGAGATACGGCTCTCAGATAATGATCGGCGACGCCATACTTATGTAATCGGTGCTACTGGTATGGGTAAGTCGGTGCTTCTCACGAATATCGCATATCAAGACATGATGGAAGGGCGGGGATTCGCATTTATCGATCCGCACGGGGATGCGGCGGAGCTATTGCTATCGAAGGTGCCGGAGGAGCGGATTGATGATGTAGTGTACTTCGACCCGTCAGATATAGAACATCCGATTGGGATGAATATGTTTGAATGGACGAGTGAGGACCAGAAAGATTTCATCGTGCAGGAGGGGATTTCGATGCTACAGAGCTTATTCGACCCGTCGAATCAGGGGTTTTTCGGGCCGCGAGGGCAGCATATGTTCCGAAATGCGGCGTTATTACTGATGTCAGACCCGAAGGGAGCGACTTTTATCGATATACCACAGTGCTTTACGGATCCGCAATTCGTAAAGTCGAAGCTGAAATATGTCACAGATAAGGCGGTGTACGACTACTGGACAAAGGAGTTTCCGGCGTCACAGAAATCGAACGATGCGGGGGAGGTGATCACGTGGTTTGCGTCGAAATGGGGGCCGTTCCTGAGCAATACGACGATGCGGAATATCTTGGGGCAAACCAAAAGCGGTTTTAATATCCGTGAAATTATGGACAAGAAGAAAATATTCTTAGTGAACTTGTCAAAAGGTAAGCTAGGTGATATTAACTCGAATCTGCTTGGTATGATTTTAGTGATGAAATTCCAACAGGCGGCAATGAGCCGGGCGGATATCCCCGAGGATGAGCGGAAAGATTTCTGTCTGTTTGTGGATGAGTTCCAGAATTTTGCGACGGAGAGTTTCGAGAGTATCTTATCAGAGGCGAGGAAGTATCGGTTGAATCTGCTGCTGGCGAACCAGTTTATGACGCAGCTGACAGATAAAATTAGGGAAGCGATCCTCGGTAACTGCGGAACGATCCTATGTGGGCGCGTGGGCGTGACGGATGCGGAATTGATGGAGAAGGCGTTTTCGCCGGTGTTTAACGCGGAAGATCTGCATAAACAGGGAAATTATCAGGCGATTGCGACAGTGATGATGTATAATCTGCCAAGTGCGCCGTTTACAATGAGCTTATTGCCGCCGATGGGGGAGGCGAATCCGCAGCTGCTAGAGACGATGAAGGTGTATTCGGCGACAAAATATGCGAAGACACGGGCGGAAGTCGAGGCGGAGATCAAGGAACGATGGGTAAGTGCGGCGGAGGCAGCGAAGCAGGATGCGGCGGGAGTAACAGGGGCAGGAGCGGCGGAGCAAAAAGAGGAAGAGAAAAAGAGCTTCTTAGAGGGATGGAAGGCGAAGAAAGCAACACTAGGGGCTTCGGATGGGGACGAAAAAATGGTAGCTTCAAGCGGAAGTGGATTAAGTACAACAAGCGGTAGCGGAAAGGCTGAGGCTGGAGTTTCAAGCGGAAGCGGATTGAAGACGACAAGCATAAATGGAAATAGTGCGGAAAAGGCTACAAGCATGAGCGGAAATGGGCCTGTGAGCGCAGGAGAAGGCCGAGAAGGGGCTTCTATGACTAAAGACGATAGTATAAGCGGAATGGACGAAAAAGTCGCAGAATCGCCAGGAAATGGCCTTAAACAAGAAAATGAGAAAAATGAAGTAATATTTAAGGTAAGGGGATAAGAATGGCTGAGAAGACAGAAAAATATGGCGAGAAAGCGTATTGGTCAGAGGGCGATGGTGCTGCTGGACACAGAGAAGGTGCAGGGAGTGAGCCTAATGCTGAGGCAGGGTTCAATAGCGATGGTGATGGAAAGACTCTAGAAACGCCTGAAGATGGTAATAAAACGAAAAATGGTGGGCTCAAGGTAGTTTTAGCTATTGCGATTATGACTGTGGTGCTGGTCGGAGGGTTAGTGGCTTTTTTGTTGATAAGCGGCAATAAGGAAGGTGGGGGTATGGTAAAAGATGATACAGTGACGACGCCGGAAGAAGATGAGGCGACGCATGATAAGGAGATCGAAACTAGTGACGTCTATGGCTATACGGTTGTGTGTGACGAGAGGGATTCTTATGATCGTAAGTGTAATTTCATAGAGCTACATAAGAATAATGATGACGTTATGATTGCGCAATATGATTATGGTAATGTAAGTATTGAACCAGTAGTAGGCAATCAGGTCTGTTGGAGTTATCCTATTGGTGAGTACGTGGAGGGTGAGTTTGGGAAAAATTTTCAAATAAACGAGAATATTCTGGAGTGTGCTAAGGTTAGAGATGTGGCAAATTCGAGAGTGGAGGTGCTGAGATTACCGACTCCGGAGATTGCGGGATATTGGGACTATACAGTGACTCGAGATGCAGTTTTTTATAGGTTTGTTTCGGTTTTTGGCACTGAAGAGAAAATTGATGCAGAACGATATCGTAGGTATGATTTTTCGGCAGGTGATTCGAAATGCTTGGATGGGGATTTTGCAGATGCTGAAGGGGTTATGCTAGCTTATAGTAATGAGTATGATTTGTTATATTGGGTTGGTGCTAGTGATGGGTGGAGTGATGATTTGCGTTGTGGAGTACTCGACGATGAGTTGAATCAGATAGAGGAATTAACTTGGGGCGAGTTAAAGAAAAAATACCTGGGGCTAGAGTCGACAGCTGCTCGAAGCAATGCGCAAGAGTATTACCTGAGGGGGCATAAAATTACGGTTGATTTAGTATTGAACCAGCTCATGATTGATGATGAAGTAGTGTATGGTTTGGGCGAAGAGAAAGCAGATGCCATACAGCTAGCGTATTCCGGGGCGGCAAGTCCGTATAATGATTATAACGATGGAGAGAAGTTGTTATTTGGCGTGGCGAGAGGGTGTAGCGGGCAAACGTGTATGGAATTTAAAACGTTGGTTTATGACGTAAAAATGGGAGAAATTACCGAACTGAGTCAAGAAGAAAACTGGGTCTGGGCTGGTGCTGGTCGGGGATTTTGGTATTATCGAGTGAATTAGTATAGTGAAAAGAAAATAAAAAAATGATAATATTTAAGGTAAGATAAGGAGCCATGATGGAAAATAAGAATAAGCAGTATGAAATTCCGACTGGGACCAGATTGGAGGCGGAGAAAGCGAAGAATACGGCACAAGATGAGAAATTCTTCCAGAATCTGGAGGCGAATGTCGATGAGATAGAGAACGAAGCGGCGGGTGGGGCGAAGATCGAGGAGACGCTGGAGCAAAGGGCGACAGGTGAAGAGAAGTATGGCGTGGCGTCGGATGGAGTGAAAAAACCGCTAATTAGTGAAGATGATGCGCGAGAATTACTCAGAAGTGAAACGGCGCGAGCAAATCAGAGAGTGCAGAGTATAAGCGCTAAAAATCGGAAGACGTTAGTGTCGATTATCGTGGTGGCGATAGTGTTATGTCTGGCGGGGCTAGGATTTGTGCTGATGATGAGTAGCAAGCATGATGATAAAGGGGTGAATAAGCCGGTGGAGCCAGGGGTGTCGGAGGAAGAAAAGAAGGATCCAGAGGAGAAACCAGATCTGTCAGAAGAGCCGAAGAATGAATTGATAGAGGTGACGATTGACGATCCGGAAGTGCAGGAGTTGTACCGAAACCTAAGGCATATTGGGCAGGCATATTCAAGTACGCTAGATTTTTATACGGATGAGGGGGTGCGTAAGGGTAATGTTAGTAAGACGATGATGCTGGACATTGCGCTGGGAAATTCGGCAGAGAAGGGTGATAAGTGCAAGACGGAGCATTATATTGAGAGTGGGTCGGAATCTTTCGAGGTGGGCGAAGTGTTCGGATGTCGCAGGGGTGATGAGGCGCGAGAGATGATCCAGGAAATATTTGGGAAGGAAATTAAGCTAGAAGATGGTGACACGACGGGGGATTACTGCGGGGCGTGGAAATATGATAGCGCGAGTGATGAGTTCTATAGCCCGAATCTGGGATGCGGAGGAAGCTGTTTGTATGCGCTGGGGCGAGAACTGAAGGGGGCGGAGCGAGATAGTGAGCATCTTTATATCTACGAGACGGTCTATGGCGGGACTTGTCAGACATTGAATCACGTGAATGGGGATTTGATTGCGGAGATGGAACTGGATGAGAACGGCGTCATGATTAAGGGGGTGGATCCAGCGGACTATGAGGATCAACTAGATCAGTTTAAGTGGACATTTACGAAAAATGCAGAGGGGAATTATGTGTTTACGGGGCTAGAGAAGGTAGAGAGATAGAAGATGAGTGAGGGATTGAAGAAACATAAAAAGCGAGCGAAGGGAATTACAGCGCTGGCGATAGTGGCGACGGCGGTGATACTGGGGGTGGCGATTGCGGCGGCAGTGATGATGGTGAGCAGAGCTAACGAAGAGGTCACGGACCCAAAGCCAGAAACATCGGAGGGGGCGGAAAAACCGGAAGTAATACCGGAAGGCGAATTGACAGAAGTGGCGATAGATGATCCGGAAGTCCAGAGGCTATATGAGGCGTTTAGCAAGGCGAATGGGCAGCTTTATACGGACGAAGAGGTTTTAGCGGGGAATACAGACTATATACGGGTGTCGCTGGCGCGGCTAAATACGGAGCCGCGAGCGTGCAAAAGGTTGGCGACGGAGGAATTGCTGCGAGAGCGATATGGGGAAGCCTATATTGATATGTTTGGGATGGAAAAGCTACTAGAGGAATCGCAGGAGTGCTACGATGGAGCGGAAGTACGCGAAATGGTACAGAACTTATTCGGGGTGGAAGCAGAGCTAGAAGACGGGATGAGGACGGGGTCATTTACGGCGGGCGGGCAGCCATTCTATAGATATGATGCGGAAAATGATGAGTTTTACTGGGATTTGCTGCCAGGAGGCGGGGCGGGGCCGGTAATAGTGCATGCACTGAATGGGGCGAAGAAGGATGATGAGAGACTGTATCTGTATGATACGGTGGGGAAATTCGAGTATTGTTACTCGGTGGATGATGTGCAGCATTATATAGCGGGGCCACTAGAGGCGGAGATGACGAAGCGGGAGGATGATGCGCTAGTCTGTAAGGAAGAGTATATTATAGATTATGTAGGTGAAGATGGGCGGCTGGATATGGAAGAATTTTCGAAGCATAAGGAGGATTTTGATGAATATCGGTGGGTATTTAAGCGGAATGAAGCGGGGAATTATATATTTGAGCGGCTGGAAAAGGTAGAAAATTGAATAATTTTGAATAAATTGACGGGAAATGAGGGTGCTAAGTGAAAAGCTTAGCACCTTTGGCGGAGCGTGGATAGGGGTGTCGGGAAAGACCTAGCGCTTGACTTTTAAAGAAAATGAATCTACACTAGAATTTGACTCTACCGAGGGCGGGGTAGGAGAAAGTTAGCACTTTAACCCGTAGAAAAAATGAAGGGGGATCAAAGAAAACCAAGAGACAGAAGCGTGAAAACTTGCGACAGAAAAACAGGAGGGGATGTAAAATGTCGGAAACTACAGAAGAGAAGCGGCCGAAGAATAAAGACCCAGAAGCGAAATATCTGCGAGGGTGGTTTGTAGCTCTGATAGTGATGCTGTTTGTGTGCTGGGGGATGCAGTTTTATCTCAGTACGCGGGATCATCTGGATGAGAATGACACACCTTCGGTGGAGACCTTAACCGAGGAGACGCAGCACCTGAAAATGTTCTACCAGATGATGCCGGTAATGTCGGATGCGGAGCTGAGGGAGTACTGCCGGGAGAACTTCCCGGAGGCGGTCTATCCGGAGGCGAAGTGGACGGCGGAAGGGGTAATTAGGGATTACCTTGAGCATACGGAGCGGTGGATCAATGCGTCAAACTATATGGGGGCGGGCGGATTCATCCTCTGGTCGCAGGATTACCGGTATTGCTTCGGGGTGTTACCGGAACAGAGCCTGCATAGCGGGCGATACGAGAATCTGGAAGCGTCGACGGTGGGATGGCTGACGATCAATGGCGTACAGGTCTGCCCGGTGGATGAGAAAACTTATGACCTCAGCCCAAGAAACGTCGTCCAGCTCTATCATGAGGGGGTCTGGGACGGAGAATACCCCTTGCGCTCGGATGACTATAGTACGACGGTAACACTGTCGGGCGAAGACGGACATCTGATCTATCGATATTATGTGCCGCTCTATAGTACGGAGGATGATCCCGAAGGCTTAGCTTATGATGGCTATGATGCAGAGCCATGGTGGGATACGATGGCGGTGTCACAGGAAGAGCGGGCAGAAATGGTAGTCAAGAACTATGATGGGAAGGACTATAAGCTGCAGACTGCTGAGGTATATCAATACGTGGATTTGCCAAGATCGGTGCAGGTGATGCTGATCGCGCGGCCAGACATTATCGAGATCAAGCGGGGCGCAACAGGGACCTATATCTTATCACGGACGATGGTCGAGAAATATCATGTCGGTGAGGAAGCAGGGGCATGGCTATGCCGAACCGAGGCGGAGCAGGAAGCGGAATTGATCATGCCGCTGGAAAACGAGGGGCGCTACGACTGCCGAGCAGACGCGCAATATGTCAGCACTGGGAAGGAGATTATCGCCCTGAGAGCTGACGGCGTCACAGAGACGATTCTCACGGGGGTATTTCATCGAGAATGGGAGCTGGGAGAGGCGTTTACGGCAGTAGGGTATGACCCAGAGACGCAGACAATTGGCTCTTGGTGGCAGACGTCAGCATTCCCGACTTCCGATGGACCGGCGGTGATCGCGGAAGGCGTGCTGGAGATGAAGCAGAATGACCTGTATTTTTACCGAACAGAGGAAGAATGGGGTGTGCTGCAGGTAAACGGGATGTACTTCGGCGGAGGCTGTAGAGTCTGGGAACTGGGGCTCGATACGCTCACGAGGAGCGACGGGACACCGGTGTCGACGGAAGATGTGCTGGAACATTGCAGCGTTCGCTGGGAAATGTATCGGACTGAGAACCAGAATGCGACAGCGGAAGGATTCATGGAGATGATGCGTCGGGAAGCTGAGGCTCAGCCGGGGTAATTTTACGGGAATAAACTGTTTTGTGGTTGCAGATATCACATCCCCGGGCGAGAGCTCGGGGATTTTTCTAAGGAGTTTGAATTAGCATTGTTGCATAAAACCTTTTCTCGGACCGCTCCGGGCCGCTCAGGCCGAGTCTTCATGTCCGCGAAAAGGTATTTATGCAGCAATGATGATCTAAGCTTCTAGTGCTTGTGAAAATGGGGATTTCTGGTAGAATATACGGTAGTGAATATATAAAATATAATTTTTGGATAAAATGGCTAAGAAGAAGCAAAATCGGGGGAAGCAGGGAAAGAAAAACATCTCAGAAGGCGCGCAGAAGGCGAATAAGGCGGCTTTGGCGAAAAGTGCGGTACCAGTAGGGTCTGAGAAAAAGGGGGCGAAGTCGCAAAATAAGCCAGGATTGAAACTGTTTGGGGTGAAAAAGGAGCAGGAACGAGGGCGCGCGAGAGTGAAAATGACGAAAAAGGGCTTAAGTAAACGGGGGATTATTGGTGCGATTATATTGGCGCTACTAGTCGTAGCGGCGATTACGACAGGGGTAGTGATTGGAATCGTAAATAATCAGCCGAAAGACGAGGAGATTGTCGAGGTAGAGCCGCCGGTCGAGGAAGAGCCTGAAGAACCTGAATTGCCGACAGAGAATCCGGACCCGTTAGTCGAGGAGCCGACAGGGGTGGAGTATTATCTCGAGCATCCGGATGAATATAAGGTGGCGGCTTATAAACCGAGGTTTATTTCGATTCCGGCGGCGGGATTGAGTCGGATTCCGGTGACGGAGATTGGGACGACGATGCTGAGTAACGGGGGTGCGCAGCTGGATTCTCCGGCGAGTCCGCGAGTGGTCGGATGGTATTATATTTCGTCATTGCCAGGGCAGGCGGGGACGGCGCTGATGAATGCACATGGTGGCGATCTGGGGATCGGGATTTTTAAGACATTGCCACGGGTAAATAACGGAGATAAGATTACGATCGAGATGGGGGATGGGCGGACGTTTACTTATCGGATCGTAGAGAAGACGTATAAATATCTAGGGGCGGAATCAGATGCGTATATGGGGACGGTATTAGACTCGCCAGTACCGGGGACGCCGTCCTTGACATTGATTACTTGTACAGGGACGTGGTTGCCGGCGCAACAGACGTATGATCAGCGGCTGTTTGTGAAAGCGCTGCTGGAATAAGGGACAGCCTCCTCTGATTTCACCCTTGCTTTTTCGCGGGAAGTACGCTAGAATATAGAGGTAATGTAAAGCTGAGGTACGTCGAAATGTCTGCAAAACAAACAAGTGATGGGCAAGGTAATTATGATAGCTCCCAGATTCAAGTCTTGGAGGGGTTGGAGCATGTGCGGATTCGCCCGGGGATGTATATTGGATCGACTGGGTTTGATGGGTTACATCATTTGGTTAAGGAGATTGCCGATAACTCTGTAGACGAGGCGATTGCTGGCTTTGCGGATAAGATTTTGATTACGATTTTGGCGGATGGGGGGATTCGAGTAGATGATAACGGGCGTGGTATCCCAGTAGATATTCACCCGAAGACAAAGAAATCGACTCTAGAGACGGTCCTCACGGTCTTGAATGCGGGTGGTAAATTTGGCGGGGGCGGCTATAAGGTATCGTCGGGTCTACATGGCGTGGGTTCGTCAGTGGTGAATGCGCTGTCGAAGCGTATGATTGCAGAAGTGCGAAAAGGCGGGAAGCTTTACCATGTGGAGTTTGATAAGGGAAAGACGCTAGGAGACGGCGTGCAGCCGATCGGCGAGTCGGATGGCACGGGGACTTCGATTACTTTCTATCCAGATCCAGAGATTTTTAAGGAAACGACGACTTTTGATTATGAATGGGTGTCGAATTATGCGCGGCACCAGGCGTATCTGACAAAGGGGATTTTGATTGCGGTGCGCGATGAGCGGACGGGGGCGAGGGAATCATTCTACTTTGAGGGCGGGATTCGGAGTTATGTGCGACGACTAAATGAGGGGAAAGAGGTAGTCGCGGATGATATTTTCTACGTTGAGAAGCTGATGGAAGACACGATGGTGGAGGTGGCACTGCAGTATAATGATACTTTTGTGGAGACGATTAAGCCATTTGCAAATAACGTGCTGACGCCGGAGGGGGGTATGCACGTTGTAGGCTTCCGGACGGCGCTAAACCGGGTGATTAACGATTATGCGCGGAAGAATAACCTCTTGAAGGAAAAAGAGCCGAATCTGACCGGAGATGATATTAAGGAAGGTTTGACGGCGGTGATTTTGGTGAAGCTGCCGGATGCGCAGTTTGAGGGGCAGACGAAGAACAAGCTCGGAAATCCAGAGGTAAGAGGCTACGTCGATAAGGTGATGACGGAGTATTTCGGGTATTATCTAGAGGAAAATCCGGCGATTGCGAAGAAAATCATCACGAAGGCGACGATTGCAGCACGGGCGCGAAAGGCAGCACGGGCAGCGCGAGATAATGTGATCCGGAAGGGGGCGTTTGATGGGTTGAATTTACCATCGAAGCTGGCGGATTGTTCGAGCCGGAAACGGGAAGATTGTGAATTATTTATCGTAGAGGGTAACTCTGCGGCAGGTTCGGCGAAAGAAGGCCGGAATCCGCAGATTCAGGCAATTTTGCCACTGCGTGGTAAGGTTTTGAATACGGAGCGGGCGCGCTTGGATAAGATGCTGGCAAATCAGGAGCTAGTGAGCTTGATTAAGGGATTGGGCGTAGGGATCGGCGATCAGTTTAACCTAGATGGGTTGCGTTATGATAAGATCATCTTTATGACGGATGCCGATGTCGATGGTCTGCACATTGCGACACTGCTGATGACATTCTTCTTCCGGTATATGCCAGAGGTGATTAAGGCAGGGCACGTGTATCTAGCGAAGCCGCCGCTATTTGGTTTGACGAAGGGGACGGGGAATAATCGGAAAATTGATTATGTATATGATGAAGTGGCGCTAGAGAAGAAGTTACAAGAGAAAATTGAGGAGCGAAGGGCGGCGGGGACGAAGATTGATCCGACGCAGGAGCGCTTCAAACAGGCTGGCTATACGGCACAGAACCGTTTCAAAGGTCTTGGTGAGATGGATGCGAAGCAGCTCTGGGAAACCACAATGGATCCAGAGAACCGGATTCTGGTACAGGTGCATATTGACGATGCGGAGAAAGCAGACGCGGTATTCACGAAGCTGATGGGTGATCAGGTGATGTTGCGTAAAAACTTCATTCAGGCGGGGGCGGCGAGCGTGAATTTGGATGAGTTGGATTTCTAGGAAAAGGAGGTAGAAAATGGCGGAAAAAGACGAAAATCTTGATAAAAATAAGCAGAATATGCCTCCTGAGGCGTCTGGAAGGGTTACAGGCGATCTTAGCGCGGAAGTGGGGTCAGACCCAGGTCTGAGTGAAAAAACGCTGTCAGACGGCTCTAGCGAGACTGTTTCGGAGGCGGTAGAGGCGGAAGTGGTGAATGGAATCGAGCAAAAAGCCGTCGAGAGTACGATGGAAAACTATTTCCTGAGGTATTCGATGTCGGTGATTATCGACCGGGCGTTGCCAGATGTGCGAGACGGACTGAAACCGGTAAATCGGCGGATTCTTTATGCGATGAATAAAAACGGCTGGAAGGCACCGCATGCGACAGTGAAGTCGGCGCGTATTGTCGGTGAAGTGATGGGTAAGTATCACCCACATGGTGATTCGTCGATTTATGACGCGATGGTGAACTTGGCGCAGCCGTGGAAAATGCGCTATACGCTAGTTGAGGGGCAAGGTAACTTTGGTTCAATGGATGGTGATGACCCGGCGGCTTCACGTTATACTGAGGCGAGGATGGATAAGGTCGGGGCGGAACTTTTGACAGATATCGAGAAAGAAACGGTAGATTTCCGAGATAACTTTGACGGGAGTGAGCAAGAGCCGGTGGTTTTGCCGGCGGCGTTGCCGAATATTCTTTTGAACGGACAGATGGGGATCGCAGTCGGTATGGCGACGAATATTCCGCCGCATAATCTGACTGAGGCGGTAGACGCGACGGTGGCGCAGATTGATAATCCAGAGATTTCTCTGGAAGAATTGATGAAGTTTGTAAAGGGGCCGGATTTCCCAACGGGGGCGGAAGTCTACGGCGGGACGCCGATGAAGCAAGCTTATGCAACAGGGAAGGGGTCGGTAGTAATCCGGGCGGTCACGAGTATTGAAGAGAAGAAGAATGGTCGTTACTCGATCGTGATTACTGAAGTGCCGTACGGGATGAGCAAGGAAGGCTTTATCGAGAAGGTACGAGAGTTAGTGTTAGCGAAGAAGCTTGATCATATTGCGGATGCGCGAGACGAGTCGGCGCGGGGGAAGATCCGAGTAGTGGTAGAGTTGAAAAAGGATGCTTTCCCGAAGAAGATTCTGAACCAACTTTATAAGATGACGAGCTTGCAGACGACATTCCATTATAATATGTTGGCGTTGGTCGATGGAGTACAGCCGCGAATCCTTGGATTGAAGGAGATTTTGGCTGAATTTATTAAACATCGGCAGAAAGTGATTCGACGAAGAACGGAATACGACCTGAGAAAGGCGAAGGAGCGTGCGCATATCCTTGAAGGTTTGAAGATTGCGTTGGATAATATCGACGAGGTCATTAAGACAATTCGCGAGAGTTATGACGATGCGGATAAGCGCTTGATGGAGCGGTTTGGATTGAGTGAAATTCAGGCGGCGGCGATCTTAGCAATGCAGCTACGACGGCTCCAGGGTCTCGAACGCGATAAAATCGAGGAAGAACTCAAGGCACTACTCGCGCAGATTGCGGAATATGAGAAGATCCTCGCGAGCGAAAGCGAAGTACTACGCGTAGTGAAGGAAGAATTGATCGCGATGCGTGATAAGTATGGTGACGAGCGCAAGAGTAAGATCTTTAATCATGAAGTAGGGAAGTTTTCGGAAGAGGAGTTGATCCCGGATGAAGAAAGCGTGATTCTGTTGACAACAGAGAATTACATGAAGCGGGTACTACAGAGCGATTTCAAGAAGCAGAACCGAGGCGGCAAGGGTCGTAAGGGAATGACGACGAAGGAAGAGGACGTAATCTCGCAGATTGTGACGGCAAATTCACATGATTATCTACTATTCTTTACGAATCAGGGGCGGATCTTCCGCTTGAAGGCGTATGAGGTTCCACAGGCATCGATGACGGCGAAGGGTACACCGGCAGTGAATATGCTAAATATGCATCCGGATGAGAAGGTAACGGCGATTATTAAGCAGGGCGAGAATGTCGATGGCTATCTTTTCATGGCGACGAAGAAGGGGACGATTAAGAAAACGCCAGTGAAGGAATATCTGAATATTCGGGCGAATGGACTGGTGACGATTAAGCTGGATGCAGGGGACGAGCTGAAGTGGATTCAGGAGACGACAGGGGATTATGATGTCGTGATTTCGACTTCAGCAGGACAGGCGGCACGGTTTAATGAGAAGGATGTACGCAGTATGGGACGAGGCGCGCGTGGTGTACGGGGGATTCGTCTGCGTCCGAAAGATGAAATCGTCGGGATGGATGTGATTAAAGATAAGAACCAAAAGCTGCTAGTGGTGTCGGCGAATGGTTACGGCAAGGCGACGATGGCGGAGAATATTCCGGCGCATAGCCGAGGCGGCGTGGGTGTGAAGGCGGCGGCGGTGTCAGAGAAGACTGGTCCGATTGTAGCGGTACATACGCTAGATCCAGAGGCGAAAGAGGTGATCATGATGTCGACGAAGGGGATTGCGATCCGGATCGCGGTGAAGGAGATCCCGACACAAGGTCGCGCGACACAAGGTGTACGAATTATGCGACTGAATGATGGTGATACGATTGCTTCGATTGGGGTGGTATTGCCGGACGAAGAAGCTGAGTAAATTTAGTACTCAGGTGGATTTAGGGTAAAAAATCGCGAAATTCGCGATTTTTTGCTTGTAATTTCGAGAAAAATTTTGTTATACTCGCGGAATAATTAAAATAAATGAGGAATTTATGAAAAAATTGCCGATAGTAATGAGTATGACGATGGTGGCGGTAGGCGGAGGAATAATGGCGGCGCCGATGGCTTGGGCGGGAGAAGCGCAGATGTATGCGGATTTGGCGATAGAGATGCAGTCAGTAGAATCGGCGGAGTCAGTGGAATTGATAGGATTGGCGGAGAAGGCTGGTTTAGGGGATGATGTAGTGAATCCGCTAGTGGAGTTTTATCTAATAGATGTAGATAATAGCAAAATAGGGATGGGATTTAACAAGGAAAATGATACAAATCTGGCACTGCGGCGGGTGAAACTGGCATTTTATAACTATGATAGCTATAGGCTAGAGACGGTAGAACGAGATATTGTGCAGATGAGAGAGTTTGGTCGACCGACATGGGCGCTAATGGCAAATGAGCTGGATTTCGAGTATACGCCGGGTGGGGAGGTGGAGAGACAAGAGTGGAAGCTCGAAGAGGGATTTTTCTGGGGAGATAAGCCAGGAATGATGCACTATATGGTCGAATATGAGGAGCTTGATACGGGTGAGCTGAAGCAAATTTATGGAAAATTGAATTATCGAGACTGTATGATTTTTGCGAACGAGGGGTCGACGCAGGTAACGAGCTGCACGGTGAGCGAAAAAGATGGAAAATGGGCATATGAGCGGGTGGATCCGGCGGTGATCGGGCATGTGAATTCCTGGAAAGAGGAGCTGACGGACTATCTGGGCGGTCAGATTGAGCAGTATAGAATGGAGGCTGAATGTCTGGAGATATTCTATGAGCCAGAGGCTTTGGATGAGATGCGGGGGAGGATTTATGCGGAGTTGCTCAGAATACGCAATATACTAGAGGACGCGGAGCGGGGAATGTGGTGGGAAATATATGAGGGGACAATGGATGTTTATGAGATATTATTTGGTACTAGAGAAGAGGTGGAGAATCCGTATGAGAAGCCAGTGCCAGACGTCCCGTTGACGCCGATTGGACCCGGGGAGCCGATCGTGCCAGATATTCCGCTAACGCCACTGGAGCCGGGTACTCCAGTAGTACGGCCGGAGGGACCAACTGAACCAGAAAACCCGGGAACATTGGTGAGGCCAGGGATGCCGGTTGCCCCGAATAGACCGACTGGGTCAGGGAGCGGGGTGATGGATGCGACGACTGGCTCGACAGGCGCTGAGACATTGGTCGGGGCAGGGGGCGGTTCGGCGAATGCTGAAACGTTGGCCGGGGCAACGGGGTCAGTAGATAATGTAGTAGGGGCAATCGATGGCGGAATCTTAGGGGTGGCAGGAAATAGCGGCATCGTAGATGAGAAAGGAGATGGAGATAAAAGTGAAGAGGTGGGTGAAAATGACCAGCGGTCAGAAAATGAAGATAAGGGGCGGGCGGAGGAGAATGTGGCGGTGCCAGTATTAAATGAGGAGAGTACAAAACGGGGGTGGTTGATCTGGCCGATTATCAGTATAGTAGTGATAGTAGCCGCCGGGATCATGTGGTGGTTGCGGTGGGTGTTCAGGCGAAGCTAAAGGCGTCTGTCTTCCTAGGGTGTGATTTTAGTGACGTCAGAAATGCCAAAAAGGGTGGGCATTTTTGGTTTAGGGGTGGATTTTTAAAAATGTTTATGCTACAATGGGGGTATGAATGGATGGTATGCGTTGCTAGCGGCAGGGGCGGGCTGGTTGATAGCGCAAACTTGGAAGGTGATCGCGGGGTTGGTTTCCGGTCGGAAACAGCCGGGGAAGATGACCGCGGGTCAGGTGATTGGTTATGTGACGCGGTCGGGTGGGATGCCTTCTGGGCATTCGGCGGCGATGGTGGGGCTGACGACTTATATTGGGCTGGGGTGGGGGTTTGATTCGGGATTGTTTGCATTGGCGCTTGCGACGACGCAAATAATTATGTATGATGCGGTGAATGTGCGATATGCGGTAGGTGTGCAGGGGGAAGTGTTGAATGAAATGCTGAAAAAGGAAGGGAAGAAACCGCTAAGAATCGTAGAAGGGCATACGGTTGCGCAGGTAGTTGTCGGGACGTTGATCGGTATAATAACAGGGGTGATTATGGGAATTTTAGTAAAAGCATAAGAAGTTTTCTTAAAATAACTTAAAAAAGTCAAAAAAAGTCCGAAAAAGTTGTTGACATTTCTTTTCGAGTGATATAAAATGAGAACATCCCAGCGCACAGAGGAGGCGAAGAGAAATCGGAAACTCTGCACTGAGGTAAAGGAATTTTAACAATTTAGTTGTGCAATTATGGTTTGTAAATATCGTTGGATTCGTCCAGCGGAGTACAAACTTATCATCGTCAGTTATTTATGAACATTGGTTCGAATTTTTCGGTCAAGTAAGATTTATCTGAAAAGACCACTTTAATGGAGAGTTTGATCCTGGCTCAGGATGAATGCTGGCGGCGTGCCTAATACATGCAAGTCGAGCGGTAGCAGGGCTTCACCGTTCTCTTGTCGCACTTGGCCTTTGAGCAAGTGGTCTGATACGAGGGAACAGTGAAGCTGCTGACGAGCGGCGGACGGCTGAGTAACGCGTGGGAACATACCCTAAAGTGAGGGATAACTACTCGAAAGAGTGGCTAATATCGCATATGATCTTCGGATTAAAGCATTTATGCGCTTTAGGAATGGCCTGCGTACGATTAGATAGTTGGTGAGGTAAAGGCTCACCAAGTCGACGATCGTTAGATGGTTTGAGAGGATGATCATCCAGACTGGGACTGAGACACGGCCCAGACTCCTACGGGAGGCAGCAGTAGGGAATCTTTCACAATGGGCGAAAGCCTGATGGAGCAACGCCGCGTGCAGGATGAAGGCCTTCGGGTTGTAAACTGCTTTTATAAGCGAGAAATATGATGGTAACTTATGAATAAGGATCGGCTAACTACGTGCCAGCAGCCGCGGTCATACGTAGGATCCGAGCATTATCCGGAGTGACTGGGTGTAAAGAGTTGCGTAGGTGGCATAATAAGTAGCTAGTGAAATCTGGTGGCTCAACCATTCAGACTATTAGCTAAACTGTTAAGCTCGAGACCGTTAGGGGTAACTGGAATTTCTAGTGTAGGAGTGAAATCCGTAGATATTAGAAAGAACACCAATAGCGTAGGCAGGTTACTGGGACGGTTCTGACACTAAGGCACGAAAGCGTAGGGAGCAAACGGGATTAGATACCCCGGTAGTCTACGCCGTAAACGATGGATACTAGCAGTTTTGGGTATCGACCCCCAGAGTTGCGAAGCTAACGCGTTAAGTATCCCACCTGTGTAGTACGATCGCAAGATTAAAACATAAAGGAATTGACGGGGACCCGCACAAGCGGTGGAGCGTGATCTTTAATTCGATGGTAAACGATAAACCTTACCAAGGCTTGACATCCGAGGAAGGCTCTCGAAAGAGAACTGTGCCTTCGGGAACCTCGAGACAGGTGATGCATGGCCGTCGTCAGCTCGTGTCGTGAGATGTTTGGTTAAGTCCATCAACGAGCGCAACCCTTGCAACCAGTTGTATTTTTCTGGTAGGACTGCCCCGGTAACGGGGAGGAAGGAGGGGATGATGTCAGGTCAGTATTTCCCTTACGCCTTGGGCTAGAATCGCGCTACAATGGCTGGTACAATGCGAAGCGAAGCAGTGATGTGAAGCAAATCGCACCAAAGCCAGTCCCAGTTCGGATAAGAGGCTGAAACTCGCCTCTTTGAAGTCGGAATCGCTAGTAATCGCAGATCAGCATGTTGCGGTGAATACGTTCCCGGGTCTTGTACACACCGCCCGTCAAACCATGAGAGTCACCAACACCCGAAGTCCGCTTTGGCGGCCTAAGGTGGGGGAGATGATTGGGGTTAAGTCGTAACAAGGCATCGGTACGAGAACGTGTCGATGGATTACCTCCTTTCTAGGGAGTTTGATGCGCAGTATATAGCAATATATATTGTAGCTAGGTCGGTCGTGATTGTGGTAAATAAGCTTAGATCACAATGTAGCTCGCAAGAGACACGACAAAAGCTTCGACTTACGATGAATTAATTGCACAACTAAGTTGTTAATTTCTGTAAAGACGCCCTACGGGGCGTCTTTTGGTAGGCTGGCAGGCTGATGGAGATTAGAAACTTGTTGATAGGGGTACTTTCTATGCATGGATCCGAAAAGTGGTAGAATATGATTTTAGCCTTGACTTTTTCGGGGAAGTGTGCTATAATGGAGGGGTTACTGAGGGGGAGGTGAAGCACATTGTAGGAAATGTGAAGTAAAGACCGCAAAGATCTAGAGAACGATTGCACTATCAGAAAAAATTGGGGGTAAAATTCAAATGGGCAAAACTTATCTTAAAACATGGAACTGGTGGAAGACAATGCCGATGCCGGAGGACATCGCTCTGCGGGAATTGACCGAGCAGGCAATTACGCTCGGGCGGATCCCGACGAGTGAAGAGGCTTGGAAGGCCGGCACGATGTCCGCGGCGCTGCATGCGTTCAGCAACTATGATAAGGCGACCGCTAAGGTCGCGGGATTGCTGTATCACAGCGGCACGATGACCAGTCCGGATGATCTCAGCCAGGAGCGGGAAAGGGCTAAGAAGGCTGGAAAGCTGCTGACGATGGCTGAGGTATCGGAACTCAAGAAGCAGTTCTGGTCGGAGTACCAGGAGAACGTGAAAAAGGTTCGACAAACCGATAAGCTGACCGCCCTCTTGGAGCCAAAGCCCTACCGGGCGCGCGAGAAGAAGCTGGACACGGCAGGCTGCACCATCGAGGTGTTGCCGAGTGGTCTGCGACATGAGCGTCAGGAGAGTGCGACGGCGGATGAGCCGGTGACTCGGGCGAAGCCCCAGACCGAGGAGATCGGGATGACGCAAGTGCAGGCTAAGGCAACGACGTCGAATATGGGCGGGCGGACGGCCGTGGCGCAGGCTTCGGTCGAGAAGCCGAAGAAGTTTACGCCGATGTATGTGCGGGCGCTTGAAGGGCTGAAGAAGCTGGTGTGCCATTACAAGGCGATTCCTTCGCTGGTGCAGGCGGATACGTACTACCGGTACCACAAGGCTGAGGGCGCGGTGTGCTCGACGGAGCTGGTACGGATGCTCGGCCCGCGGACGGGCTGGCTGGACCTGCTGGAGCAGGAGGCTGGGCTGAGTGGCTCGGTGAACTGAACGACACTTCGCTGACCTGACACATTTCCATCGCATCCCCCGAGTTAAGGCTTGGGGGATTTTTTATTAAATTTTAATGTTCGTTTTAGAAAAAGTGGTATAATATAGATATGGAAAAACCAGGTCAAAATAAAAACACGAAAATTGATGAGGTTAAGGCGGCAGACGGACGGAATTTGCAGGATGAATACAAAGGTTTATCGAATGAACAAGTTTTTGATGAGCTGAGTAAAAATCGTACTCAGTTAGAGGTAGCAATAGAGAACGTAGAGCATGATTTTAACGCGGGGACGATCGTGCGGAGTGCGAATAATTTTAATGTGGCGAAGGTGCATATTATCGGACGGAAGAAGTATAATCGACGCGGAGCGATGTGTACGGATAAGTACTTGGAGATAGTGCATTGGCCAGGGACTGAGGAGTTTGCGGAAGATCAGAAAGCGCGGGGGCGGGAAATCGTGGCGATCGAGAACCATACAGAGCGGGCGCAGCCGCTGCATGAGAAGAAGTTTCAGGCAGAGACGACGTTGCTATTCGGTAGCGAAGGAGACGGGTTGACACCGGAGGCGATTGCGTTGGCGAATGATGTAAGAGAGATCGAGAGTTTCGGATCGACGAGATCGGTGAATGTCGGGGTGGCGGCAGGAATTGTGATGTATGAATGGGCAAGACAGGTGGTATTATGAGTAAAAAGAAGAAAAAAGTAGCGAATCTGGCGAAGCAAAACGCTAAGAAATCGATGAATCGGAATGATCGGCAGAAACAGAAGCGAGCTGAGCAGAAAAGCGTAGAGGGGAATAATAACCAGAAGCGGACGTCAGAGAAGGGCGGTCAGCGGCGGGGATTGGTGCAGGGCGCAGAGAAGCAAAATGACCAGCGGTCAGTAGAAAATAAAGATAAGAAGAATGAGAAGGTCGTGAAAAATGACCAGCGGTCAGTGGTTTTGATTACGGTGGAGAATTTGGCGGAGGCGAAGAGGCTGACTTCAAAGGAGGGTGAAAAGGAAGTACAAGAGGCGGTCAGTGTAAGTCTAGAGGAAGATTTGGCAGAGGAGCGACGGAAGACGGCGGAGAAGGAAAAGGAATTAGAGAAGCCGGTTGAGGAAGAACTGACAACGGAGCCGCTTAGGGAAGAGGCGCCAGTGGGGTCTACTGAGGAGAAGAAGGCAGAAGCGGCCGAGGGGATTTTGGTCGAGGAGGATGCGCTGGAGGAAGAAATTCCAGAGGTGGGCGTGGAGGACTTGCAGGATGAAGGGGGATCGAAGCGGCGGCATAAGCTGTTTCCAGTGGTCTGGTGGGTGCTGGGGGCGCTAGTGTTGGTGGCGGCGATCGGAGGTGGATTCTGGGCGACACGATATTTCACAGAGAAGGCGAATGAGTCGGGTGGGGTAGCGGAGAATCCTGAAGAAAAACCAGAAGAACCAGAGGAGAAGCCGGAAGAAAATGAGCCATCGGAACCATCTGAGCCAGAAGAGCCGGAGAAGCCAGCGGAGGAGCCGCCGGCAGAGGAAAAACCAGCAGAGCCGCCAGTAGAGAATAATACAACTGGCGGGGAGTTGGAGCCGATTGCGCCACGGCCAGGGAATACGGAGCATCCAGAGGTGGTGCCGGGGGAGAAAATAATTGCGTTGACGTTTGATGACGGTCCGTCGGCAGCGACGACGCCGAGATTGTTAGACATTCTGGCGGGGAGGGGTGTGAAGGCGACGTTTTTCGTGCTGGGAAATATGGCGGAACGCGCTCCAGGGGTAGTGCAAAGGGAAGCAGCGGATGGGCACGAGGTGGCGAGTCATACACCGTATCATGATAATTTGGTACTACTGAGTGCGGCACAGGTACGGGCGCAGGCGCTAGAGATGGACCGGATTTTTACGAATATTCTCGGAACAGTGCCACCGTTTACGCGACCGCCGTATGGCGAGGTGAATGGCTCGGTGCGAGAGGCGCTAGGCCAGCCGTTGATTATGTGGTCGATTGACCCAAAGGATTGGCAGGATCGGAATGCGGCGATTGTCTGTTCGAGAGTGGTGGGGGCGGCGTTTGACGGTGCGATTATACTAGTACATGATATTCATGCGACGACAGTGGATGCGGTGCCATGTATTATCGATAACTTGCGCTCGCAGGGGTATGAGTTCTTGACGGTGTCGGAATTGGCAGCGGCGAGGGACGTGCCACTAGTGAATGGGCAACTTTATTATTCATTTAAATAAGTGCTTGATTTTTTGCGGAATATGCGCTAGAATAAGGGGAGATGGGGATATAGCTCAGCTGGTTAGAGCGCGTCACTGATAATGACGAGGTCTGTGGTTCAAGTCCACATATCCCCACCAGATCAGCTAAGGGGTAATAGCTCAGCTGATTAGAGCGCCGCCTTTGCAAGGCGGAGGTCCAGGGTTTGAATCCCTGTTACTCCACCAAGGAAAGAGTCCATACAAAAAGTATGGGCTTTTTCCTTTGGTTTGAGGCCGTCTAGGCATTGAGGGCGATTTTGGAGGGTTTTGGGAGATTTTTGCTACGAGATGGGATTATTACTCATGTTTGGGCCGAGAAGGGCCTTGTAGGGCTTAAAAATAGCCTTAAACGGTAAAATAAAGTGGAGTATAAGTGGAATAATGATTGATGGGGTTTGAGTAGGACAATGGGAGGCGGGGTGGTGAAGTTTGAGGAGACTAATTAAAGAAGGATCTGAGTGTGCAAAAACTAAAATACGCCCTCGCGGACGTATTTTAGCAACAACATAACAATACAAGGAGTAGTTTTGAATAACCTCGCAGTGGTTTTATTCAAAACTATCTCTATTATATATCACCGAATGAATAAAGTCAACAATGATTTTCCACAGGGTGAGGAAAACTTAGGGAATTTTAAGCATTGTAAGAAAAAGGGAATAATGGTGTAAAATATTGCGGGATAATAAGGAAAATGTGGAAATTATAACATATTTTTACATAAAAACTATTGACAAAACGGAAGCAGTATGATAGAATGGTACTAACACCTAAAAAGGGTGGCGATTAAGAATGTTAATTTGGTGGGCAGAAAGTGAGTTTCTCATGTCAGGAACGAAAGCTGGTGGCCTGAAGGCTGCACAAACTAACCGTGCTAAGTATGGTAAGGAATTTTATTCCCAGATCGGCCGTAAAGGTGGTCAGAATGGTCATACTGGTGGCTTCGCTGCAAACCCAGCGTTAGCAAGGATTGCAGGGGCGAAGGGGGGACGTATCTCTCGTCGCGGGCCAGCCAAGAAAAATAACGCCTAAGTAATGTAAAAGACCTCGGGTGGTTGCGAGGTCTTTTTTGTTCTCTTCGCCTTGTATTTCATCGAAATCTCTGTCGAATTAGGTAGTTCTGGCGGGTGTTCGGGTGGGGGGTGATTTTTTGTTCGGGCGGTAGTTCGGGAGTCTTGCGGGATGAGTACTGGCGCCTAATGATCTCGCCTATGCTCGTAAAAAATTTCCGGCTGACGTATAATGAATTTAACTGGAGGTGTATAAAGATAGGATGCAGGACGGTGTTCGGGTGCAGGACGGGTATGAAAAATTGCGACGGGAGTTAGTTCGGGTGTACCCGGAGCTGAAATTTCGGGCGGGTAAAAAATTTACTTTTCGGCCGCCGCGGACGATTATTTATGAACCGTGGAGCGCAGATAGTGCGGATTTTGAGCAAAAAAGTGATATGCGGGATGATGAGAGAGGTTGTGGTAGTGAGCAAAATAATTATTGTCTACAATTATTGCATGAAGTCGGGCACGCCTTGTCGGGGCATCGGGACTATCGGGTAGATGTAGAGCGAGTGAAGATGGAGCGAGAGGCGTGGGAGCGGGCGCGGGGGCTGTGTGAGGAATATAATGTATGGTACGATGAGGAGTTTGTGGAGGAGGAGATGGATACTTATCGGGAATGGCTACATCGGCGATCGAAGTGCCGGGAGTGTGGGCTGACGGGATACCAGACGCTGGACGGTAAGTATCATTGCCCGAGGTGTGAAGCGTTTATGCTTTCGCATAAAAGACATGAAATGTAAACTACTATGCTTAAAATTGAACTTGCATTTTAGAAAAATGTAATGTTATAATGGTAGTATTGGAAAATAGGGTTATGTGTTTATGGTAAAACAGAAAAAGCAAAAATATTTGATTACTGTGATAGCGGCGTGTGTTGTGGCGGCAGTGGCGCTGGTGGTGACGCCGTTTGCTTGGCGGACAGAGGCGGCGCAAAGGAATATCTCGACAGAAAATGTGGTGAATTTCGAGCCGGCGACGGATGAGGCGCGCTATTTGTCGGATTATGATTATATTCCGGGTTCAAAGACGGCTTATGGGTCGATTCAGATGGATAAAACTGGCAGCGATGCTAAACTTACCTTGAAATATGATAATAGTCCAGTAGTTTTCGAGAAGGGTATTTGGGCGCATGCGGCGTCGAATGTGTATTATGATCTTGATGCGATTCGGAATGGCGATGAAGGATATGATCATTTGACAGCTTATGTGGGGTTAAATACGACGAGTACGGCTGGTAATGGGGTGATTTTCTGGATTTATGGCTAAAATAATGAGGCTGTAGCGAATGGCCAGGCGTTGACGGGGTCTCAGCACTGGGATGTGATTTATAATTCTGAGTCGAAAGTGACAACCCCGGGCAGCAATGCGGAGTTGATCGATATAGATGTATCGGAATATCGCTTTGTGCGGCTGCAGGTATCGGATAACGGTAGTAACGGGCAGGATCATTCGGTCTGGGCGGATATTAAGCTGGTGAAAGATGATTATGAGCCTTATGTAGTGCCGACAGTAGAGGAGATGGACGCGGCGATTAAGAATACGGCGAATCTGGATGTCTTGGATAATGCGGATCATGAAATTGCGATTTTGCGGCGCAATTTAGTGAAAAATGCGGGGCAATATACTCTGACGGCCTTTATCAATTCTAGCGAAGAAAATCGGGAAACGATGAATTGGCTGTATAATAATGTGGATGTTTTGCGGATGTATACGACCGGCGGTAAGCCGACTGGCACTTATGCGCAATCGCTGGAAGTTTTGAGTCAGCTTTATCATGCTTATCGCGATGATTTGAGCAATAATGATCGCTTGAAGACGGTGGGGCTAAACGGCACGCAGGGCGAAATGTATCTGAAGATGATGATTTCGATATCTTTGACGCATTCGAAGCAGATTCGTTTCTGGATCCGTGATCAAGGTGCAATGGCTGGTAATGCTGATAGCCCGAACCTTTCGCGTCCGTTAGATCGTTATATGGTGTATAAGCGGATGTATAACGCAGGTAAATTGCAGACGAATGTGTTTGAATCGCTGGAAGTGGAAGAGATGCGTTATGTCATGATGACAGAGCTGGGTGATGATGAGCTGGAGTGGCTGCGTGATTGGTTGCCGACGATAGGAAAGGGCCTATACGCCTGGCCGCCAGTTCCGTATATTAGTATTGGTAATCATTATTGGTATGATCAAAATTATCCGACTGATCCGGCTGAGCAACAAGTGCTGATCGATAAGTACAAGCTGAAGGGTGCGAATTACGACGGTAGCGGCGATAAGAGCATTAGCGGTAATTATTTGATTGGTTTTGAAGCGAAAGCGCCACATCTTTGGATGATTAATAAATATGGCGGTGTATGTTGGCAGATTTCTAACTTTGGTCAGAATATGACGGCGGCTTATGGCGTACCAAGTACTACTTTTGGGCAGCCAGGGCATGTGGCTTATGCAAATTATGAACTTGGTAGTAATAATATTCCGGCTTGGGCGTTGACGAACAATGTGAGCGGCTGGCAGGCTTCAAATTTCACAGGTTATACGAATATTAATACTTATCATCCGGTGCGACAGTTGAATGATTGGGGTGTGCGTGATGGATCGTATTTGAATGTATCGGGAAATCAGGGAACTTATACGGTCTTGTCGCAGGCGGCGTTGAATGATTTTGAGAATTATGAGAATGCGGAAATCTTGGTAAAATTGGCTGAAGTTTACGAAAATGGATCGGCGGAGCGTGAGAGTATTTATCGTCAAGCTTTGGCGAAGCAAGTTATTAATCTTGATGTTTGGACGGGGTTAATCCGGAATTACTTAGCTGATAGTAGTAAGACTGCGGAGGAATATTATGAGTTAGCGGTGGAATTGTCTGAGGCGATGAAGCGCTTCCCGCTGCCATATTATGATATGATGAAGAGTTTTCTGTCGAAGGTTTCAGTAGCGGAGAATCCGGGGGTGAATTCGGCTTTGCAGATTTTGTTGACGAAAACTTTGAAAGAAGCATCGGCGATGACGGATGCTCATGGGAATGATCAATATTTCCGCCAAACTAGCGTGACGCGGTTGATGGGGAACTATCTACTCGGTACATTGAAGAATGAAGTGGCAGTGTTTTCGTTTGATGGTTTTGGTGGTGAAAATGATTATAATACTCTAAAACTTGGCGCAATGTATGAAGGCGGTGGTGCAGCTTGGGAATACAGCTTGGATGGCGGAAATACATGGTATGGCGCAAACAACCAAAGTAATCAGGATGTTGCGGTAAATAATAATTGGGTTACAGATAACTCAATAAAGCTAACAGACGAACAGGTAAATAGTATTTCTGTAGAAAATGGTATTTTGGTGCATATTCAAGGCGTGCCGCGTAGAGAAGAGAACTTCTATAAGATTAATATTACTAAGGCTGTAGTTCCGTCAAATCTATATGCGAATGATCTGGAAAACCGTGTCATGGGTGTGAATTTGACGATGGAATGGCGCGAGAAACAAGATGATGAAATTTATGGTGAATGGGTTTCGTATCGTAATTCCTCGCCGGTGCGGATAGGCGATGTGACGATTCAGGTGCGGGTAGGCGCGACTGGGACGCAGTTAGCGAGCGATCCGTCTCAAGATTTCCACTTTACGCAAGATGCGGCGGCGGATAATCGACGCAAGTACATTCCAGTTTCACATCTGTCGGTGGCGAGTGTGTCTAGCCAGGCGACTGGTGGCGGGCAATATGGTAATGCGATTTATGCGATTGATGGTAATCCGAATACGCGGTGGCATTCGGCTTGGAATGGTAGTGATAGAGTAAAGGAATTTGTGGTGAAGTTTGACCATACGGTAAAGCTCTCAGCCTTTGAATATATGCCAGCAGGCGGCGGCAATGGTCGGATTCTGGAAACGGAGCTTTATGGTAGTGAAGATGGTGAAAACTTTACGCTGATTGGCAAGGTGGCGAGCTCTTGCGAAGGGTCAGAAGTGCCGTGTATGACGACTTGGCCAAATACGGATAATGGTCAATTGCGAAAGTTTGAGCTTGCAAGAACAAATGAAGATGGTGAGCTCGTATATGAACCAGTGGAGCTTAACTATCTAAAGATTAAAGGAACAAATACGACATCAGCTAGTAGCTCAAATAGCTTCATAGCGGCGAGAATGTTTAACTTCTATGAAGATCGTACGGATAATCCAAATCCGACTGCTGGTATTGCTTATAGTACGATTGAACCAACTCAAGGCGAAGTGATTGCACGGGTGGTGAACCATGACATGGAGATTGAGTTTGATGATGGTAGCGATGGAACTCATGTTTTCACGGAAAATGGTAGTTATACTTTTGAATTCCATGAGGCAGGTAATCCGGAAAATAAAGGTCAAGCGATTGCGAAGGTGGACTGGATTATTGCAGAAGAAGATCTGAATCAGATTCGGGTGGAGTACACTTGTAAGCGTGAAGATTTGAATGGTGATGTCGTGGCGGAGGATATTGATTGCTCGGGTACGCGTAAGGTGAATCAGAGCGTATCGGCGCGGGTGATTTTCCCAGAGGGAATGAATGTAAAGATTTTGAATAATGGTTATTACGATCCAGATGAAGACGAAGGTGGTTATGATTCTCAGCCAGATGATAACGGAAGTCAGGAGCAGGTAGGCTTATTCGGTAAACTCAATACAGAAGTGACCGAAAACGGTGATTCTATGAGTGGAGATAAAGATAGCTTGGATCCGTTCACTTATCTATTTATGGATAATGGTGAGTTTACTTTCCAATACCGTGATGAGTTTGGTAACGAGGGTGAGGTAACTGCAAAAGTAGATTGGATTGATAAGGCTTTGCCGAAAGTGGCGGTTGTCTATAGTACTACTGAAGAAACCGAAGGTCCGGTGACGGCGACGATCGTTAAAGTTCCGCGCGAAACTAACGGTGATGGTGGCGGTAATGATCTGGACGCGGATGGCGCAGGTAGAATTTATGCACAGGATGATAACCTTGGCGATCTTTATGATGAAAACGGATTGCAGTATGACGAAGAGTTTATCGTGAAGAATAATGGTGGGTCGAGGGAATATCAGTTTGCAGATAACGGTGAGTTTAGCTTTGAATATTGCGACGAGGCGAATAACTGTGGCGTAGCGGTGGCGAAGGTAGACTGGATTAAGAAGACGGAGCAGCCAGATGTACCAGAAGTTCCAGATAATCCTAATCCGGATAATCCAGGCGGGACGCCGGGTGAGCCGGATAAGCCTAGTACCCCGGATCAGCCGAGTGTACCAGATCAGCCGACGCCAAATGATCCGCCGGAAGGGACAACGGGCGGGCCGAATATCTCGGAGAATCCGAACGCTCCGACTGGTGGGCAAGATGGAAATCAAGCGCAGGGTGGCGGTGCGGGGGCGCAGCAGCCGAGCGTGAATCGCCCGGTGGGTGGCGGCATCGGGAATGGCGATCAGATCGCGGAAGTGACGGATGGTACGGTGAATGATCAGGAAATCGATGAAAATACTGGAGATGGTGCTAACGGCAGTACAAACGGCGGAGGGTCGTCTGTGGGTAAGCCGACAGTTACAGGCAAGGAGGACGATGATGTCGACGGAGAGTTTAGTCAGGGGGAATGGTATGAAAATCCAGTAATTTGGTGGATAGCTGGGGGAGTAGTTGTAGTGATTATCGCAGGGGTGGCGATCGGAGCGATCTCTAACCGTCGAAGGTAAGACGCGAGAGATCGGGCTTTTATGGTTAGCTGAGGTGATTTGGGAGAGGCTTAAAATAAGCTGAAGTTTCTCTGGACAGATAGAGGGGAATTTGCTATAATAAAGAGTAGATTTTGGGCTCGTTCAGGAGGGCCGAAAGGGAAATGAGAGATTTTAAGGTTATTTTAAGGTTTCTCGGTGATTTCGGTAGTCCTGAACGGGCCTGAAGAAAGGAAAATATAATTATTATGGCAAATGCCAAATTAACAATGGATGAATTGCTCGCGGCTAACGAAGAGAGCGTGAAGCGGGCTGTCCTCGGGGAAACTGTCACTGGTAAGGTGATGTCGATTCGTAAGCATGAGATCTTGATTGATCTCGGTGCACGGGGCGTCGGTGTAGTGCCGCGTCGCGAGGTGTCTTTTGCGAAGAATCTGGAAGTCGGCGATGAAGTTACGGCTTCGGTGATTGAAGCAGAGATGGCGGACGGTAGTGTCCTCCTGAGCTTGCGCAAGGCTGCAAAGGAAAAGGGCTGGGATGAGATTCAGTCCAGAATCGATAATGCGGAAGTGATCGAAATTACACCGTTTGACGCGAACCGTGGCGGTCTGCTTGCGGAGTATGAGGGGATTCGCGGATTTTTGCCGGTTTCTCAACTTTCGGCAGAGCATTACCCACGGGTAGGTTCAGCTGATAAGGACGAAATTTTGCAGCGTCTCAACTCGCTCGTCGGTAAGACGATGAAGGTGCGTATTCTCGATGCGAATCGTAAGGATAATAAATTGATCTTCTCAGAGAAGGAAGCAGTTAAAGATGGTCTCGCAGAGCGCTTCGCGGAACTACATGTCGGCGACGTCGTGAAGGGTGTGGTGACTGGCGTGGTAGATTTCGGTGCTTTCGTGAATGTCGACGGTGTAGAAGGTTTGATCCACATTTCGGAAATTTCTTGGGAGCGGGTCAATAACCCGTCAGATTACGTGAAAGTTGGCGAGAGCGTCGAGGCGAAGATTATCGCGATCGATAAGGAACGTTTGTCGCTTTCAATCAAGCAGCTTTCTGAGGATCCATGGCTATCAGAGGTCGCAGATCTGAAGCGGGGTGATGAAGTTGAAGGTACGATTACGCGGATTACGCCGTTTGGGGCTTTCGTACAGATTTCCCCGGCGGTCGAGGCGCTTGTACACGTTTCTGAGCTCGGCAACGGTAACGATGTTGATCCAGAGAAGGTGTTTACTCTGAATGAACGGAAGAAGTTTAAGATTCTAGACGTTGACAAGGACGGACGGAAGATTAGCCTGACGATTGCTAAATAACAAATAAAAATAGGCCCCGCTATGGGGCTTATTTTTTTGGCCGGCGGCCGCGAGGGGCGGGTTGAATCTTGCTGGTTTCGTAGACGACGCGGGAGAATTCTTCAATGATGTAATCTTCAGTGAGGTGCTGGGTTTTGGTGAGGTAGATGAAGGGAATATGGGCGCTGCGGAAGAATTTTTCCATATTGTGAGGGTCACTGCCGGGGTCTTTTTCGTCATTCTGGATACCATCTTCGAGCTTGATTGCGCAGATGGGGCGGAGAGATTGTTTATTACAGAGGACGAAGTCGACGCTTTTGCCATCGATGAAGCGGTAGGCAGTGTAGCGATCTTGGACACCGACTTTGTGGCTAAGGAGGGAACTGAGGCTGACTTCGGGGATGACGTAGAATTTCTGGCCGAAGAGGTTGTTAAGAATTTGAAAACATTGTTTAGAATTGCCGACCATGAGGTGTTTGCGAGGACGATATTTGAAGCGGTCCATAGCTTCGCGCTGGCGGCGGCGAGTAGTGACGCCGATGAGAACAGAGACCAAAAACAGTAGCAAGGTCGCGATGACCGCTACAGTGATGAAAATCCGATCTGCGCTTAACCATTCTTCAAAATTCATAAACTTACCTCAGTTCTTAGAGAAATGGGTATATACTATTCATTATATCACACATTGCCTGAAAAGTCAATATATTTATGGTAAAATGGAGGATTTGGCAAATTTTTAAGGAAAATTAAGGCAGGGATGGCGGAATTCGAGGAGCTGTACTAGGTGTGTTGACGGAGAAAAAGGAGAAAAATGTTGACATTTGCGTGGGGGTGGCGTATACTATAGGTAGTAATCCCGGGTAGCTCAATGGTGGAGCAAGAAGCTGTTAACTTCGAGGTTGCCGGTTCGAGCCCGGCCCCGGGAGCCAAGAATTTGAATTAATTCGCCGATTTGGGCGGATTTTTTGATGCGGCGAAAATGGGGGTTGACTTTTGCCGGGGGGGGGGGGTATAATGGGATACATCGTGGAGGTGATTTTAAAGATGCTTCCATGTTTATATATGGTATCGGGCGACAAGGGGGCGCTTGATATATAATGTACCTGCTCTCGTATGAGAGCGAATTGTTTCGGGTGGTGACGCCCGGAATCGATCCTTAATAAAGGAGGAAAAACGCATATGCACTCCGTAAAAAGCTCTTTTAAGAAACGCAAGATGAAGGGCCTGCTGGCGATGATGATGGCGTTGGCGCTGGTGTTCAGCCTGGCGATCACGCCGGCGATGGCCGCGGAGATCGATGGCGACGACACCGGCACCAGCCAGGGCACTGGCGGTGATGGTCAGGAGACGACTACGCCCGACACTGGCTCTGGTGAGGGGAGTGGGTCTGAGACCACGCCGACTACGCCCGAGGGTGGCGAGGAGACCGGTACGCCCGAAGGCGGCAATGGGTCTACTACGCCCGGCGGCAATGAGTCTGGTGGCGGCGACGTGATAGAGAGTCCGGCGCCGGTCGATCCTGACAACCCCGGCGAAGGCGACGACAAGGAGCCGGCCGAGTCCGAAAAACCCGGTGAGACCGATCCGGTCGACCCGAAGCCCGGTGAGTCCGAGAATCCCACAGACCCCGATCCCGAGGAATCGACCAAGCCGACTGATCCGGATCCGGATGAGACCGATCCGGTCGATCCCGAGCCCGGCGAGTCCGAGAATCCCACCGATCCCAAGCCTGGCGAATCCGAAAAGCCTGGTGAGACCGATCCCAATAATCCCGGCGGTTCCACTGATCCGAAACCCGGTGAATCCGAGACGCCCGATCCTGGCGACGGTGATACCGAGGAGCCTGCGAAGCCCGCTCCGGTCGAGGTGGAAGTGGCCGTGACGCCCGATACGAAGACCGAAGGCGACAAGACTGTGACTACGGCGACCGTGGGCGCGGACAAGGTGGATTCGATCAAGGACACTATCAGCAACGCTGACGGCGACGAAGGTGCACCGATTAACGTTTCGGTGGACGTGTCTGGTGAGTCGGCGGACGAGGCCAATGTGAACCTGTCCAAAGAAGTGGTCGGTGCGCTGGTCGAGGCGGCCGCCAAGGATGGCGAAGGCAACGCGACCGAAACGGTACAGGTGACCGTGACGAGCGATGCTGGTACGGTGGTCCTGCCGCTGGAGGCGATCGAGAAAGCTCAGGGCGGCAACGACGTGGACGTGACTCTGGCCGTGAAGACCGTGGATGACGGCAGCTATGCCACTACGGAGAAGACCGAGACGGTCGACGGCGTGGAAGTCACGCAGACGGTCGCGACGGTCGTCGGCAAGGACGGCAAGGAGACTGAGGTCGTGGTTGACGATAAGGTCGTGGTCGTGGATGTGACTCTGAAGGTCGGCAGCGATGAGAAGCCGGTCGCGGACCTGGGCGAGGATATCCAGATCACGGTGGCGGCGCCCAGTGGGGCGACGCACGCGGATGTGTACTACGTCAACGGCGACAAGCTGGTGCTGGTTCAGAAAGGCGTCGAGGTCAACGGCGGCAACGTGACTTTCGGGGTGGATCACCTGACGGAATTCGTGATTACCGAAGGTGAGGCGCCGGCGACTGGTCCCGACGACGGCGATGATGGCGACAACCCCGGTCAGCAGCCCGGTGGCGGGGACAATGACCCCGGTACTGTGACGACGCCCGGTGGCAGTGGCGTCAGTGTGAATCCCGACGTGTCGAAAGCGCAGGCGATCGTGACGCAGGCAAAGGCTCTGCGGCTGAGCGCCTATACGCTGGAGCTCAAGGAGGGCGAGACCTATACCGTGCGGATGCTGCCCGAGACGGCCGTGAAGGGCTGGAAGATCGTGGATGTCGTGTCTTCGGATCCGGATGCGCTGGCGGTCGAGAAGATCGACCAGGAGAATATGACCATCACTCTGCGTGGGCTGAAGACCGGTGCCAAGGTGACGCTCACGGTGAAGCTCGGCAACGCGGCGCTGGATGAGCTGATCGAGAAGAATCCGAGCCTGGCCACATATCGTGAGCAGGTCGAGAAGGCGCTCGTGAAGACGATGCGGGCTGAGGTCACGGTCGTGAATACGGAGACCCGGGCGACTTCCGGGGTGGATGCTGGCGATCCGCTGAGCATGGTCCCGGATTGGCGCGATTAACCTGACAGCGACGATGTTGCGTGAATCCTGACAGATTCACCGCGTATGTGATTAGGCCGGCGACGTAGCTGGCTAAGCGAAGACCTCCTAAGGCCCCCACAGATGTGGGGGCCGTTTTTTATGCAGACTTATAAAAGGTGGATGAGTTATTAACTTTGCGAAAAGTGAGCAGAAGTGGTTCAAAAGTTAAGGAAAATGTGATAAAATAGTAGGAACTGAGCTGTCTTAGTTTAAAATAAGTTAAAATCAAGATTAAACTAAAGTTTGGCAAGAAAAATAAAGTAATTATTATGTAGAACTTAGCGCTAAGTCTAGAAAGGAGCCAGAAATGAGTGCAGAAAACCTGGAGAATACTGTTAACCCTGCGGAAAAAGTGATTCGGATTGCTGGCTCGATTACGGTGGATGAATTGGCGCAGGCGCTGGGACTGTCGGTGACGGCACTGATCGGGGAATTGTTTAAGAATGGGATCGTAGCGACGATCAATCAGCGACTAGATTATGAGACAGCGGAGATTATGATCGAAGAGCTCGGGATCGAGAATGTGCGATTGGAGCGGAAAAATACGACAACAAAAATTCATGACGGTGTACGGAGGGAGCTAAGTGAAAATGCAGTGTCGCGGCCGCCAGTGGTGGCAGTGATGGGGCACGTCGATCATGGGAAGACGACTTTGCTTGATACTTTATTGAATAAGAAAACGGTAGCGACTGAGGCAGGTGGAATTACGCAGCATATTTCGGCGTATCAGCTGAAACATGATGATCGGATGATTACTTTCTTGGATACGCCGGGGCATGAGGCGTTTGCGGCGATTCGGCAGCACGGGGCGATGTTGACTGATATTGTAGTGATCGTAGTAGCAGCAGATGATGGTGTGAAGCCGCAGACGGTGGAAGCGATTAAATTTGCGCAGGGGGCGAATGCAAAAATTATCGTAGCGATCAACAAGATCGATCGAGAGGGGGCGGATATTCCGCGGACGATGGCGGATTTGTCGGCGCATGGATTGCAGCCAGAAGAATGGGGTGGGGAGATTATGATGATTCCGGTGTCGGCAAAGACAGGGGAGAATCTAGAGAAGTTGCTTGATGCGATTCTGTTAGTCGCGGATGTGGAAGAATTGAAGGCGGATGTAGATGTGCCGGCGGAAGGCTTGGTGATTGAGTCGCACATGGAGACCGGGAAGGGGTCGGTCGTGAATCTGCTAGTGACGGGCGGGGAACTGAAAGTTGGAGAATTTATCACGGCGGGAAATACTTATGGAAAAGTGCGGACGATGCTAGATTTCCGAGGGAAGCCGAAGGGTAAGGCGACGCCGTCGACGCCGGTGACGGTGACCGGGTTTAAGGAACTACCGAATTTTGGAGATAGGTTCTTTGAGCAGAAAGATGAGAAGAGTGCGCGGAAGATGGCATTATTGAATGCGCAGGAGGCGGCGAATGAAGCGATGTCGGCGAATGTGACATCGACGGATTTGCTCAGGATGATGCAGTCGGTAGATAATGCGAAAGTGTTTAATGTGATCGTGAAGGGGGATGTGCTGGGGTCGGTGACGAGCGTAGTAGATTCACTGAAGCTGATTGACACGAAGGGCGAGGTGACGCTGAATGTTGTGGCGACAGGCGTCGGCGATGTGACGGAGAATGATGTCTATATGGCGGCGGGCGATGATAATACAGTGATTTATGGGTTTAATGTGAATGTGCCGACGAATATCTCGAAACTCGCGGCGCGGGATGGGGTGGCGATTCGGAATTATAAGGTGATTTATGAATTGCTGGACGACGCGAAGACAAGCATGGAAGATTTGCTCGGCGAAGAAGTGGTCGAGACGGCACTTGGGGAAATGAAGGTGATGGGGGTATTCCGGGTGACGAAGACGGAAGTGATCGCGGGCGGGAAAGTCACGGACGGGAAAGTAACGCCGAAGGCGCTCGCGCGGGTGAAACGAAAGAATGAAATCCTCGGTGAGGCGGAAGTCGAAAGCGTACAAAAAGAGCGAATCGAAGCGAAAGAACTGATCGAAGGGGAAGTCGGCGGCCTTGCGCTGAAGACGGAGAAAAAGATTGCAGCAGAAGTCGGGGATGTGCTGGAGTTCTTTACGAGGGAGCGGAAGCGAAGGACGCTGGAATAATCCTGGATTTTGGAATTATGTTGCAGAAAAAGTCGCCTCGTAGATGTAGGGGAGATTTTTCTGGGGCGGGAGCTTGACGCAAGTAGAAAAGTTTGTTAAAATGGGGTTATATTTGGTATGCGTTAATCTTCGGTATTGTACCGGAGATTAACTTTTAGTTTGTATACGGTTTTGGTTTTATGGTCCTCACGTGATACTTCTAAAGAGTCTACCTTCATATAACTCTCCTATTTTACAAAATCTTAAACTGCTAATTATCGATAAGATTAGTTTTTACGACCTTTTTGACTCTTAGCTAGCGCTGGGCTTCCGCCCTATACTTATAGTACCAGATGGTGATAGGGGAAGTAAAGAGCACGTTCGGGGCGAACGGGGTTGCGGATGAGCGGAAATATTGTGTGAAAAAGTGGAAAGATGGTGTAATAAAAACGGAATGTTCGGGTGGGGAAATGGTATGTTGAAAAATGTTCGGAAAACGTGCATATATAATATATATGGCGGATGAAGGTTTGTTCGGGTGAAAATTTGGTGGGAAATGCACGGGAAAAAGTTCTGTGGAAAAGATGTTCGGGAAAAATTATGCAAAAAATTGCACTTGTCATTACGCTCATGCTCGACTATAATGGAATATGTAAGTAATAGAGGAATACTATGAAGATAAAAAGTTCGCTTTTGCGATCCAGTTTTTCTGGAGCGGCGAGCTCGGTGATCTTCGCCATGGTATTGGGCGTGGCGTTGGTGGTACCGACTCGCGGAGGGGGAAATGTTGTCAACGCTACGGGAGGGGAGAGCGGAGTTTTTGATGCAGAAAACTCGGACAATAATAATAGTAATGATGATCCGGATGACTCGTTCGGTGGGTTCGGTGAGACGGACTTCGAGGTGTCGCCGGAAGATCAGGCATCAGGAATTGATCCACAGGCAGCCGGGGCGACGTTGACGATCGGCACGCCGAGCCTTTCTGGTAGTGCGGAGCCAGGCGGTACCGCATATGCTCGAAGTAAGGTGACTTATACTGCGACCGACATCGCGAGCTGGGCGCTAAAGGTCAGCTATGCAAGCGGTTCGTCGGCATTAAAGTACGAAGGTACGAGCGGGACGACGATCGGCGGGGCGGCGGACAAAGCGTATAGTTCGATGGCGGATAATACTTGGGGTTATGCGTGGACGGATACGGACGCCAATGCGGCGAGTTCGCAAGTCTATAAGACGATGCCAGCATATGGTTCGCCGGCGACGATGAAGAGCGGTACGGCGGCAGTGTCGAGTGCGACTGGTTCGGTCCACTTCGCGGCGAAGTTTGGGGCGGCAGCAACGCCAGGACATTATAAGACAAATGTCTTGTTGTCGCTAGTAGCAACGCCAAAATCTGTTAACTATAGTTTAACTTATAATGCAAATAACGGTACAGGCGCACCAGCGGCGCAGACCTATAGTGGTAGCGATAGTTCGTATACCTTTACGCTTTCTAGTACGAAGCCGACCCGGACTAACTATACTTTCTTAGGTTGGGCAGATAGCGCAAGTGCAACTACGGCGGCTTATCAGCCGGGCGGGACGATTACATTGCAATCGACAAGTCCGACGAAGACGATCTATGCAGTATGGAAGGCGGCGGATACTTTGACTGCTATTTCAAAGATGCAAGATATGACGTCATCAGTCTGTGCTAATAGTGCCATCGGTGCTAAAGCAACCCTTACTGATTCCCGTGACAACTCTACCTACACCGTAGAAAAGCTAAAAGACGGCAAATGCTGGATGACGCAAAATCTTCGTTTGATTAACAAAGCAATTACCTCTGCCGACTCTGATGTCTCTGCCAACTTTACTGTTCCATCTTCCGCCCTTTGGACTGATACCTCCTATACTGCACCTCACGCATATTACAATAACAATACAACCTATGGTGCCTACTATAACTGGTATACAGCTACAGCTGGTACCGGTACTAACTCCGTCTCCAGTGGCGATGCAAGCTCTAGTATTTGTCCAAAAGGTTGGCGCCTCCCGAAAGGTACTCCTGGCACTGGCACGAATGAATTCGCAGTAGTAGCAGGACTTACTAGCACGAATGTCGCCGCGAATACTAGCTACTGGAGTAGTTTA
The DNA here is from genome assembly GCA_948623715.1 of uncultured Candidatus Saccharibacteria bacterium. GTDB lineage: Bacteria > Patescibacteriota > Saccharimonadia > Saccharimonadales > Saccharimonadaceae > Nanosyncoccus. The sequence goes on along the minus strand of CAPHDI010000002.1, from coordinate 17,674 downwards.
TCAAGTCCTTCCTTCGCTAATAACGCCTTAACGGTTAATGGCGTCACCTTCCCGGCTGCCGGCCTCGTTAACACCGCTAACGGCTCGCTCAACGGTGCAGGCTCCAGCGGTTACTATTGGTCTAGTACTGCCTACGATAGCAACTACGCGTACTACCTGTACTTCAGCAGTGGCTATTTCGGCCCGGCCGGCTACCTCAATAAGTACTACGGCTTCTCCGTGCGGTGTGTCGCCCGTTAGATCCTAGCAATATAATATTAAAATAAGGAAAACAAATGCAAGCAAATGATGCCCGGTGTGTCGCCACCTGAAATGCCTGACCAGGGGTGAGACTCATCGGAGGGGAGAATGGGAGGGCAGTAGTCTCGCTGTAGCAGAAGTTGGAAAAGGTGGGCGGGGCGCCGCCCACCGACGAGGAGCCGCTACGGACAGATGAGAAACTAGGTAAAATGCGCAAAACTAGTTTCGCCCAATCTCCCCAAAATAGGTCAGGACGCGCCGGCTAGCCGGCGCGTTTTTGGGCTCGTAGGATCCTGGTTTACAGAAAAAGAGGGGCGCCGGCTGTGCCGGCGCGATTTTTGAGGCTTGGAGCCGTGTTCGGGCCGATAAAACTATATTGTGCTAGCGCGGCGAAAATTTAAAGTCGGAAAAGTATTGAAGTACGGGCGGAGGTGTGCTATAATAGAGGTATCTTGAGGAAGATAGGACCTCAGGATGAGGTAGAGTCTAGAAACTCAGAGAGGAAGATAGGGCCTCGAAAAGTGAAAAGATGATACAAATACAGCCAGATGCGGATGAACTTATTCGTGAGATGTAGTGAATGAGTAGGTTTGTCAGAGATTTAAATTTTAGGTATATGCGAGCTTAGCTCAGTTGTTTAGAGCGCTTCCTTGCCAAGGAAGAGGTCGAGAGTTAGAGTCTCTTAGCTCGCACCACAGTTTTGTTTTTGTAATTATTCTGAGATAAAATATAGACTTCTTTTGAGGTCTATATTTTTTTAGTTGGTTTATAGCCGGGCTTTTATGGGGTTATTTTTGATGTTTTTGTGATTATGTATATGGTTTTCCACAGAATTAACAGAGGCGGTTTGACATTGCTATCAAAAGGTGTTGTCAATGGAGAAAAAGTGTGCTATAATTAGAGTACTGACATACCATGCTGTATGATTAGTTGTAGAAGTGCCCCATGGGCACTTTCTAGTATGTTGAGGGGGTGATTACGAAATTAGAGTACCGCGAGTTTCCCGCAGTCTTGCTAGTTTTTTATTGGTATGGTCTGTAGTATTATAGGATGTGATAAGCATTTCATGCGTTGCTGTCGATCGTGTTATTGTTCGGATGATGACTACAAAATTTTCATCTTCTAGCCATAAGTAAAGATTATTAACTAACCCATATTTCGGGTTTGATTGTATAACTCGAAAGGCTGATACTTCTTTGTGATTGTAGTTATCAATTATAGCGCGGACCCATGGTAGTTTAGTGGCACGAGTGTAATCTATAAAGCGCTCCTTTGCGGTTTTATCTTCATGTGTAATTAGATGAGTGAAACCGCAAGGGTATTCTTGCATATGTTTGTCCGGTGCTGTTTCGTATATGATTGGTTTTTCATTTATTGTTGGAGGGTTGTCGATAAAGTCTTTCTTGAAGCAGTTAAATAATAAATCGTAGTCGCCCTGGAGCGAATTACCATTAAGTACGAGTGGTTCTGGTAGCCAGTTGATCATTTGTGTTCCGTTGTTCCTATTGTTTTGGTCGCCAAAAGAGCAGATTGACTTTATCCATGGCGTAGGGTGTGTTGACTGAGATGTTTAGCCCGCTCGTTTTTTTGAAATCATCCACGATTCTGCGTTTGGATTTGGATGTTTTGCGGAGTGATGTGTTTTTGACATTGGCGAATGCGATTAGCCCGTTTAGGAAATCGACGACCTGCAGAGGGATAGCTTCGTGTGATCTAATAGGCTGGGCGTCGTAGGTGTCGTTGATGAATCTTTTATCGTCGGACGAACTCAGGGCTGCTTTTAAAAAACTTACCGTTCTTTTACATCTGTAGCTAGATTGGGTATCTTTATAATCGAAGAATAAACGGAAGTTTGCAATATGTCGCTCTGCTATGTTGCGAATAACTAAATACTGGATTTTATAATAGAAGTCGTCGTCGGTTTGATGGAAAGCAACGTTGTTGATGAGGCTTTTATCGACTATAACGGCGCGATAATTTATCTTATTGTCAGTTAAAAAGGTTTTATTTATGTCCAAATAATATTGGAGCTTGGCTGGACTGACTTTTGTCCACTTTAGCTCACGGTTTGTTGGAATATCATGTTTTGCTCGAAGTACTTTTATTTTACGACTAAAGGTCCTTAGGTCTTCCGGCGTACCCCAGATAGCACCAAGAACCATAGGGCTTTCATTATTAGGTAAGTGATGGGTTTCATCGAGATAAACCCAGATTTCATCTTTGTTCATTGTGCTATATTATATCATTTAGCGCCACTTTTTTGAACAGCACGAGATACTAATTTTTGGAACGTTTACAGTAAATAACCGACATCTGGAGCCGAAGTCGGTTATTTTAGTGTTTGATAGATAAGTTGGTGTCCAGCTACCGAGTGTCGCGGGAAGGTAGCGAGAGTAAGGAGCGAGAAAGATTAATATTAGGATCGGGAACGGGCGACACACCGCACGGAGTTGCCGTTGTACTTATTGTTGTTGTTGGCCGGGTTGAAATTGCCACTGTTGAAGTTCAGGTTGTACGCGTTGTTGCTATTGTTGGCAGTACTAGACCAATAGTAACCGTTGGAGCCTGCATTGTTGAGCGAGCCGTTATTGGTGTTAACGTTGCCGGCAGCACCCGCCTAACAGGGAGTACGTAGAGACTTAAGAAACCCTTTTACGATTATCTCCGACCGTGGTCGAGGATAATCCGTCATTTCCTGCGAGAGAAACGACTCTAACCTTTGCGACTGAGATTTGTTTCGGGGCAAAAGAGGGCTTCACGATCCTAGATCGATAGAGTACCGCGGGTCGCCGGAGCTTGACCTCTTTGACTTCCGTTGGAGCTCGTGGAGGTTTAATCTCCATGAGATTAATTATAGCATGAAATGGTTGTGGTTGGGGAAGGGCGAATTTAGTTAGTCTTCCCAGTCGAAATCCCAGCCGAAGCGGTCGAAGAGATGGTGAAAGAAAGTGCGGCTATTGATATGTAACATGGTACCTTCGCGGGCGAAGAGACCGTCTGGCTGACCGAAGCCGGTGGTAGCGAGGCGGTAGGCGGCTTGGTGGGCTTTGCGGCGGGCGCGGTGGCCGGGGACGATGAAACCGGGGTAGACGACGGCGCCGATGAAGGGGATGCCTTTGTCGGCGAGCTGCTTGCGGCGCTTATGGGGATGGAGAGTGAGATGGAGATCTTCGAGGAGGTAATGCTCGATGATGTCGATATCGCGGATGAGCTGATCCTTTTTCGCGAAGGGGACGATGATATAAAAGTCGTCGACGTAGCGACCGTAATGTTTATAGCCGAGATCCATGGTGATGAAGCGGTCGAGCTGGTCGAGGAAGATATTAGAGACGAGCTGGCTGGTGAGATTGCCGATGACGATGCCGTGGCCGGGTTTGCGGTTAAAGAGACTTTTGTGGGGAGGGAGGGCGGCCCAATCTTCCTTCGAGCCGCGGACGATAATGTTAGTCATAGGGTCGTCGTAGATTACTTGATGCCAGAGAAATTTCACGGTATGATAAAGGCGCTCGCGGTCGCGCGGGGCGCAGAGAATGTCATTCTTCTTGAGGTAATCAGGCGGAAGTTTGTAGACGGGAGTGTCGAGGCGGAATTGGCGGTCGAGACCCCAACAAATGCGCTCAAATAACTTGTCGTGGCAGAGGCTTAAGAAATAACTCTGGATGTCGAGTGAGACGGCGAAGGCGGGCTCGGTGTAATTATTGCTGGCGAGGCGGACGTGATTTAGAAGACGCTGCTGGCCGAAGAGGACGCCTTTGTTCTTGCGACAGGAATAGGAGTCGACGATAAAGCGGCGGTCCCACCAGTCGGCGCAGACGTTGTAGAGGAAGTGATGGACGACGCGGTCGCGAAAGGGCGCAGCGACAATCTCGCGGACAACCGGGTCATGGACAACGAAAGTGACGCCGCGACTAGGAATATAGCAACGGCGGATAATGCTATCGCGGAGTTGGGTAATATTTTCCATTTCGTTGAGCTCGAAACGATGTTCGTCGACGGTCTTGCGCTTGCCTTTGCGGGCGACTTCGTAGGCGCGCCAGAGTTCTTCGAGGAGAAAATTTTCGAAATCGGTCATGGGGCGTCTGCTTTAAGGTTGATTATTTGTGAGAGGGTGGCGGTCATTTGTGAGGATTCTTTTTGTGATTATCTTGGTCGCGGAGGTAGGCTTTGCCGGCAATACGTTCGACGGCGACGAGATATTCGAGAATTTTGCAGACTTCGCGGTGATGAAGGATTTGTAACTTGCTGGCGTAAGCGATGCCGTAGCGAATTTCGCGAGAAAGTTCGATGATTTCGCGAAGATATTCGACGTCGGACTTATTTTTCTGGCGGGCGTAGAGCATGTACTTAATAGCCATATCATATGAGAGGCTGAATAAGTGATTGCCGAGAACTTCACGGGCGAAAGCGTCAGGAAGATGCTTGAATTGATAATATAGTAATTGGCTGGCCTGCATGATGGCGTCGTAGAGATTCGGAATCGGGGAAGCAGGAAGGACGATAGACATGATACGCTTGATATCTTGCTGGGCATTGTCGCGGAGGCGGTCGATCTGGTCGGCGGAGTAGGATTTCGCGAGGTCGAAATAGTGGAGCTCGGCGTCGCTGATTTTGGGATTTGGGAAGATGTTGATCTCGGCGAGACGAGTGCTGATATTTTCTAATGAGCGGAAAGAAATGATACCGTCGTCGGAAATGGAGTAATGATCAGTGTCGATCTTGAGCGAGTAGCGCCAGTGAATGCGATCGGCGATGGTCATCGCAAAGAAAAGAGCGGAATGACCAGCGAGCTTAACGAAACCTTTCGTAGAAACATAGAAAAGGAGGTGCGAATGATTCGTGCGTTCGAAATCCATGACTTTGGCTTTGACGAGACGTTGACGCTGTTGCAAACAAAAGCGCGCGGCGGAGAGGTCTTGAGTTAATTCAGGCGAAGGAGAGCGGAGATGTTGAGTCTGTAAGGTAATGATGGTATTTTCTAATTCGATGAGGTTGAGCTTTTGATATTTGTTAACATTAGTCGTTTTGACTGATGTCTTTTTCATTTTTGTTTACCTACCTTTTGTAGTTATTATATTCTCGAAAAGTGAAAAAGTAAAGTTGCGAAAATAAAATGCGAAAGGTATTGCCGTGCATTTTTGTGTTGCGGAAAATAAGTTTTAGCGGTAAAATAAAGTAAAGTAGAAAATAATAATTATTCGTACACTGATTAAGTACACAAAAAGGGAGGCAAAATGAATCCTAATGATAATAATCCGATGTCACCGAATGCCGGAGGCTTCGGAGGAGCGGATGGAAGTGGAGTACCAGGTGCGGACGGCGCAAGCGGAAGCATGGCGGCGAGCCCGATGGGGGGAATGGTGGATTTCACGAATCCGGACAATTTAAATACGACGGGCGGAGGATTGTCAGCGAATGATAGTTTGGCTTCGGCGGAAGATAGTTTGACCTCGGCAGGACAGGCGGCGGTAGCGCCAGCGGGGGCGCCGGAATTGGATGAATTGGGAAGAGGGGATTCGTCGGCGATTATGGATCGGCCGGATCAGCCTTTAACGCCGGCAGCGCCAGTGCCAGGTTCGATCGGAAGTGTAACTTCGGTGCCGCCTTTGCCGGAGAAAGATGAGACGGCGGATACTGCTAGTGAGGTGAGTGGCATAAGTGGCACAAATCCTTTTGGGATCGGGACGACTGGTCCGGGGACTACGAGTGGAGCAAGCGCGTCACCACTCAACGGAGCGCCAGCGGCGAGTAGCCCGGCGCCAGCGCCAGTGACGAGTAGCAATATGCCGGCGATGGGCGGAAATGCGAACGATGCGAAGCCGTATTTTAATCCGTTTGCGGCACCGGCGACACCTCCGGCAGCGCCTAATGCTAACGCTGCGAAAACGGCGCCGACAAGTAGCATGAATGTGCCGGCGGCTCTGCAGCCACAGACAGAGAAATTTTCGGAGAAATTGAAGAAGCCAGCAGGAAAGGTTTTGATGGCGAACATATTAATGATCGTAGGGTGGGGTGTGGCGATTGTCGCGGCGATTTTGGCGGTGATCTTCTTCATGAACTGGCAGGATGCGGAAGAACGTGCGAAGAAGCCGAAGATTATTTACATTGATCAAAGTACTGGTAACGAAGTAACACCGAATCCAGACGAGGAAGATAAGCCGGTAGAAGAGCCGATTGCGTTGATGACTTGTGAGAAGAATTATGGTGAAGAGCCGGTAGAAGGCTTGGAGAATCTGGTCGGGCGGACGCAAGAAATGGTCGTGAACTATAAGGGGGATGCGATGACGTCGATAGCATTGTTTGATAACTACGCCTTTGCGGATGAGGCGGCGGCGGAAGCGGCGCAGTGGTATTTTGATGACCTGAAGGCGACGCAGGAAACGATGGCGACAGGATTAGGATTAAACTTACTGTCAATCAAGAATGAGCGAGCAGGGGAGATGCAGGAATATTCGCTCGGTATGAATGCGGACGAGGTCGTTGGGGACTTCATTGGGACGTTTATGCTGAATACTGGAGAAGACGGAACAGCTCTGACTGATAAGGGGAGCGTCCAGGCAGCGTACGAGGCGAATGGATTTAGCTGTACAGTAGAGTAGCTGGGAGCTGAATAAAAAAATGAGACCCGAAAGGGTCTTATTTTTCTGTTTTTGGTAGCGCCAGCTGGAATCGAACCAGCATTGTAGACTTAGAGGGTCTATGTCCTATCCGTTGAACGATGGCGCCCGGTTTATAATATATATTATAACAACGAGAAGTTATTTTTTCAACTTGTAATAAATGGAGGGGGCGAAGCGGATGGGGGCGAGGAGGGACTGAGCGCCTTTTTCGAGGCGGACGAGGTTCTTGGTGCCGAAAAGTTTCTTCAGCTTTGCGCTGCGGAAGTTGGAAACGGAGAGGACTTTCTCGATGGTGAAACCGGACTTTTTAAAAACCTCTTCGATATATTTCGGGTGATAATTGTAGAAACCGTCAGAGTTAAGATCTTTTAGATGGGCGATGTCGCGAGAGAAAGGGTTAATATCGGACTTCTTAAGCCAGTAGCGGAACATTTTCGGAAGGGTCTTTTTGTTCGCGACTTCGATGACGGCGATACCGCCGGGCTTCAGGACGCGGTAGAGCTGGTCGGAGACTTTCTGCATATCTTTAAAATGATGAGTGGCGCGGACCATCATGAGGGCGTCGAAGCTGTCGTCGGAAAAAGGTAAGTCATAAATATCACCGGCCTTAGTGTGAAGTTTGTCGCCGTAGAGATCCTGTGCTTGCTTTAGCTCGGTCTTAGAATAGTCGAAAAGAGTGGCAGACTTAGCACGGGGGATGTACTCGTCGGCGAGGCGACCATAGCCACCAGCGATGTCCACAAATTTATCCATGTGCGCGGGGAGAAGCTTGCGAATGGCAAGACGATCGGCCATATCTTCGTATTTGCGATCGGCGTCTTCCCAGAAAATTTTCTTATAATCGTAGCCGTTGTAGTCAGCAACGACATCGGTAGGGTTCGCAGTTTTCGTAGAATCTTTTGTCATAGTTCTTATCATTATAGCATACAAAAAGAGGCCTCGCGGTCTTTTTTGTTGTATTTATGGTGAGGTGGCACAGCCGGGAGAGGCCGTTTTTTACAAAAACAACGCAGGGCGTCGGCTCGGAAGAAAATATAAATATTCTCTTCACTCACCTCCTGCTGTGTCCGAACTCTACGAGTTCTCGCCTCTCCGCTTCATAAAACAAAATAAGTTCCTGAAGGAACTTCTTTTGTTTTATGGTGAGCCGGGAGAGGCTCGAACTCTCGACACCGGGCTTAAAAGGCCCGTGCTCTAACCAACTGAGCTACCGGCCCATATGCGAAATATGGGATTAACTTGTTAATCTTGGTGATCTCTGCGGGAGTCGAACCCGCGTTGACGGGATGAAAACCCGTTGTACTAACCGTTATACTAAGAGACCCTACGGGTATTATAGCAAAAAGTTTCGAAAAAGGCAAGGATTTTTAATTGATGGAGCTGATTTTCTCGCAGGCGGTGCCGTAAGTGACAGTGAAGTCGCTCGGGCCAAAAGGCTCGACGGGGTAGTAACGGACGTAAGTCTGATTTTTGTCGCATTCGTAATACTGATTAGAGAAAACTTCGGCGGAGGAGGCGTGAGATCCATTATTATATAGTAATAGTTGGCGGAGGCGGACGGCAGGGAGGCCTTGATAGACGTAATCGGCGAGGATAACTTCGGGGTGTTCGAGGTTGCGTCCGAGGGAGTAAGGGTAGAGATATTCGGTGTAGTAATCGTAGGCAAGCTTCTCAAGCTCGGCCTGGCTGCGCTTGACGGGATCGTAGACGTGGCTAAAAATGAGGGTGACGGCAATCATGAGGGCGCAGGCGCCGATCATAGAAACGAGACTAGCTTCGCGCCAGGTGAAACGGGATGGCTTCGGAGATTTGCGGGTGTAGCGGGATGGCCGAGAGGAGGTGCGAGTATAGCGGGCGGTGAGCTGGGCGGAATTTTTCGGGGAAGTTGTGGTACGAAGGGAATTGCAGGCGGGGGATTTTTGAGATTTTGATCGGGACTTCGCGGCGGCTTGGCGGAGGGATTTAGCGGCTTTTGTAGCGGTGGATTTTGCGGATTTTTTTACAGATGTGGCGGCCTTTTTTACGGTTTTGGAAACTTTGCCACTAAAAGTGTTTGCACGTTTTTGCTCGGCGAGATAGCGCGCTGGGGCGTAATCTTTGCGGAAGTAAGTTGTCTTCTGCTTTTTGGCGCGAGTTTTGCGTGTTGATTTCATAAGCATATTATAATGCTAATGATAAGAAAATTCAAGACAGATATAGCGGGATGTGCTAGAATATATAGTGATATGAGTAAAATATTTAAACGTACAAAAATCTTGGCGACGATTGGCCCAGCGGTGTCAACGGAGCAAAAAGTAGAAGAACTAATTATGGCTGGGGTGAATGGATGCCGGCTGAATTTCTCGCACGGTGATAATGAGACGCGTGATAAGCAGATCGAATGGGTGCGCAAAGCGGCGCAGAAAAAAGGACGCTCAGTAGCGATGATTCAGGATCTTCAGGGGCCGAAAATCCGTCTGGGAATTGTGAAAGATAATCATTATGATGTGAAAGAGGGAGATGAGCTGATTCTCGATTCGGCGATCAAGGAGCAGAAGAAAAACGGAATTTTGCCATTGCAATATAACTTAGCGCCGAAGGTAAAAGTCGGAGAGCCGATTTATATTTTCGATGGGAAAATTCGGACGCACGTGACAGAGATTGTCTCGGAGACGGCGATCAAAGTCGTGGCAGAAAACGACGGGTTCGTGATGAATAATAAGGGGTTGAACTTGCCAGAGACGGACTTTGGTGGAGATATCTTGACGCCGAAGGATATGGCGGATATCGAATGGGGAGCGACAAGAGATTTTGACTATGTGGCGCTGTCGTTTATTCAATGTGCAGATGATATTCATAAGTTGCGGCAGATTTTGCGGGAGCATGATTCGAATGCAAAGATTATCGCGAAGATCGAAACGAAGAAGGCGGTGGAGAGCGATAAGACGCTGGAAGAAATCGTGAAGGCGTCTGATGTAATCATGGTCGCGCGTGGAGATATGGCGGTAGAAGCGGGGGCGGAGATCGTGCCAATCGTGCAACGGAAGTTAGTAACATTCTGCCGTGAGCACGGGAAGCTCTGCATCGTGGCGACGCAGACGATGGGGTCGATGGTTGATAATCCAGAACCGACGCGAGCGGAAGTAAGTGATGTGGCGAATGCGGTGATTCAGGGGGTGGACGTAGTGATGCTATCGGACGAGACAGCGAACGGTAAATATCCGCTAGAGACTGTGAAAGCGCTGAAAAAAGTCATACTCTATACGCAGAATAATTCGACAGTGGCGCCGGTCGCGAATGATCCGAAGAGCAATAATCGGAAATATGATGCGATTTCGAATGCGGCGGCGAGATTGGCAGAGAATATTGGGGCGGATGTGATCGTCTGTCAGACGGCAAGCGGGGCGACTGGGCTGGCAATGGCAGCGCAGCGACCAAATCTGCCGATCGTGGCAGTGACGGGCGATACGCGAGTAGCGAATCAGCTGGCATTAGCATATGCGACGTCGGCATTCGTGCGGCCATATTCGGTGAATGTAGGGATCGAGCTGGCAAAGGAATTGAAAGCGTCTGGCTATCTACAGGTACCAAAAGGCAAGAAAGACCTCGTAGCAGTGATCGTGTCGGGAAATCGAGATTTCTGCGGGACGGATACCATAAAAGTACGCCAAATATAGGGAGCTTTTGTGATAGCTAGCGTAATATGAAGGAGCGAGATGTTTGAGAAAAAGACAATAAAAGACGTAGACGTGAAGGATCAGGTCGTGCTGGTACGGGCGGATTATAATGTGCCGCTCGCGAAGCGCGAGGACGGCGGGATGAAGGTCTTGAGTGATTTTCGGATGAAGGAGAGCTTGCCGACGTTGAAATATTTATTGGAAAACGGGGCGAAAAAGATTATTATCATCTCACACCTCGGGCGACCGGAGGGGAAGGACGAAGAGCTGTCGCTAAAAATTGTCGCTGAGCATCTGAAGAAGTTATTGCCGGGAGTGACGGTGGGATTTGTCGGGGAATGTCGAGGCGAGGAAGTCGAGCAGGCAGTCGAGGCGATGCCGGAGGGGAGTATCTTGGTGCTGGAAAACTTACGGTTTGAGCCGGGAGAGAAGAAAAACGACGAGGAATTTGCAGAAGATATCGTGCGAAGTACAGGAGCGACACTGTTTGTGCAGGACGGCTTCGCGGTGACGCACCGGGCGCATGCGTCGACTTCGGCGATTGCGAAGTTGATTCCGGCGGTGGCGGGATTGTTAGTAGAGAAAGAAGTGAATTTGTTGAAAAAGTCACTAGAAGATCCGGAACACCCGTTAGTAGTGATTATTGGTGGGGCGAAGGTGGCGGATAAACAGCCGTTGATTGATAAGTTTCTGCCGGTGGCGGATCGGATTATCATCGGCGGAAAGATTGCAGCGGATGGATATACGACGGATGCGGAGCAGGTGTATGTCGCGGAAGATTTTGACGAGAATGCGGCGGGGGAGAAACTGGATGTGGGACCGATCTCGACTTGTAAAATTGCAGATATGGTGAGTGGAGCGAAGACGGTAGTATGGAATGGCGTGCTCGGAAAAGTCGAAGATCCAGCTTATGCGACGTCGTCGGTGATTTTGGCGAAAACGCTAGGCGAGAAGGATGACGTAGTGTCGATAATCTGCGGGGGAGATACATCGGGCTTCGTCGAGAACATGCAGGCGAATAGTCCGGAGCTAAATTATTCTTTGATTAGCACGGGGGGAGGGGCGGCGTTGTCGCTACTGTCCGGGGAGGAGATGCCGGGGATTGAGAGTCTTCGTGATTAGTAGCCTACTACTTTAATAAAACTTACGATGAAAAGTGTTGTAAAATTTACAACACTTTTTGCATATTAGGGGTGTGATATTATTAAAAAATGTTGAAAAAAGTTGTTGACATTCGAAAATGGTCATGTATAATAAGGAACATAAAAGGTCACAAATAAAAATATTAAAACAAGACAAACATAGAAAGGAAAATGTTATGTCAAATATCACAAAAGCTATTGCAGCTCTTGGCGTAGTCGCTGGTCTCGGTGTTGCTGCTTTGCCACTTAGCACTTATGCTGACGCTACGGTTCCTGTAACTGCTCAGATTAATAGCTCGATGGCTATCTCTACTTCTGCTGACGCTGTTGACTTCGGTCAGATCATCGCTGGTGGTGCAGTTGCTACTCAGGATCTCGATGTAACGGTTTCTACGACTGCTACTTCTTACAACCTTAATATCAAGGATAGCGATAGCAATACTGCGCTCGTAAGTGTTGATGAAACTGGTTCTGCTATTACTGGCGAGAACGCTGCTACGATTGTAACCGGTGCGCCAAAGCAGGGTACTTCTGCTTGGGGCTACAAGGTTGGTGAAACTGGTGCTTGGACCAATATCACTACTACTAACAAGTCTATCTACGAAGGTACTGCTGCTGGTACTTCTAAGACCACTGTTACTTTTGGTGTTTCTGCTGCTGCTGGCCAGAAAGACGGTACCTACAAGGGTGGTGTCATCTTCACTGCTACGACTGAGTAATTTAGCTCTAGTTTAGAGAATGTCGCTCCGGAAACGGGGCGACATTTTTGCGATCCGGTGAAATATGCTGTAGTGCTGAGGGCTGATGATTTAGATGGGGTAGTGAAAAACTTGCAATGCGAGAGATTTTTGCTATAATGGGAGAATAAAATAAAGGAGGTATAGTGAAAGTCTTAGGACGAATGAGGACGATGCTGGCGGCGGCAGTAGTAATGCTTGCGACGGCAGTGATGGGCGTAGTGCCACAGGTTAGTGCAGATGAAGAAGTGCCGAAACAGCGGATTCAGATTTCGCCGACACGACTAGATCTTGAAGATTTGAAGCCGGGCGAGACGACGACAAAGACCTTCAAAGTGCAAAATACTGGTACAGAGAAGATAGGCTATACGATTACGGCGGCGCCTTATAGCGTAGAGGGGGATGACTACCGGCAGGATTTCGACAGTAGCAGTAACTATACGGATATTGCGAACTGGATTAAGTTTTCTCAGGATGAAGGCGAGCTAGAGCCGAGTACGGAAGATGAGATCACCGTAACGGTAGACGTGCCGGATGATGTGCCTTTAGGTGGTCAGTATGCAGCGATTCTTGTGAAGATGAAAGAGAACTCGGATGGCGATGGTAACATCGTGATGGCGGAAAAACAGCTTGGATTGATTGTTTATTCAAGTGTAGCTGGTCAGACACGGAAGGAAGGTTCGGTTGTGGAGAACAAGGTCCCATCCTTTATGTTTGCGCCACCGATTTCGGTAACTTCAGTAGTAGAAAATACTGGTAACGTACATGCGGATGCGACCTATATCTTGCAGGTGTACCCATTCTTTGGCGGGGAGGAGGTATATACGAATGAGGAAAATCCAGAGAAACGAACGATTCTGCCGGAAACTCGACGCCTAAATACGATAACTTGGGAGGGGGCTCCACAACTTGGTCTGTTTAAGGTGAAACAGACGGTAAAGTTTCTGGACCAAACGAGTGTGACGGAGAAGGTGTTGTTTATCTGTCCGATTTGGTTCCTATTGATCGTCCTTGCGATTATCTTCTTGGTTATTTTCTGGATCGTAACTCGGGTGCGTGGGAGAAAGGATTAAATAATCTAAAATGAAAAAACTAATTGCAGGAATCTTGGCGGCGGGAGTGGCGGTAGCGTCACTCGTCGCTCCTGTGGCGACTACGGCAGGGCAAGTTTACGCAGAGGAAGCAGAAGGCGGATCGCGGAATGCGCTGCAGGTGACGCCGAGCGGGGCACGGCTGACTTTCTCGAAGGGCGAAGTGCTAGAAGGGCATGCGGAGCATTGTCCACGAGGGGATGATGGCTGCTCGATTACAGTGACAAATATTGGTACTGGTCCGATTCGTTTTCGAGTATATGTGTCGCCATATGTGGTGAGCGGCGAAGAGAATGAGCTGAGCTTTACTGAGGAAAGTTCGACGAGCTATACGCAGCTGTCAAAGTGGATTAAAATTCAGAATGAAGAAGGCGAATTCGTCGATGAAGCGATCTTTAGTGCAGAGCCGAATGAAGGTAAGACGGTTCAGTATCGGATTACGACGCCGGAGGATATGCCAGGCGGATCGCAATATGCGGTAATCTGGGCGCAGATTATCAATGATGGCGAATCGAATGGGATTGAGACGGTCGGACAGATTGGTGCAGTACTGACAGGGCGGTCGACAGAAGATATTGTCGAAACGGCAGAAATTTCGGATTATGATTTCATGAAGTTTACCTTCGGTGGGCCATTGACGGCAAAGGCGACGGTGAAGAATACGGGAAATGTGGACTTCGCAGCTCGCTATTACTATACGGCGAAGACGATTTTCGGGAAAGAGTTGTATTCGAACGGTACGGAAGACTTCGTAGCGGCGTATCCGGGGACGACCTATCATATTGATTTCGAATGGGAGGATCCACCATTCTTAGGGATTTTCCAAGTAGAATGGAAAGTCGTAGCGGCAGATCAGGAGGAGACGCATTCGGCAATAGTGATTATAATGCCAATAATTGTGATGATTGTGATGGTTTTGCTATTGACAGTGATAATTATCTGGATTATAATCATAAGTAGAAAGCGCAAAGAGCGTAAGGCTCGTAAACTTGTCTAATCGCGATAGATAAGTTTACGGCTGGTCGTAATGTAACATTGCGAGTGTTATATTCTGCGAGACGACATAAGCCTGGGCGAGTTCAAAATAAAAAATCAAAAGAAAGAGTGTAGAGTATGCAAAAAAGAAAAAAGCATCTTTTAGGGCTAGCTGGCTTGGCACTTGTCGGGGCAATGACGGTCGCAGCGTATGCGATGCCGACGTCAGAGGCTGCGGCGGTTAGTACGGGGGAAACTACGGTCAGAGTGAGCGTAGGGGTCGATGGTGAGAAGCCCGCGATCGAGATTAATAGCTTCACTTATTCTGGGACTGATTCAGTATTCTCAAAGAAGTTTAATGTGACAGTGTCCTATTCTCATGCTGACAAAATCAACGTGTATCTGAAGAATAATGGTGCTGTTGACGTGAATGCGGTAACCGGTGTAGCCCTGTATGAAGCTAATGCGGGGTCGAGAGCGGCAGAATACGAGTTCGATACGAGTGGATGTCCGGAGGCAGGAATTGAAACACAGACTTGTACGCTAGAATATGACTTGTCGGCAGCGGAGGGTGAATTTGACCCGGCGGGGACGGCTTTCTTGACGAGAGCGGTAGCGATAAATAGTCAGGCGGCAGGTGCAGAAAGCACAGCGGATGACGAGGTGGCTTTCATATATCGTAGCGCGTTTCTGATGGGCTTCGGCGGTGAATATATGCAGAACGGTGATCCGAGTATGGAAGCGATTCTGAGCGATGAGGTTAAAAGTGCGGTGATTGCGATTTATGATGAAAATGGCAATGAAGTGCAGATCCCGGCGGAGTTACTGGATGCAGATGGTCGTTATCATCTCGATCTGACTCAGAAAAAGGGTAATTCTTTGAAATTCGCTTTGCCTTTGTATGAAAGTGGTGCGAAGTCGGGGAAGTATCAGGTGGTCTTAATGGCGTATGATACGGAGAATATTACAGATGAAAGCGAGATGCTGGGGCTGAGCTTAGTCAAAGAAGTCTCCTATAAAGTAAAGGACCCAAGCAATCCGAGGCCAGATAAGCCAACCGATCCGAACGTGCCAGATGGACCAAATAATCCGAATAACCCAGATCGTCCGACGGAGCCAGAAAAGCCGGTGACGCCAGAGACGCCAGATACAGGTTTGAACCTGTTTAAGGATTTGAACATTTCGCGGGCAGATTATATCATTACGGGATTGATTGCTTTCGGAATGGTGACGGCTTTCGCGGCATTCTTGATGATTCGCCGCAGTAAGCGCTAAAAGGCTTAAAACTGCTGGTTTACATATAATATATGGTGCGCGTGACCTTGCACTGTATATTATATGGTACAAGCCAGCAGTTTTTTGTGCTATTGGAGACGGAGGAACGGAGTAATAAAAAAGACCCCAGAAGGGTTTGAACAACGATATCGTGGTGGGCCTAACAGAACTTGATTCAAACAAATGCAAAGCGATTTTGCACTATAAACATCAGCTCAAAGATTTGCCCGCTACCTCTATTATGTCAGAAGAGTCCGTTTTATATAAAGAAAACCGAGCTATAGATGAATTCGGAGAAATTGCCGTCAAAAAGCTACAACAGCCATGTAGGATTGATTTTAGCGAAGATGATATACAGGAAATTATTGATGCATACCATGCCGAGAAAACTACTGCTGAAATTGCCAGACAGTTTAACTGTAGCAAAAACACCATTAGTACTCTCCTCAAAAAACATGGAGTAGTCGTCAGCAAGTGTAAAGCGCAGAAAAAACTGCCTTTCGATGTGGTTGTCTCTATGTATTTAGAAAAACGCATGACAATGGAGAAAATTGCAAACCATTTCGGGGTTAGCTCATGCGCAATTAGGGCATGTCTGCAAAAAAATAATGTCAAGATACGGAGTAGGTGGGATTATTGATAACTATGTCATCCAGATTCTAAGGCTGATATTGGTGCCCTCTAATTATGCTCACAAGATATAAGATGACGGACAATATTGACCCTACGCACATAGAGGTCATGAATACACCCATAGTTGCATCAGATTCCTTGAGCAACCCCGTGGTTTGCGAACAGGCAAAGATGTACGCTATTATAATCGCCAAAAGAGCGGACAATACCACTCCTATCAATAGAATGAAGGTGTGACTGGCTTTACCCAGCTTTTTAGCCCTCATTATTGCAACCAGTATTTCTATGAATGACGCCGCAAATAACACGACGAATGCTGCAAAGAATAAAGCGCCATAAAAACCTGTAGTTATATTAGGGCCATTTACAAATTCCACATAAGGCAAAGACATCACTGCAAGATGTCGTTGCCACAAAAAATGCGATGATCCTAAGCCAGACATAATAAAACCAACGTAAGTTGTTAAAATACCCTTTTCTAATTTGCTGATTGAAGTTGCCACAATATATTCCTTTACCTTTTAATGATTGATGATTTATTTCTTTTTCTACTCACAGTAGCTCCCACGGTTATTATTAAACAAAAATACGACCATATTCTATATAGTCGCTATAACTATCAACTCAAACTCAAAGAAGTCTAAATTGCAAATATGGCCGCATTTTCAACCTCTTTGAGGCTTGAGTCAGTTTTATTGATAGTTATAGCGTCTTTATTATATCACGAATTTGCATGAAGTGGAAGAGTGCATGATATTAAGGAGGATGAGCGGTCAGCTTCATTGCGGCTGACCGCTCATCTTATAAATTTAGAAGTTTATTGAGTCAGGTAGTTTTTCAACATCTGCGCTGCTTCGGCTCTGGTGGCGTAACCTCTGGGATCGAGGATACCGTTGCCTTTCCCGTTGATAATACCTTTATCTACGGCCCAACGCATAGCGTCCATGGCGTAGTCACTGACAAGATTAGCATCGATGAAATTGAGCAGTAAATTAGGAGGGACAGGTTTTCCGGCATAGCGCCAGAGCATCACAGCCAGCTGCTCACGGGTAATATTATCATTCGGTCCGAATAAGCCGTTGCCATACCCTCCAACAATGCCTTTTTTCGAAGCCCAGCTCACAGCGACAGAATACCATGCTCCGGGATTTACATCCGTAAAAGTGCTATTGTCAGTTGCGGCGGGTTGCCCTTCCTTATTGTAGAGAATTTGTGTTAGCATTCCACGGGAGAGATTTGCTTCCGGCGCAAACAAGCCATTGCCTACGCCATTCATCAAACCATTCTCGCTGACAAATTTCACAGCAT
>CAPHDI010000001.1 GCA_948623715.1 uncultured Candidatus Saccharibacteria bacterium | reverse complement strand
TTACGGTATGAGTAGAATAGTTGGGTTTATCATATTCTGCTATAACTTTATCACTAATACTAACGCTAGCATTACCGCCACCATTATCCCCGACCACATTATCATCAATCGTGAGGGAAATAGATGGGGCGAGGGAGATGGTATTAGAGGTGGGGGTGGTGAGGTTAGGTTCATAGTGACCAATTTGTCCAAAGCCATTATCGATGCATGTATAGCCTTCTACTGGATTAACAATACAATCGCTATTTGCGTAAGCCTTATCGTTAAGGAGTAGATTAGTCATACCTAAAAGCAGGGCCAATGCACAAGTTAGGGAAATACTTCTATGAAGCAATATTGGAATACTATGATGCTTCAAAAAGTTAAACTTTGATATATGTTTTAGGTGCATGTGGCCCTCCTTTTGTATTGTTGTGATAGGTAACCCCGAGGTGCCATTCCATTTTATTCTATTGTTTTATTCCTATCTAAACCAATTGTTGGTATGCCAGATGCAACTTGTCTACCAACAAAAATGGCACCACGAGGGGTGTTATCTAGTCGACATTAGAGCACTTTCGTTCTCCAACTACGGCTGACCTCGCGGCGCCATTCATACTGGAGAACTTATAAAAATGCTCCTAAAATGTCTAACTAGATAACAGTTTTATTGTAGCATGAAAAATAGGTTTTGTGGATAAAATATAAGAAGCGGCAGCTTAACTGCCCTTTATTTTGACATAAGAACTACTAGTCATGCGATAGGAAAAGCCGCCCCGGAGGGCGGTGATAGTTTTAACAGATCTTGACCCAAGTGACATTAACGAAGGCAAACTTTACCAGTGCAGAGAGCGCGAGGCATTCAAACTCGCTAGGACGGCCGTCGTCAGTCGGGAGGTAGGTAGAGACAATCGGTGAGGTATTACGGGCGCCGCCGGGCATGCCAATACATTGACGAGTACCGCACCGTTCAAACCAGACGACCAGCCCGTGCTCGCCATATTTCGGGATGACGCCTACGTAATTCATGCCATCTCGCAGGGCGGTTTCGAGAACGATCTCGTTATAGCCATTCTTGGCGAGAAGCGTAAGCCAATCTTTCGCATCGTAACGTCGATGCTTCGGATGCTGGAGCAGATCACCGGTCGCTTCGTAGATCTTCCAGGCGCAGTAACTCGTAGGGCGGCGGATCACGAAGCCGATAGGGTCAGAAATTAGCGTATAACCGCGGCCCGCAGCGGGTTCGCCCGGCGCCACAATCCCATCATCTTCCGGCCAGGCAGCAAAGTTGGGGTCGGAATAGGGCCAGGGATAGGTATTGAGGCGACGGCCGATGCGACAGACACGACAGTCTTCCATGTAGCCCCGCTGAGCGAGCGAAAAGCGGACATAAAGATTTCCCATACCTCGGTAGATCTCGCGGCAGATGCCACGTAGAGGACGAATCGGATTCCACCTGGGCGTGGAGTATTTGGCGAAAAAATTCGCGATTTTGGTCAAGATTTTCAAGGTACTCCCCTCCTGTGTTTTTTCTAGCTCGTGAGTTAGTTTATGTTATTATACTATATAATAAACAGTTTTACAATTATTTAAGTATGGTTTTAAGAAATAAACAAGGCTTGCGGCTGGTAAAAGCTTATGATAGAATAAGGGTAAGCATGATATAATTTATTCACAACAAGTCATTTAGTAGGATATTAAAATGATTTTGTTGTGTTTTCTTTTGATATTAGATACAATAGATGTAAGAAAAGTTAGTATATATTATATAGTATATACGGAAGCCGGAGGTAAATATGGCAGCAAATACTACAGACGAAGTCTTCAAGTGGATTAAGAAAGAGGAAAAGCGGCAGAGCGAGGGGTTAGAGTTAATTCCGAGCGAGAACTATGTCTCGGAAAATGTACTACGGGCGATGGGGTCGGTGCTGACGAATAAATACAGTGAGGGCTACCCGGCACGGCGTTACTATGGCGGGAATGAAAATATCGATGAAGTAGAAAAGCTGGCGATTGAGCGAGCGAAAAAGATGTTCCATGCGGACCACGCAAATGTGCAGCCGCACTCGGGAGCGAATGCGAATGAGGCAGTGTACTTCTCGTGGTGTGAGCCGGGCGATACGATTCTGGCGATGTCACTGCCGGCAGGCGGACATCTCACGCACGGATCGCCAGTGACGCGGAGTGCGAAGATTTATAATTTCGTCGGGTATGGCGTGACAGAAGACGGGGATATCGATTACGAAGATCTTGAGCAGCTGGCGCATGAATATCGACCGAAGCTAATTCTCGTAGGGTACTCGGCGTTTATGAAGATTCCGGATTTCGACCGAGTTAAGAAAATCGCGGATGAAGTTGCAAAAGAATCGGGACAAGAAATTTTGCTAATGGCGGACATGGCGCACGTCGCGGGACTAATCGTAGGCGGAGTGCATCCGAATCCGCTGGAGCATGGATTTAACGTGATTACGACGACGACACATAAGACGCTACGTGGACCGCGCGGGGGACTAATCCTCTCGATGGGGACGGTCGGGAATCCGTTAAAGAAAACTGAGAAGAAACTTGAGAATATTCCAACCCTGATCGACCGGGCAGTATTCCCAGGGACGCAGGGCGGACCGCTAGAACATGTAATCGCAGCGAAGGCAGTGGCGTTTGAAGAAGATTTGCAGCCGGAATTCCGTGACTACGCGGCGCAAATCGTGAAGAATGCGAAAACTCTAGCGGATGAGCTGATGAAGCTAGGGTTTAAACTGCAGGGTAATGGTACGGAAAACCACCTGATTCTCGTGAATGTGAAAGATAGCTACGGATTCGACGGGAAAGTCTATGAAGTGGCGCTAGATAAAATCGGACTGACATTGAATGCGAATGCATTGCCAACCGACAAAGGCGGAGCATTCCGGCCATCGGGCGTACGGCTCGGTACGCCGGCGATGACGACGCGCGGCCTGGGCGAAGACGACATGAAGCAGGTCGCGAAGTGGATGAAGCAAGTCGCGGACATTTGCGTGAAGGCGAAAGATGAAAAAGGTCTAGACGAACATACGGCTGAGCTGGATGCGCTGAGGAGTGAAGTGCGGGAGCTGGCACTGGCACATCCGATTCCGGGGATTGAGTAAGGCGTAGAATAAATAAACCTAAAAAACTTAGATAAAAGTTTCTGGAGCAGGAAAAAGGCACGGTCGAAAGACCGTGCCTTGCTGGGGATGGAGATGAAATTTAGTACGACTTATTACAGCTGGACGTTGAACAAGTTGCGGAGCTGGTTGACGATGTCGTCAGTCTCGGCGTTGATCAGGGCGGCCTCGTTAATCTCGCTGAGAGTTTTCAACGACGAGGAGTCCAGGAGATTGTAGCCGATCGTATAAATCGGCACGCGCATGCCGCCGACGATGTCGGTAATCCCGCTCAGGCTGTAACCGTTGTTTGCGGCGCCGTCGGAGAGGACGAAGAGCATCAGCTTCGCATCGGAGACTTCCTGAGCCTTCGCACTCAGCATATTGAGCGCAACCAGGACGGCGTCGTAAGTCGCAGTCCCGCCATTCGCGGAGAGCGACTTCACCGCGCCAGAAAAGTAGGCACGCTGAGTCTCGTCGAACTGCGCGATAGGAAGGTTGATATAGACGCTGCTCGAATACGATACCAGGCCGATATAATTATCGCTGCTGATGTAGCTTGAGGTCGCGAGGAGAGATTCCTTCAGAGCATTGAGTGGAGCGCCATCCATGGAGCCGGAAATGTCGGCGACGAAGACGGCGATAATCGGTTTGCCGCCGTCTTTGTTCGCTTTCCAGATTTTCTGGGCAGCGAGATAGCCGGCGCCGTCGAGACCGGGACTCTGACCGATATAGTCGTCATGACGGTTAAAACCTTTCTCAGTAGCGAGGCGCTGAGCCTCGGGGCTGAGACAGTACTCGACAAACTGCCGGAGGGCCTCCTGCTTCTCGCTTGACACATAGTCGAAGGTATAGACAGGGTGGTCGTGACGGATGCCGGCCGGAGTATAGATGTAATCTTTCAGCTCGGGTGTATTGACATACGCCTGCTCCTCCATGACCATCGCCTTGATGATTCCCTTTGCGGCCTGCGTGCGCAGGACGCCAGTGGTATAGGCGACGGGAGGAGACTGCTTCTGATAGTCCAGGAGTTTCTGGGCGGCGGTGTCCGACAGCGGATTATTCGCATCGAAGCTGTGCAGCATCGCAGTCAGAATGTTCAGACCCGTGGCGCTGGTGTAGGGGTTCGTATAGGCAAACGTCAAATCGCCCGCCAGACTGGCCTCCAAAACTTTGTCCACGGTAACCGCACCGTATTTTTCGGTAAACTCGTTGTAAGTCGACTTCTCCATCAGGATGCCGGCGGTATTGCCGGCGATGCGGTCAGTCAACTTAATTACGCCAATCCCCTTCGCGCCGATCATTTCACCCGGCGCGTCGGAAGATGGGATATAGCCGTCGGGGCGATAATCGCCCTCGGTCATATAAGTCACAACCTCGCCCGAGGAGATGCTGCGGATGTTGATGCCGATAGTTCTGCCATTGACCTCGGCGCGGGAGTCATTAAAATTCCGCGCCAAGACATTGACGAGATCATCCGGTGCGGAGCCTGAGAGCTCGGACGGGACGGCGATTTCGACCATAATCGGCGCATTGCTGCGGACGGTCAGGTCGAAAGTGTCGATGTCAGCAAGAGCCGTATGCTCGGTGTCGATATCGTAAATATCGAGCGGAGCGTCGACGTTGCTAACGGTGACCTTCTTGAGCTTAGACTCAAGCTCTTTCGTGGCTTCCTCATAGGTGTAGGTCTTCGGTTCATCATAGGTCGTCATTTCCCCGCAGCCGCTCAAGGTAAAGACCGTGGCGAGCGCGAGGACGAGCGCAAAGAGACGTTTAGTAAAGGCCTTCATTGACTTGATCCTCCTTTAGAGATTCACGGATGGTTTCGATCCAAAATTCGACTTCGCTGCGATCGCTGACGCGGTCAGAGTTGTACTGGTTGATCCAGTCAACGGAGACCTTGACGAGCTTATCGGCGCTTTGGAGCTTTTGGGTATTGTCATCGAGATACTCCTGGACTTTTTGCATATTGATCGTGGCTGGGTCGGCCGCGATACAAAGATTGATAATGCTGCGCAGGTTCTGGCAGAGCCGCCGTTCGACGTTTTCCAGGACAGTTTCCGTATCGCTGAGATAGCGGGCGTCATTGTCGCAAATGAGGCGGTTTTGCCTTTCTTGAATCAGATCCATCTGCTGCATCTGCTCGACACAGCTACTGACGATCTGCTTATAGCCTGGTTGCTCTTTAAAAAGTCTGGCAAGATGGCTGGCGATCACATCGGGAAACAAGCTGTCTTCGGCGGACAGTTCTGCGGCTTGCTGTTGCTCGAGTTCGCGCCGGCGAGCGCGGTCTGCCTGGACGGCCGACGAAATAGCTTTCACCAGGGTCAGCAGGAAGGCGGCAGCGCCGCAGGCGACATTGATAATCAGAACTATGCGAACCACCCGGTAGACGCGAATGCCGAAGCCGATGATAATCCAGTCCCTCAGCACGACAGTGCCCAGTATAAGCAGAAGGGCGCTGAAGCCGAAGACAATGGACTTGCGCAGGAGTTGTTTCTTGTCAAAATCATTCATCTTTTCACCTCCAAATTGTAAAAGTTCCTAACACGTGGATTGGCCAATACCCGCCAGTTCTAAGCTCTGGACGAGCCGACGACGAGTCTGGAGCGTAAGCTCGGCTTGCGCCATGGACTGCAGGCAGACCGTGCGCGAGAGATCAAGATCCACCAAACGCTTGCGGAGAGATTCACACTTGAAGTGAAAATTCTCACAGGCAAGTCGGTCGACCGATGCTCCGGTAGTTTTCGCACGAAGCTGGAGCTCAGATAACTCGCCGGCACGCGCGGTCGTAAGCTGCTGCTGACCGGCGGTGATGTGCGCCGATAATAGACGCTCACGCTCTTTAAGCTTGCCATAGAGATTATCCAGGATCTTGATACTGACAAGCAGCGACATGCGTTCGCCTTCAAGCTCTTTCCGCGTACGGCCGAGAGCTTTAGTGGCTGCAGCAGAGGACATGCGAAATGTTTTGCTCTGGCGAGGCTTGCCACGGGAAGTGGCGGTTCTAAAGTGATTATCGCGCTCGCTAATGAGACGGTCCATTTCTGCGAGCAGGGCATTGATCTCATCGACATCACAGGCGGCGACGTTTTTGGCGACGTCACTTACGAGAGCCTTGAGGCCGCGCTGGACGGGCTCGCCGTAGCGCATAATGGCAGCGCTGTCGTGCAGGTCGGGTAATGCGATTGCGACGGTCTGGTCGGGCGGAGCTGGTGCTGATGTAAATATGCTCATTTTCATACCCCCTTCATTTCATGAGCATCCACAAACAGGCCGGTAAGATTCAGCCGTGTTACTCGTTAAGTATAGCACACTTTTCTAAAAAAGTCAATGTCGCTTATTAATACATCTTGACAAAAATGGGGATCTGTGCTAGAATATAGGTAAGCCTCGAGTTAGGTTATATCTGTAGTGGCAAAAACATAGTTTGGCTGGGTTTATACTCTAGCCGAGGGTTGTTACTCTGCATGTACCACATTGAGGTCAGCATCTTAAAATCACAGAACTGGAGGAAGAAAAATGGTCTATTTCCAAGATGATCTGAGCTATTACCAGCGCTTCCATATCGACAATATCGCCAAAGCAGCAATGATCGAGCACATCCTGGACAACGGCGATGACTGCGAGTACGATCCGTGCGTCTATATCGCCGGCACAGTAAGCCCGCAGGAGATCAGCGAGCGCTTCGGCTCTCAAAAAATGCCTACTCTACGCCTCACAACCACCGATAGCACTCCGCTCTCTGCGCTGGCGGCTTACGCTCATGTCGAGATCGGCATTGACGAGGACGAAGGAGTAACTACTCCGCTGAGCTTTATCCAGAACTATGAGAATGTCATAAAGGGATACGACGAGACGTGGCGACTTTGCGCGGTGATGGTAAATCCGACGACGACTTATCTCTGCTATGCAAATCGTGGCGACGACTGCATCGAGCAGATCGTCATCCGCGATTGCCCGCTGCAGTTTGTGATCGAAGTCCCGGTTAACGACAACCATCAATCAGGCGGTCGTCGTAACGTTACTCGCCTTCACGGATTCAGCATGGGCAGCGAGCGAGTCATTATCATGCAGGATCTCGAAGCGAAGCAGACTCAGCTGTGGACCGGGCGAGCATACAGCCGCGCTGACGAGGACGCACTGGAGTCTGGGCAAAGCTCCCTGATTATCAGCTATGATGACGATGATGATATTAAGGTAACGCGGATGTACCACATGAGCGACTTCAATGAAAAGTTGCTGCAGGAGAAACTCAGCTACAATAAGAAACAGCATACTTTCCTTCTCTGACTCTGCACCCCAGCCAGGTTTGGCTGGGGATTTTTTGTATGCAGCGCAGAATCTTTGATCGAGGATTTTGTGGGGCGGGAAAGTCTAGCGAAAAACTATTAAGTGTGCTATACTGAGGGTGCGTGGGGTGGTAGCTCACCTGGTAGAGCGCAGCATTCGCATTGCTGAGGTAGGGCGTTCAAGTCGCCTCCACTCCACCATTTTTTGTGCCCGTAGCTCAGCTGGATAGAGCATTGGTTTCCGGAACCAAAGGTCGCACGTTCGAACCGTGTCGGGCATACCAGAAGATAGAAGGTCTGATTTTGCGGATTCTATCGGTATACCATTTATTATAGATTGATGAAAAGTTTTATTGAGAAGTTAAAGAATCCCAAAGTTTTGATTCCCTGCGTGGCGATTGTGGTCGTGGCGGCGATTGGAATCGGGCTAGGGATTTATTTTAATGTGAAGGAAAATCAGCGAATAGATGCGGAGGCAGTAACTTTTGCAGAAAACTTGACGATAGGATTCGGCGAAGATGCAAAAGTATCGGATTTCTTAGCGAATCTAAATGGCGAATTGGTGGAAGATTTTACGATTGATACGGAAAAATTGGGTACGCAAGAGGTAAGTTTTGAATATATAAATATCAAGAATAAGAAACGGGCGAAAAGTTTCATCATGGAAGTGGTAGACAAGACGGCGCCGACAATTTACGGCGGGAATTATTATACGGTATACCGGGGATATGCAGGAGATCTGACGGACTTAATGATGAGCGGGGACGATATTGATGATAACCCGACGCGGGAGATTCGCGGAGAGTATGATACAGAAAAGATCGGAGAGTACAGACTGGAATATTTAATTACCGATGCGGCAGGCAATCAGACTTGGAAGGATTTCACGTTGAACGTAATCGAGCCGCCGAAGAATACGACAACGCAAACCGCGGAGACGGAGAAAATGCTGATTGAAGAGGTGATTCGCGAGCACAAAATTGCGCAGACGAAAATCGGCATCGACGTATCGCAGTGGCAGGGAGAAATCGACTGGGCGAGGGTGAAGAAAAGTGGGATAGAATTTGCGTTCGCGCGAATTGGATATCAAGTCGGGTACGACGGCGAGTATGTGCTGGATCCGTATTTCTATGCTAATATCGACGGCGCAGAAGCGGCGGGGTTGCCGGTGGGAATATATTTCTATTCCTATGCGAGAAATGTCGAGCAAGCGAAGGATCAGGCGGAGTGGATCTTAGAAAAATTAGGAGACCGGAAGGCGGAGCTGGGGATTGCCTTTGACTGGGAAAATTGGGGTGGATTTAACGAGGCGGGGATGAGTTTCTACACGATAAATAAAGTTGCGGAGACTTTTATTGACGTCGTCGAAGAGACGGGGCGAGACGGCTGGCTATATGGGAGTAAAGTATATCTGGAGCGAATCTGGAAACCAGAGAATAAAAGAATTTGGCTAGCACAGTACTATGATCGGGTGACTTATGATGGTGAATATGAAATCTGGCAAATGAGCAATACTGGAAGAGTGCCGGGAATCGACGGAGATGTCGATCTCGATATTATGTATCTGGAATAAGTGCAGCCGGTAAAGGTAACTAGGGATTTCCAGGATAGACAGGTGATGGTTTCGGGAGAATTGATTTCTAGGCAGAGGTAACTTATAATAAGAATAAGTAAGTGGAGGTAACATGAGTAAGTCAGGACGAGATGAAGAG
This sequence comes from uncultured Candidatus Saccharibacteria bacterium, assembly GCA_948623715.1. GTDB lineage: Bacteria > Patescibacteriota > Saccharimonadia > Saccharimonadales > Saccharimonadaceae > Nanosyncoccus. Next base: position 214,145 of record CAPHDI010000001.1, on the reverse strand, counting down.
GGGCAAAAACCGAATTTTGCATTATATATTGCAATCACGGCGTTAATTGTGATCGGAATTGGCGTGGGGTGGTCGCTTTTTAATAACGATCGCGCGCAAGATGAATCCAGTGAAGTCGTAGAGAAAACTGAATCGGAATTGCCGGCACCGGAAAAGTCGGAAGGCCTACGTGGCGAATTCGGGATCGATAAAAATATCAACGAAGAAACGATTGATAAATATCTCGGGCGTGATGATGCGGTCTACCGAGACATGCGGATGCTAAAAGATCCGGGAAATTACGAGGCGATCGGCGGAGATTCATATCTGTCAGGGATCGTTGAAGGATTTGAGGTGGTTCCCTATCCATATCTCGTGAACGTAAGTGGGCTGCCGGAAGAAGTAGGCGAGACTTACACTGGAAAAACTCTGTTTACGCAAGATAAAAGCGGGAACCTGACGGCGAATTATAAAGAATCATTACAGATCTTAGAAGATTTATTTCCGAAAGATAAGGTAATTTTCCTAATGTGTGGCGGGGGCGGATATGCGGGGATGACGAAAGATATGCTAGTGAGGCTGGACTGGGATGAAAATAAAATCTATAATGTCGGCGGATATTGGTACTACGATGGCGAAAATAATGTGCAGGTAAAAACTACGCGAGACGGAGAAACGGTGTATGATTTCTGGAAAGTGCCGTATCATGAGATTGATTTTGCCGCGCTGCATGAGATAAAGTAATGACAGACGAAGTCCACGGTGCCGCGCAAAGTATGAGTGCGCGAAAGAAATTTATAATTGGCGGAGCTATTGCTGTGGCCGTCGTTGCGATAGTGAGCGTTATTGTAGTGCTGATGCTAGGGCGGAAGTTTCGGCTGAGCGATGGATATTACGGGGCGGGCGAGTTCATTAATGTTAGCTCAGATGAGCTGCGCCAGGCAGTCGATGAAAGAAAATCTTTTGCATTACTGATCTGGCAGCCAGGCTGCCTTACATCGACGGATTTCGAGAAGGTGGTGAAAAGCTTTAGTGAGGCAGAGAAAGTAAGTTTTCTCAGGATGGAATTTTCTGACGTAAAAATGAGTGGGCTGGTCGAAGGGCTGAAGTATTATCCGTCAGTGGCGCTATTTCGAGATGGTAAAATGGTGACTTTTCTACGCAGCGATAGTAACGATGATCTGCCGGCATTGCAATCGGTGGAAGGATTCCGGGAATGGTGGGAGAAATATATTAAGGAATAGCCAGTTTTGTGGCTGTTTTTGATGAAAAAGTGGATTTCGGTCTTTATTTTTGTGAGAGTTCGTGATATAATACGAGAGTGTTAACAATTTGGGTCGGTAGCTCAGCTGGTTAGAGCACCTGCCTCTTAAGCAGGGTGTCGAGGGTTCGAGTCCCTCCCGACTCACCACAGCCAAAGAACAAAATGCCCCTGGTGGGGTCTTTTTGTATCTGTAATTTTGTGAACAAATTTATTGTACAATTTTACGAGTTGTCTGCAGCCGTCAGTCAAGGTACGCTATTGCCTGTCCCAAAGTGCGTTATAAAGTGCGTACAGTGAGTAGCTGAGTTATAGCTGGTTTTGTCGAGAACGAAGTCGCAAAATCGCCGTATATAATATAGGGCGGATTAGCGGATTAAAATAAGCATAATTATATTAAGACATAAAATAGGCTTGACCGCAAACAAATTGTCCTGTATACTTAGCATATGGAGTACTGTGATGATTTGCCAATATCGGAAGATTCAGAAGATCTATTAAATAGGTCTAGTTTTGTTCATCAACTCACTGCTATGCTAGGTCAACGATTAGACGAAGGTAGCATTACAGTCGGAATTTACGGCGCGTGGGGTTGCGGTAAAACGTCAATATTAAATTTAGTAAAATCAAGGTTAAAAGATACGGCGATTGTCATTGATTTTAATCCTTGGTCTTTTGGTAATCAAAACCTTGCACTGAGGGAATTTTTAAGGACTTTGGCAAATTACATCCAAAACGTTACTACTGACGAAGAAGTCCAACCGAAATGGTACTGGAGAGTCCCAATAATAGGCAAAGCTCTAAAAGAACGAACTGGAGGTGGAATTTTTACAGCGCGTGAAGGCTTTGGAGAGACATTGTCTTGGTATGCAGACTTAGCCATAGATGTAGGTGCCAGTTTATCTAATATGAAGGCACTTACTGCACTTAAGCAGAAAAGCGGCTTTCTTAATCATTCTGGCCATTTATCAGATATGAAGCAGGAACTCGAAGGTGCTATCTTAAATTGTAGTCGCCCAATAGTAGTTTTTATCGATGATGTTGACCGACTAGACCGAGAAGAAATTTTCCATATGTTCAAAATCATTAAAAGCGTTCTAAATTTTAGAGGCGTAACTTATGTGCTAGCTTTTGATGATTACGCCGTAGGCAAAGCTCTCAACTCCAGATTTGAAGATGGCCAAAGTCAAGATGCTGGTAGAAAATATCTAGAGAAGATTATACAAATTCCTCTGCGTATTCCGGCACTCAGGCGAGAGGATATCGACAAGATGCTTCTAGATGCTGTTGCAGCTCTACTTTCCGATAACGAAATTAGCCTAGAGGTGGAAGAGGGAGAGCGTTTTCGCCAAATTTACGATGAGAGTTTTTGTAAGTTTTTCGATACTCCTAGGGCAATCTATCGTTACTTAAATGCTCTAAAGTTCCTTCTGCCATCGGTTAAGGGCGAGGTGGACATAGTTGATTTTCTTATTTTAGAGATTGTCCGGATTTTTCAACCGGAAGTTTATGCCAGAGTTTTTAGCGAAAAGCAGTTGCTTATTGAACCTAACAGCCAAGATTTTGCAACACACCTGAGTGGTACTAAGCCATATGATGAAGCAAAAGAAAGGTTTGACAATGATAGCCTTGCTTGGCTACAACGTCTCTTCCCTCGTGTTAGTAATTCGGAGAACCAACAAATTATCCTAAATAGCCCTAAAATCCCTAGAAAGAGGGTATGTCGGGCAGATTATTTTGACAAATTTTTTATTTATGGCGTATCGTCGGACGACGTGTCTGATAATGCTATTCTCAATTTAGTAAAAACGGTTGACGAGCTGGAGCTGGAGAAAGCCCTAAATTCATTGTTATCCACCTCGGAGCACCAAGACTCTGTTCTGAATAAAATCAAGGATAGCACTGCGCTTTGCACGGATCCAGAAAAACTAGCGTTTGCGATTCTGAAGCAATTTGATATCTTATCTCCTGAAACACTGCAGTTTAGGTTGCCGATATTGCAAACTGCTAGTCAACTAGTTGTAGATTTGGTTCTGCATACCATAGACCCAAGTTTGCCACTTGCAAAGATTATAAGAGACTGTGATAATCCGGAATACCTCTTTTACCTTATTCGTAGTATGCACTTATTCTTATCAAACAAAAATGCCAAAACAGATTTTCCAGAATTATGGGAATATCTACAGCCAATCATTGCGCACAAAATTCAGTCAGAGGCTAGTAAAAATATTTTACATAGTAAGGCGCACCCTCATGGGCATTTGCTGTATAAATACTGGGCTGATTCTATTTCCAGGGATGCAACAAATCTATATTTGCGCAAGAACTTAAAAAATGCAAACGACGTGCTAGACTTTCTATCGCAGTACCTACCAATATGGCAAAGCGAAAGAGACTCTACACGTGGCGATCTAGATAAAGAAGTTTTTGATTCTATCTGCCGTGTGGTCGATACCGATTGGATGTATGACCTCTTAGTAAGAGAATATCCGCAATATAAAGCTGGATGTAAGTATGTTTACTTCAATGATTTTGATGGGGCCATAAATGTATTAGGTCAAGAAAGCACAGACGAGTTTCGCTGCATTTTAGCCCAACAATTTATTGCCCTAGTCCAAAGTACCAAAATAGATTCGCAAAATAGCTAAAACCGCTAAATCTCCGTATATAATGTACTGCGGTTTAGCGACTTTAAGTCAGTAGCCTGTTATCCCACCAACCAACCTTTGACCTGCGACCATGCTAGGCTGGGTTTGGTTAGGCTTATTTTTGCGCCAGGGTCCTCCAAAACACGTTATGCTACAATAGTAATAAGAAAAGAGGAACTTGGGGGGATTACACAAAAACTAACACAGGAATTAACCTGATGCAGAAAATTAAATACTTCTCTACCTTTTCTGGTATTGGTGGATTTGAACTGGGAATTGATAATGCAGCAACAGAACTAGGACTCACTGCTGAATGCGTCGGCTTCTCAGAAGTGGACAAGTTCGCTACTTCGGTCTATCAGCGGCATTTTCCTAATACTAGAAATTATGGTGATATTACAAAAATTAACACAAATAAGCTACCAGACTTTGATTTACTAGTAGGGGGATTTCCCTGTCAAGATGTAAGTATTATTGGTAAACGAGCTGGCTTAGCTGGAGAAAGAACAGGATTATTTTATGAACTTGCCAGAATACTTAGAGCAAAACAACCCAAATACTTCGTCTTTGAGAATGTCAAAGGTTTACTCAGCTCCAACAAGGGAGAAGACTTTAGCAAAATCTTACAAGTCCTCGATGAACTGGGTTATAGTGTCCAATGGGGAGTGCTTGACGCCCAATACTTCCGTAGTCCACAACACCGCGAGAGAGTTGTCATTGTCGGATTTCTTAGAAGCAAATGTCAGCCCCAAGTATTATCTATCAAAGGAGAAAACAGCAAAACTATTCTCGTTAATAGCCCAGTAGTATCTTATGCTAAACGTCGAACTAAAGCCATCAGGCACGACTATATCAATACGATTACTGCTAGCTATCATGGCGTTAATGGCGATGGTGCACCGGGAATAATCGAAGGAGACAAAGCCAGACGCTTGACACCAGTAGAATGCGAACGTTGCCAGATGTTTCCAGATAATTGGACTAAACTTGGCAAAGATGGCGAAACAATATCTGATAGCCAGCGTTATCGTATGTGTGGTAATGCCGTCTGTGTGTCTATGATGAGAGCGGTATTCTTAGCTTTATTTGAAGTAATTTGCAACGAAGGGCAAGGAATAGCAGCGAAGCTTAACGAAGCCCAAAACGGGCCCTCCGTAGAGTTTTCTCAACAAAATAGCAAGGTTGTCAACCTCAGCAATAGAGGTGCTCCAGAGGACGCATAAATGCCTTTTAATGATGTTTCTCGCGATAATCTTCAGCCGTTCACGGGCAAAGACGACCCACGTCGGCAAAATGAGCGTAAGGCTGGTAGTAAGAACATCAGAACTATTACTCGCAAACTGCTTGAGGCTGATGTTGATTTAACTTTACCGATTAACGACGATATGAAGCAGTTTTTAGGCGAGAATGGCAACCGCTCCTATATTGAAGCCATTACTCTCGCTATGCTAATCAAAGCGGTCAATGGAGATGTCCGGGCTGCAAGCTTGATTTTTGACCGAATCGACCAGCTACAGCTCAACGATAACGAAGGGTTTTTCGATAAGCCAGAAATAATTTTCCGAGTTGTTCCTGACCGTAAGGATTATCTAGAAGAAAAGCAGAAACTAGAGCTAGTGGATTAGTCTAGTGTGATTTTAGTGAGAAAAACTAATAGTGTCTCTTCACGTCTCCCCAGTCCTTAAAAGCATATGTGGCTTTTAGATTATTTACCCATTCAACTTCTTTGTCTAGCTTATCTGAGTGCGAGGGCAGCCCAATAGCGGTATAATAACCCCCGCCAGGTGCTTTCTCGTCCTTTTTAACAGCAACAGAACAGATCACAGGGATATTAAGTGCTAGGCAAAACTCAGCTATATGTCCAAGATAATAGCCTACATTCGTAGGTATGACTTCTGGTCGATTAACTGACGCCGTTAAATCAGAGTAGCTAAGAATGGAGGAACTATCATTTATGTCATGGGATTCGACGTGGCGAATTAGAGCGTCAAAAACGGCAATGTCTAGTTCGCTTAGTTCTGGTAGGGGTCCTGTTTTATACAGCATAGAAGTCTTTAGAATACTAAGATAATTATCTCGCTTTTGTCACACTAAATCAAGCTTGAGCTAACCAACTGGAAGGGCGCGGATTTCTTCTAGTAATTTTAGTGCCTTATCTGCCATATTTGGGTCTTTAGGGTCCATAGCAAAGTGCGAAGATAAACAAAAATGTTCTTCCAATACTTGCCTCTCGCTTAGCATAAGGTCATCGTCAAACCAGATAAAAGGTTTTGTAAAGTCGATAACGTCCGTTTTCAGAACTCCCCAATCAGTCACTTGAATACACTGAGATATGCGCCTAGCAAGCTTGGCAGACAACTTACCATTCAGCCAAAACTCGGTTTGATTCTCCCCGCCTCGACAATGCGTCGTCAACCAATAAATATTTTTGAAGTTGCCCAGCATATAGTTCAACCAAGCTTCAATGTCTGTTTGAGGTGAAGCGGTTCCAAGAATTACCCCGTCGATATCAAGATAAATGTTTATCATAAATCAAATATCGGCAAAGTTTTAATCCACAAGACCTCATAACCCTCAGCCTCTAGCTTCTGCTTCTCTTTAATCATTGCATCTAATCGCTCTACCTCGTCCGCTACGTTCCACTTATCAAGACACTTAAAACCATACACTCCATCCGGGGATTTGTATTTCATAATGGTGACACTGTTTTCACTGGCTGGATTCATATTTTCTCCTGTTTAACTTCATATTCTCCATTTCCGCACATCCGCTATTTGAGTTGCCATCTTCCCACCACTTATCCGACATTGGACCGTCAAGATTTACGTGTTCCTTAAGCCACTGCACCCGTCGTGCTGCAGCTTCTTCATCAGTTTCTTTTTTCTTCTTGCCCTTGGTCATGATATTATCTCTCCGTTAGTTATTGTTTAATTGTTTCGCCTTTACTTTTTGAAGAAAATTCGATATCTTCTCTCGGCGATTTTAATTTGCTCTTCTAATTGTCTCACAAATTCAGCGACACGGTTATCGTGCTCTTCCGTCGTTTCTCTAGCCGGGAAGATTTCCTCAAAATCAAAACCAGAGTGCAGGTGGTACCGCAGCTTAAACTCCGTATCTCTAGCCTCCAGTACGATAAACCCGTAGCGTAAGTGCGGGAAGACTGTCTTATGGTACCGGGCTTTCTCGGAATAAGTAATAGCGTCATGCGAAGAATGACTTTTGATTTTACCTTCAATTACAACCAGTGGAATTTTCTCGTCATTCTCTAGCTCGCGATAAATCAGAATATCGACCGCATAAGATTTCTTACCTTTACCATGGTCGACTGCTTTACCGTTCCCGTCAATCCGATCGCAAAAGTTAGCATATGGCAGGTTGATTTGGGTGGTAATTTTGTAGCCAAATCTCTCAATCCGAGGACGAATAGATTTTACGAAAATCTCTATAGCATATTCCTCAGTGCCAGGTCGCTGTGGAGCCTTCGTATCACGAGCCATTTTCTGCCCCAGCCTTCGCTAAAAGTTCACGCCAGCCGTCATACTCGTATGCCTGATTTAGTATGGGCAACCACACTTCAAGCCGTTTTTCTGGTTTAGTGTCGCCGCGACCGATAAGTTCGAAAAATCCAGCACCTGGTTCACAAGTATCTGAGCCGCCAACGACTGCCGAAATCGCTGGGGCGTTGTTATCTAAGCAATAAGTGGAGATGCGACCAAGATATGTGCCTAGATTAGTTGGAATAACAGAAGGATTATTAACCAGTTTCGCTAATTCGGCATACGGCATAGGCGTTTGGTCTGTTTTATTTTCTTCAATCCAAGCAACCAAAATCTCAAAAATCACCAAGTCAATGTCTGACAACTCACTTCTTGATTTATTCATGCCGCTCCTTTCTTATTGGTGCGAGCACGACCCCTAAAACTAAGTGGAACACTCGCTATTGAGTGTTCTAAATTCAATTTTCTGCAGAAAGGCGACAAACCTACTGGAGCGAGTGCTCCACAAAGAAGTTTGTTCCTTATTCTGCAAGCAGCTACTCTTGCAACCTTTCAACAGATGTTTGAATTTAGAACTGACTTTATTATACTACATTTTTAGTTGAAATTCCATACGCTGAATGCAAAAAATCTAATATAATAGAAGTATTATGACAAAAACAGCCATAGAAGCTGATAGAGAAAAAGGTGATTATACGGTAGCGCGGCATGACAATTCGATGGAGCTGATAGATGGACTTAATGAGTCGCTTGCAACGCTAGGATATCTTTGCGACGCTATGACCGAAAAAGATATAGGGAATGTACAGCGTTGCGTGCATGGCCTAATGCGAGACGACAGCTTTAGGGCTGATATGCTACGTGCATATTATTACTTTATATGGAGTGCGTCCCAAGATAATCTGGCAGATGATGAGAATGTTCAATCGGTCTTAGAAGGAGCGGAGGAGTTTAGGAGCATTGACACAATACGCCAACGGGTTATGGATATTTTTGATAAGTTTTGTCAAATGAATCAGATGCCAAAAGTATTTACCGATGTTGATACGGCGCGTCAATGTTTACGAGAACAACTGGCGTTCTTTGGCCATACTGTTGCTACAAAAGATAGACTAGAAAAATATGACGAGCAGATTCAAAAAGCCATCAATTTTGTTTTACGTCAGCAATACCTCAATAAGGCGTGGAGTCCATTGATTGTTGCCTACCTGGCCAATCCATTTGCTGGCGAAATGGAGCGAATGGCTGACATGGTTATTACTTATTTTGCCCACCCCGCTCAAAAGGCGAAGGTTCTCGATATAGATGACGAAGGAATAACCATCAAGATTCATAGGGGTATTCAGCGTAAAGAGTACCTAGCAATTTGGGATACCATCAAGGATGAGCTATATTTAGCACATGATACCAACGGTACAGAATTACTGAAGTCTCGCTTCGTATTCTTGCATTATGTAGAAAAGATGTCGTATGGCAAGATTGCAAAGGCATACTATCCAGAATACTATGTCAAGAAAATAAACGGCAGACAGAATGCGGAGGATTTAGTTCGACACACCATCAAGCAACACGGTGGAGTGTATGTTGGGCGAGACTAACGTCGAGACTTTAGAAACGTAGGATATCACTTCTCTTTTATTTGTGCTAAATAAACCCTGGAAGAAACTGAATCAAAATTTTCCAGATTTTTATAGTGTGCAATATTCCTTATACTTAGGGCAGAACTTCATGTACGACAAGTTCTAGCAATAATAAAATGTTTCGCGCGCGTGGAACTCTAACGTAAAGGAGTTTCCAATAATGGAACAAAATACAACAAATCACACCGAAGCCGAGCTAAACACGCCTGCCAATACTGGCGTCCAGCAGGATGTTGATATACTGCCTCTTAACCACTTAATGGCGCAAAACTTCCCACCAGTAGAGTGGTTAGTCCAAGATTTAATTCCGGAAGACGCTGTAGTATTGCTATCGGCACCACCTGCCAGTTTCAAAACTTGGTTCGCCCTTGAGCTTGCAAAAAGTGTCGCCTCTGGCGCAAAATTCCTCGATAAGTTTGCAACGAAGCCGACTAACATCCTAATTATGGATGCCGAATCAGGCGACCGCCAGCTTCACGACCACTTCAAGAAACTGCACGTCGATTCCGAGGCGAATATCTATTACGCCGATTGCTGCAGTTGGTATTTGAACAAAGATAGTGCTGCCGAGAAGTTGGGAGTTCAGTGTTACGAGAAAGATATTAATTTAATCATATTTGATTCACTGGTGCGATTCCATGATGGTGACGAGAACAGCTCCAAGGAGATGAGTAAGGTGTTCAGAGCCTTTAGCTATCTGAAAAAGCAAGGCATAACTAGCCTAATTCTCCACCACACCCGGAAGGGCGGTGTTAACCCGAAGAGCCAAAGAAGTGATATGGAGGCAATTCGAGGCTCCGGCGACATTCTAGCAGCGTGCGACATCCATCTCTGCATGAACCGAGTCGATCAGGGCAATAAAGTATTTGTTAAACAAACCAAAAACCGACTTGATACTGAGAGTAAACCCTTTTCCGCATACTTTATCAAGGAATCAAACGAGAGTAGTCGATGGTATTTTGGAGAATTTGAAGAAAGCAAAGAAGATATTGTCAAACGCCAAATTGATATTGTCATGGACTACATTCAGACGAACCCAGGCAGGAATCAGAAGCAAATTCTAACATACCTCCAATTGTGTGAGAATTGCATCATTAATAATGATAAGTCATTGCGAGATATTCTGAGGCGTCTAGAGGAGGATGGTCAAATATATTCAACAAGTGGCAAGGGCCGAGAACGGCTGTATTATGCGGCAACCCTCGCTGAAGAAGTTGATAATTCGGAGGAACCGCTAAATGTCTAATCCTTATAATGCATCGATTCCGCGGTTTCAGGCAAAAATGGGGGCGGACGAAAAGCCTAAAACGCACCATAATGGTAATATGATAAAGCCACTAACTCTAGAAGAAACGACCCAATTTCTAGGCATCTCTCGAGAAACTCTTAATCAGTTATTCAACAAGAGACTACTTCGGAGTTTCCACATTGGTCGGCGACGCTTCGTTTCTGCGGAAGCCTTGTGTGCGTTTATTAAGGAACGGGAACAGGAAGAACTATGACTAAGCGACGTTCGAATGGCGACGGTTCACTTACTTACCGAAAAAATACTAGGCGCTGGGAAGGTAGATATGCAATCTATGATGAACTAGGCGTTAAGCACGTTAAGACAGTCTCAGCAAGAACCAAAGCTGAGGCTGCCGAGAAGCTGCGCCAAGGTATAGTCGCAGCAAAGGGCAAAGTACACAATTTGCAAAAGTCTGAAACTCTGGAAGCTTATCATCAGTATTGGAATGTAATGATGAAGAAAAAGTGCAAATTATGCCCCAATGACCCTACAAACTATAAATTACACACCATCGAAACTTACAGCCGCGCAATGGAGAAGGTGATTCTCCCACGTTTAGGCAAGATGAAAATAAGCAAAATTACCAAACGCGATATCAGGTTGGCTATCCAGGACGCTAATAATAAAACTGGTAAAACTCGGCAATGTCAAATAGGCCGTGATGCGATTTCTGCAGTAATGAAATTAGCTATTGAAGAAGAGAAAATTACCGATAACCCAGCACTGGGCGTCCCCTTACCAAAATATATCACAGAAGAAAAAGAGATTTGGTCGGCAGACGAGTTGGGGCAGTTCTTGCAGTCAATAAGGGTAAATCGCTTCTATCTCCTATTCCTCTTAATTGCAGAGTGCGGTTTAAGACGCGGTGAGGCTTTAGGCTTGAGAAAACAAGATTGCGATTTGAAAAATAACATAATTATGGTACGGCAGCAGGTCATTAGCTTAGACAACAGACCGGTAATTACTTCACCAAAGACGCAAGCAAGTATTAGAGATATACCAATATCTGATAGTTTAGCCAAACTACTGCGAGAGCATATCGCAAAAGATGCCAGCGCTTGTGATTTACTGCATCATACAAGCAACAATACCCCTATATCTCCCAGAAATATCCAGCGGGCTTACAAGCAAGCGGTTAAACAAGCAAAGGTGAGGTATCTCTCACTACATTCTATGCGACATAGCTTCTGTACGGATTTGTGCTACAGTGGCGTCGATATGAAGACTAACCAGGTGCTTATGGGACACTCCGACCCCACCGTCACCATGAAGGTTTATCAGCATGTCAGTCAACAGCATAAAGTGGAAGCCAGCGAGAAGCTGAAGCATTTCAGGATGTCGAGGCTAGGAATTGCATATTAAGTTAGTAATGGACTCCTACATAGTGTGGGAGTCCATTACTAGACGGCGGCTAACATTGTCGAGCCAGAAGCTAAGGTTAAGAGGCTCAATAATGAATCCAAAGTGCGTATAAAAAGTGCGTTTTAATAATTTCAGCCGGCAGCCCCATGCCAAAATTACTGGTTTACTATCTATAAAATGACTATTTGGCAGACAAATTCACTAACTTGACTATCTGCCTCTTAAGCAGGGTGTCGAGGGTTCGAGTCCCTCCCGACTCACCATTCGTTTTGCTGGAATCCGCCATCTTGGCGGTTTTTTGTATATATATGGTATAATATTATATATGCAAATTCGTGAGAAAGTTTTAATTTCAGAGCTCGTAACGATGCGGTTAGGGGGAGAGGCGCGATATGTAATAGAAGTTGAGTCGGCTGAGGAAGTGCCGGAGGCGTATGCTTTTGCACGAGAAAAGAACTTACCGGTCTGGGTGATGGGGGGCGGCGCGAATACGATCGGATATGATGAAGGCTATGACGGTGTAATTATTCTGAACAAAATAAAAGGAGTTGAAGTTCTTGACGAAAGTGATAATTCCCTGGTGCTCAAAGGAATGGGTGGAGAGGTTTGGGATGATTTCGTAAAATATGCCTGCGAGAAAGGATACTCAGGGATTGAGGCGATGAGTGCGATTCCGGGAACGCTCGGCGCAGCGCCAGTACAAAATATTGGGGCGTATGGGCAGGAAGTGGCACAGGTAATTGAGTCCGTGGAGGCTTACGACACAAAGGAAGGAAAGTTCGTGACGATGCGGAAACCAGAGATGGAGATGCAATATCGTAGGTCACGTTTTAATCACGGCGAAGATAGGGGAAGATTCTTCATTACGAGCGTAACGGTCAAGCTGTATAAAGGCGAGATGCAGCAACCATTCTACAATAGCTTGCAAAAATATATTGATGAACATGGCGAGACGGATTTTTCGCCGGAAAATATTCGGAGAATGGTGACAGAGATCCGAGCAGACAAATTGCCTGATCCGGAAAAGGTCGCAAGTGCGGGGAGTTTCTTCAAAAATATAACTCTAAGTAAGGATGAGGCGGATATCGCCGAGGAAGGCGGGATTCCGCTGCACCGAAATGCAAACGGTGAGGGTAAAGTTAACTCAGGATGGCTGATCGAAGAATGCGGATTAAAAGGCAAAACTATGCAGGGAATACGCGTGAGCGATAAGGCAGCATTAGTACTGATCAACGAAAGCGCAAAAAGTTACGCAGATCTCGCGGCAGCGCGAGCAGAAATAGTCGGCGCAGTAGCAGAAAAATATGGATTCGTGCTAGAACAAGAGCCAGTGGAGATAAAATAAGATGAAAAGTCTAAACGGATCGGAATTGGCAGGATATATTAAGGCGAATCAGGATCACCTGGTGCGGATTTTGCGAGCGAAGAAGATTCAGCCAAAACTTGTGATCATCCGAGATTCGGAGAATCCGGTAATTGCAAAGTATGTGCAACTCAAGCAACGTTACGGCGAAGATATCGGTATAGAGGTTGTAGATTATTTAACGGAAGATGTCGAAAAGGCAATTCGTGAAGTGAATGAAGACAAAAGTGTGCATGCGGTAATCGTGCAACTTCCTTTGCGCGACCGTCGCGATGCAACGGAATTAGTAAATCTGATAAGTCCAGAGAAAGATGTGGACGGTCTCGGCGAGAAAGCAGAGTATGACTCGGCGACAGCAACAGCGATAAACTGGCTGTTAGCGGGGTATAATGTCGATCTGGAAAAGGAAAAGATTGCGTTAGTAGGCTATGGGAAACTCGTGGGGAGGCCGCTGGCGGAAATGTGGCGAAATTCAGGATACGATGTACGTGTCTTTCGGCATGAGGATGATCTGAATGAGTTGAGAGATTATAGTGTCATCGTGAGTGCGACCGGTGTGCCACATTTGATAAAAACTGAGATGGTAAAGCCAGGCGCAATCGTGGTCGATGCAGGGACAGCAAGCGAAGACGGAATATTGGTCGGGGACGTGAGCGACGAGGTGCGCAAGCGAGCAGACCTCGAAGCGATCACGCCGAGAGTAGGCGGAGTGGGGCCACTGACGGTGACGGCGCTGTTTGAGCATGTGATAGGTGCGGCGAATAAATTAAGTAGATAAGGATACTTCCGTTAAATTTGAGTGAAAATTTGGCGGAAGTTTTTGTTCTTCTTGGCTTCGGCGTGATTCGCTTGCGATAAAAAGTCGGATTTGAGTTGCAGGGCGGAGTTTTGTGATATAATGAGAATTGACGAAACTAATCAACAAAATGCAGATTTTTATTTGTAATTATGACTTGTTTGACGATAAAGAACGGCATCGCAAGTTCAGTTTGTCGAGCAAGTCTGCTTACAAGTTGATTAGGTTTCGTCACCCTTGCGGTGTCGTTTTTCGTTGGTATACAAATTGCATCTGGCATACTAACGAGGTTTAGATAGGTATAAAAAGTATATAGACGACACCGTGAGGTCCTATCACAACAATACAAAAGGAGGGCCACATGCACCTAAAACATATAATAAAATCTAACTTTTTGAAGCGAAATAGTATTCCAATATTGCTTTATAGAAGTATTCCTCTAACTTGCATAATGGCCCTGCTTTTGTTAATAAGTAGTTTAATGATTGTTGATTATAATAGTAGTGAAGTTCATGCGGAGGAGGGGATAACCACGTATGCTACAACTTCAGTTAATCCTGCCGCTTCACTAACCATAGGCGGAGATGCGACGAATAAGCAAGTGATAGCTAGCCCTGGAAGTACAGCCTATAGATCGCATACGGTAACAGTGGATGCTAGTGATATAGAAGACTATTCACTCATACTTTCGGGTCCAACAAACCTCGTAAGTGGCACATCCACGGTAGTGGCTGGAGCGGAAAATAAAACCCCCGCCGATATGGAGGAAAATACATGGGGTTATAGTTGGGGAGGAGATAGTAAGAAAGAGACTTCTACTTACAAAAGCTTATCACCAACTGGTACTACACTAATTGGAGATAGAGTAAGTGGGTTCAAGGTAAACTTTACGAGAAACCTATTCTTCGCAGCAAAATTTAGTGAGGATGCTGATCCGGGTAGATATCAGGCTAATGTAACATTATCGCTTGCTGCTACACCTAGAGCAGTAGCTACTGGGTTTAACGGTATATATGACATGCAGGATATGACAGGAGAGATCTGTGCTAAAGCTAATATAGGTGATGCAGGAAGCCTTGAAGATGTACGGGATGGGAATGTATATACGGTGCGGAAATACGAAGATGGAAAGTGTTGGATGACCAGAAACCTAGCTTTAACTAAGGAGAGCATTGAAGCGAATGGCAACTCAGCAATACTGACTAGTAGTGATTCTAATGTAGAGAGTAATTATATGATGCCGGCTAGTTTATACGAAATAGACAAGGAAGATTTTAGCGCCGCAAAAATATATTCGTCTCAGATTTATGTTAGTGAGAGCACAGATAATAGTGCATACTATAATTATATGGCAGTTACAGCTGGGAGTGGAGGTGAAGATTTAGCTAAAGGTGATGCCTCAGCGAGCATTTGTCCGAGAGGATGGAGATTGCCTAGTTTTGATGACTATAACTATCTTCTAGATACTACAGGAATCGCTAGCATGAAAAAGCCAGAAGAAAAATTGCAGACAGTATTAGATCCTCCGTATGCGTTCGTAAGGGCTGGCGGGATATGGAACGGAGTACTGAGTTTTTATGGGCAGGCTGGATATTGTTGGTCGTCTATGATTTATATTGACGACACTGTGAGGGCGATTACGCTGGCGCTAGGGGCCCCTGATTTAGTGGCTGCTGGAGTAGAGTTTGGAGCGAATTGGCGGAGTGACGGTTTACCGGTGAGATGCGTGGCGGAGAAGGCGGAAGAAAAAACTTTTACAGTAACATTTGATCCGAATGCGGAAGTTTCAAACGGCGCATCTGATATGCCTACTGAGATATCTTGTAAAACGACAACGGATTCCTGTGAGATAACTTTACCAACAAATGCTCCTGTAGCTAAGGATGGGGCATGTAACTTTTCTGGATGGAACGAAAATAGGTCCAACCTAATAGGCAGAGACGAAACGACCCCGCCATCGACATATAGTCCCGGTAATAGTATTATGATTTCTCAAGACACCACACTATATGCCGTATGGGTCTGGAATGGCGAGTCTTCTACGTCATAGATGTAGATACTTTAAAAGACAAATAACTCCCCCGGAGTAGAGGAGTTATTTTGTTAGAATCTTATTAGCGGGTTTGAGCAAGGTCACAGATAAGCTGAGCAACCTTTTCCTTGCCGAGAGAAGCGTCGATACAGAGATCATAATTCCCCGGCTCGCCCCACTTCTGGCCGGCAATCATCTCGTAGTATTCAGCACGATTCTTATCGGCGCGCTCGATATTTTTACGTGCGGTCTTTTCGTCGTCATTATACATTGATATGACGTTCTTCACACGAAAATCTTCCGGAGCATAGATGAAGACGCGGAGAAGCCGCTTCTCATCACGGAGGACATAGTCCGCGGCACGGCCAACGATAACGCAGCTACCTTTCTTGGCAATTTCTTTGAGGACGGCATCCTGAGCCTCGATAGCATACTTCGCAGGAGAAGTCGTAAGGTAGAGTTCTTGAGAAATCTCTTCGCCGTCGTTACTGCTAACTTTCTTAATAAACTTCTTCGTGATGCCACTTTCCTGGGCGGCGAGGGCAGTAAGTTCCTTGTAGTAATAGGGGATGCCGAGCTGCTTAGCGACGAGCTCACCGATTTTCTTACCCTGGGAGCCATGCTGACGAGCGATCGTAATGATGACACCGGGATGCGATTCGGCAATAGCGGTAGAAGTCGTAGTAGTAGCCTTGCGGTTGCTACCGAGATGACGGAAGTAGACGACGATCAGCGAGACGGAAATAACGAAGCCAATAACATCGGCAGCCGGAGCGGCCCAGAGGATACCGTTGATATTATTCATCACGCGCGGAAGGATGAGGACAAGCGGGACAAAGAGGACGATATCACGAGAAAGCGAGACGATGGCAGCTTTTAGCGGCTCGCCGACAGCCTGGAAGAAGATGGAGATGACCTTGATCACACAAGTGAAGGTAACAAGACAGAGGAAAATGCGGAATGTAAGGGTGGCGAACTGCATGTAGAGCGCAGGATTCTCAGAGTTGGAACCGAAGATATTAATAATAAGCTCCGGACAGACTTCGAAAATAACCGTAGCGATAATACCGACGATAACTGTAGCAGTAATACAGCGGCGGAAGGTCTCGCGGACGCGGTCGTTCTGACCGGCGCCGATGTTGTAACCGAGAATCGGCTGAGCACCGATAATAATGCCCATAGCAATGCTGAGGACAATAGTGAAGACCTTCATACAAATACCGATGATAGCGAGAGGATCGTTCGCACCGTATTCGGACTGGGCGCCGTAGATGGCGAGCATTTTATTACAGACCATAGAAATGATAACGATAGAAAGCTGAGTAATCAGAGTAGAAATACCGAGCTTAGCGATATTGCTGAGGACTTGCGCCTGCGGCTTAAAGCTAGCGAACTGGAGCTTAAAGGTCTTCGTGCGAGTGAGGTAAACTAAGGAAATAATCAGAGTTAAAATCTGACCAGTGATCGTCGCCCAAGCAGCACCCTGGATGCCCCAACCAAGCGCAAAGATGAAAATCGGGTCAAGAATGATGTTTGTCACAGCGCCAGCAACGGTCGCGACCATAGCATAGGTCGGAGAGCCATCGGCACGGATGACGGAGTTGAGCATGTAGCCGAGCATGTAGATCGGGAAGAAGGAGAGGATAATGTAGAAATACTGGCGAGCATAGACGATATTATCAGCGCTAGCACCGAAGAGGCCGAGGATTTGGTCACAGAAAATAAAGCCGAGTGCAACTAGTACGAGGCTGATAATAAAAGTAATAACTGCGCTACTACCAACGGCGCGGTGAGCGTTTTTTGTGTCTTTGCGACCCTGGCAAATCGAGAGGAAGGCGGCCGTACCGTCGCCAAACATTCCAGACAAAGCGACGGCGACAAGAGTCAGCGGGAAGACGATTGAGGTGGCGGCGTTACCGACCGCACCGAGGCCTTCGGCAGTACCGTGGCCGATGAAGATTTGGTCGACAATGTTGTATAAAGAAGTAATCAAAAGTGCGAGAATACACGGAATCGAAAACTTCAAAAGTAATTTGGTAATTTTTTCGGTTCCCAAATACTTATTTTCTTGATTTTCCATCAGAAGAAGCTCCTGTTTAACCTTTACATTTTATAGAAAAGTTTTAGGAAAAACAAGTTGTAAATTTGACAACAGTTTAGAGTAATGCGGATTTTGAAAAAGTGAGCTCACAGAAGAGTTTATTCGTATAGCTCTAGGACTGTTTGGGTTTATTATTCTGATCTAATTTATTCCCTTGCTGACTGCGGAGGAGGATTTCCGGAATCGCCCACTGCAAGAGAAGGAGGATTAGCTCAGCACAGGTGAGCTTGATAATAAGTTCAGCGTCTGCGAATGGGCCGTAATAATTGGACCAGGCGACGGTCCAGATGAAAACGAGCGCGTTGATAAAGAGATAGCTGACAAGGACGGGCTGGATGGCTTGCTTGACGAGGGTGAGTCCGGAGAAGTTTTTCATGAAAGGAAGCTGCGTGGACATAATCGTAAAATAGAGAGATAGGGTAAGCATGGTCCACATGAAGCGCCAGATGATTTCGGTATAGAGCGAGTCGACGCCGAAGACATCCCAGATCAGTAAGACCCAAGGAATAGCCCAGAATAGGTTAATGATGAGGGCGATGGTAGAGCAGATGCGAGTTGCGGGAGTAGGACTGTTGATGTGAGTGAAATTATTCATGCAGAGGACCGCCATCAAATAAAGGACGAGAATCGTCGAAATAAGCTGACCAAAAATATAAGTCGGGCCGAAGAAAATCATAAAAATCGCAATTGCAGCGCCGACGACGAGAAGGGCGATGGTAGAGTAAAGAATAATAGTCTTAGTGCGCGATAGGCGACTTGGCGTAGAATCGTTCATGGAACTATTATAGCACAGTTATAATTTATTGCTTTTACCAAGATTGCACCGTTCGCATAATGTACGGAGGTTACTCTTGACGGTCTTCCCGCCTTTAGAGACGGGAATGATATGGTCGACATGCAATTTTGCCCCATCTTGGGCGGAAATTCCGCAGATACAACAGCGGAAATGGTCTCGTTTCAGAATATCGTAACGTAGGCTGTCGCTCATCAGCGAACGCTCAAAACGAGCACTTTTCTCATAACTTTTCTTTTGCTGCTAAGCGGAGTAAACCATAAATAAGTGGTCCTGAGTAAAAGTGCCGTTCTTTTTGTAAAAATTCCTGCCCTTTGGACTTTCGTAATAAATCATAAGCTTGAAGCGCATTAAATATGGCTTACGATAAATTGTTTTATGAATAAGTTTCTGTTCGTATTTATTGAACTTTTTGCGGCTAAGATTTTTCTGCGAAAGTAGCGCATCATCGGTTAGCTTATCCAATGCATTAACTTCGTGCAAATATGCGTCGTATTTTGACTTATTACGTACGGCAATCTCAATATTATCACGTAGACATTCTATATTCTGCTCGACATGATAGGTAATGACATCAGAGCCCTGAATTTTCTGGAAGCTTTTATATGATTTAGTTGGCCAGCTAGCGGAATATGTTTTGCGTGGGATTTCTTCAAAAGCCGTCGACTGATTGAGCTGCTTAAGCGTCTTGAAATTTTCACTAATGGAGGAAACTTTGTCAGAGATGGCTTTTTGGTAGATGAATTTGATAAGGAGACCGATACTGATCGCTAAGATAGTGGCGGCGGCGATGATATATAGATATTGATTTTCGGAAACCATAGAACTAGTCGCGCTTGAGCATGACCGTGAAGGCTTCGGAAGGAATGTCGATCTTGCCGAAACGTTTCATGCGGGCCTTACCTTTTTTCTGCTTGTCGAGGAGTTTCGCTTTGCGGTCGCGGTCGCCGGTGTGAATCTTCACAGTGACATCCTTACGATAGGCGCCGATAGTCTCACGAGCGATAATCTTCGCACCAATTGCAGCCTGGAGAGCGACTTCGAAATTCTGACGAGGAATAACTTCTTTGAGTTTCTTCGTAATCTCACGACCGAGAGCGTCAGCTTCGCTACGATGACACATGAGACTAAGGGCATCCATGCGATTGCCAGCAACGAGAAAATCGAGACGAACGAGATCTTCGGGGCGGTAATTCGCAAGTTCATAATTGAAGCTAGCGTAGCCGGAAGTGACGGACTTGAGCTGGTCATAAAAATCGGTGAGGAGATTTGCCATCGGAGCGTCGAAATCAATAACCGCACGGTCCTCAATATAACTAAGATTAGTCTGATGACCACGCTTCTCATTGATGAGATTAAGGACGCCGCCGATCATGTTTTGCGGAAGGATTATTTCGCCCTTCACCCAGGGTTCGCGAATCTCGGCGACGAGACTCTGGTCGGGGAGGTCGGCAGCGGAGCGAATGTTCAAGTCAGTGCCATCGTTTAGGGTGACTTCATAGTTTGTAGAGGGGTTCGTAATGACAAGGTCGAGGTTAAATTCCCTTTCCAAGCGTTCGCGGATGATGTCCATATGGAGTAGGCCGAGGAAACCGATACGGAGACCGAAGCCGAGGACAGGAGAATTTTCTGGCTCAAAGACAATGGCGGAATCGGACATGGCGAGCTTCTCGACGGCATCCTTGAGGTCTTGATATTGATCATTGCTGACTGGGAAGAATCCAGCATAGACAAAAGGCAGGACGTTTTTGTAACCGGGGAGCGGCTCGGCGGAGGGAGTCTTCGCTAAGGTGACGGTGTCGCCGACTTTCGCTTCGCGGGTGGTCTTCAAGTTGGTGACGATGTAACCGATCTCGCCCTCATTAAGGCTGTCATGCGGAGTCATCTTCGGAGTGAGGGCGCCGACTTCGAGAGCAAGACCGTTAGTCTTCGTCGCCATCATGCGGATCTCAGAATTTTTCGGAATCTGTCCCTCGAAAATACGAACATAGAGGACAACGCCGCGGTAATCGTCAAAATAGGAGTCGAAGATAAGAGCTTTAGTTTCTGGATTATGGGAAGTTTCTTTGCGGGGGCTGGGTGCGGTCTCTATAATTCGGTCGAGAATCTTGTCGATATTGTAGCCGGTTTTCGCAGAAACGGGAATGATATCTTCGGGCTTGCAGCCAAGGAGATTAACGATCTGGGCGGTAACTTTCTCGACATCGGCGGCGGGGAGATCGACTTTATTGATAACGGGAATAATGTAAAGATCCTGCTCGAGGGCAAGATAGACATTCGCGAGGGTCTGCGCCTGAATGCCCTGAGTCGCGTCGACGACGAGGACGGCCGTCTCGACAGCCTGAAGCGAGCGAGAGACTTCGTAAGAAAAATCGACGTGACCCGGAGTGTCGATAAGATTAAGCTGAAAGCCCTTCCACTGCATCTGGACCGGGGCGAGCTTGATCGTAATCCCCTTCTCACGCTCAAGATCCATCGAGTCGAGCAGCTGAGATTTCATCTCGCGGGTCGAGACGGTGCCAGTAAGCTCCATCATGCGATCGGCGATAGTCGACTTGCCGTGGTCGATGTGGGCAATAATACAAAAATTCCGAATTTTCTCTAGCTCCATATGCTATAATCATATCATATGCGAGTGGTTTTGGCAATTTCGGGAGGGGTAGATTCGATAGCGATGTTAGATATAGCGTGCCGTAGACTTCCGAAGGAGGAAATCGTTGTGGCACACTTCGATCACGGAATTCGCGATAATTCGGGACTTGATGCTGAGTTCGTACGGAGGAAGGCGGCGGAATATGGCGTAGAATTTTACGCAGAAAGGGCGGAGCTCGGTGAAGGCGCGTCGGAGGCGGAAGCGAGAGAAAAACGGTATGAGTTTCTAGCGAAAGTAGCGGGCTCAGTGGGCGGAGAAATCTGGACGGCGCATCATCTGGATGACTTAGTGGAGACGGTGGCGATTAATCTGCTACGGGGGACAGGGTGGCGAGGCTTAGCTGGCCTCGACCGGGCAGGGATACGCCGGCCGTTTCTAGAAACGGAGATGTTTTACGAACCGCTGGATCGGGCGACGATTTACGAATATGCGGCAAAGCGCAGGCTGGAATACCGAGAGGATCCATCTAATTCATGGGAGGAGTATTTGCGCAATCGGGTGCGGAGGAAATTAGACGGGGCGCTGAGCTTTGAGCAGAAACTGGAAATATATGAGCTTTGGCGGGAGCAGAAAAAGTTAAAACGAGAAATTGATGAGGTTGTTGCGGGGTTATTACCGTCGTCGGAGGAGGGCGAAGCGGCGCCGGTTTTGGATAGGAGGGATGAGGCTGGTGCGGAGTTACCGTCGAGGAAGGATGAGACGTGGCAAAGGAGCTGGTTTACAAATTTAGATGAAAAAGTCGCGCTAGAGTTATTGCGGGCGGGGACTTTGTGTGCAGGAATCTCGGCAACACGGCCGCAGCTTTTGCGGTTTCTCGAAGCGATCAAGACTTATCCATCGGGAAAAAGTTTTAACTTGCCGCAGGATAAGTTGGTGAGGTTTTCAAAAAAAGAGTTCGTGCTGTAATTATAGACGGTCATGCGGGGTGTTGATAAGGATTTTGGGCGGAAATTTTTGATGGAAAAGATAAAACTTGTGTTATAATGAAGTTGTTCATACAATTTTTCATAATATACGCAGAGGATTTTTTAATTGAATCCATGTGAATGCATAACCAAAAACGACGCCGTGAGGCACAATTTGAGGTTATGGATTCAAAATCTGTGATGGAAAATTGTATGAACACCTCGCGGTGTCGTTTTTAGTTCTAGTGGGGCATGATGCTGACGGGGCGATAATTGGTCTAATGACGGTTCTAAGTCATTGGGTTTCATAACACATACGCCAAAGGAGGGCATAATGCTAAAAATAAAGAAAACTAAACCTTATCAACATAATAGTAAAAGTTACATATATTATATATGTATGCTAACTCTTATTTGTGGTATTGTGCCATCCTTGGCGTTACTTACTTATTATAATCCATATACAGAATCTACTTATGCTGCTAGAAAAACCCTTAGTAATATTACTACCATGCAAGAAATGACACCAGAAATCTGTGCTAATTCTGCTTTAGGACAATCTAATACACTTACAGATATTCGTGATAACTCTACTTATACTGTAGCTAGACTTAGTGATGGTAATTGTTGGATGACGCAAAACTTAAGACTTGACATTAGTGAGGCATATTCGCTATCAGGCGATAATACAGATATTGCTGAGGGCACGACCTGGCCAGAAACAGACGTGGAGACACCGATGGAGACGGAAGACGGGACGTGGACGACTGATAATAGTGCGGTGCTGTTTGCGAAGCATCCGGTAAAAATTAATGGCAACAGTAATGGCGATGGACTATATCAAGATTCATACGGATACTACTACTCTTGGTGTGCGGCAACGGCAGGGACATGTAAAAATAGTAGCGGAGAAGTACTCGAAAACGGAAACGCAAGCGGCAGTATTTGTCCAAAAGGTTGGCAACTACCGACAGGCGGGGAAAGCGGAGATTTTCAAGTTCTCTATGATAAGTTTCCCAGTGCAAATCTAGCTACAATCGATGGAGCAAAAGGTCGTTGGTTTGGCGCTAGCAATATCTCCTCGGGTGGTGCATTCTTTCCAGCCGCTGGGTATGTTAGCAACAACGGTCTTGGCGGTGGCGGGACCGATGGTGACTACTGGTCTAGCACTAGCCATAGCAGTTCCCATGCATACCTTCTTTCCGCTCTTAGTAGTATCGTGTATCCAGCCACTAATGGCTCTAAATACGGCGGAGGCTCCGTCCGTTGCCTCGCCCCAGCCTCTAGTACCGATTTCCCGGACCGGTTTGACGAAAAGGACGTAGAAGTGGTTGCAGTCCGAGTATCTCCAGTCATTTCTATTGACGCTACATCCGGTATGAAAGAAGAAGTAGATCCAAATAAAGTAACTACAGGAACTATTAGTGCAACAGTATCAGCTAATACTACTTATTCTGTACAACTTAGTGCTAATAAAACATCTCTTACTAATTCAGCACTAGGAGTAGATACAGAAATAACTAATAGTAATAGTATACCAGCATCTACTAATGTCCAAGCTAAGACTAATGCCTGGGGCATACTAAATCAAGATAATACTACTTATTCTGCTATTACTACTAATCCTACTACTTACTATAATACAGAAGAATATAATGATACCGAACAATCTACTAAGCATACTTTTAGTATAGGAGTATCTATTTCGCCAACATTACCGGCTGGAGAATATTCTACTACTGTTACTATTACTGCGGTGAATAACTAAACTGAATAAGTTAAAATAAGTCGGGCGGAGGCTCGACTTATTTTATATTGGGCGCATTTATACACTTTTAAATTAACTATGTTATAATGAGCGTAACTTAAGTGGAGTTAGTATAGTCAGTATGATTACGAAAGCGATTATTCCGGTGGCGGGATGGGGGACGCGGAGGCTGCCGATTACGAAGATTATCGAGAAGTCGATGTTGCCGGTCGGCAATCGCCCGTTGGTTGATTATTCGGTGCAGGAATTAATTAGAGCGGGCGTGACGGATATTTATATGGTAATTTCTAACGTCGAGCCATGCCAGGTAAAGGCTTTTTATCAAGATAATCTTGCACTGAACCAATATCTGGTTGAACGCGGGAAAGAGGATCGGCTGAAACTGGCGAAGACGTTGCCTGATAATGTAAAAATTCATTACATCACACAGGATCCGTCGGGAAAGTATGGGACGGCGGTGCCGATCGCGATGGTGGTGGAGGAATATAATATTCATGAACCGGTGCTGGTATTTATGGGGGATGATTTTATCTGGAATCCGGGGGGCGAATCGGCAGCTGAGGCGCTAGTTAGTTCTCTGCAGGGCGAAGATGAATCGGCGATCCTTGGCGTGGAGATTCCGCGCGAAGAAGTCGGGCGGTATGGCGTATTCTCGGTAAAAGACGGTTTGCTCACGGGTGTGGTCGAGAAGCCGAAGCCGGAAGAAGCTCCATCGAATCTGATCAACGTAAGTAAATATGTTATGTCGCCAAAATTGCTGGATGAAGTCGTAAAATACGTGCGCGAGAATGATTTTGGACCGAAAGAGCAGGAATATGTCGTGACCGATCCGATTCAGAAATATATAGATGAGGGCGGAATTATGCATGTGGCGACGACAGATGGGGAATATTTGGATGGGGGAACGCTAGAAGGATGGGTGCATGCGAATAATGTCGTCTGCAAATGAGCGGGGTTCCATATATCACAAGGTGAATAATAATTTTGACTTTTAGGCAATATTACAGTAATTAGCCAGAAAATCTAGAAAATTTATGCACACTGTGATATAATGATTTTATGAAAAATACACCTAGTGAGCCAAGTTACCAAGAGACAATCGGGCGCGTAGTCGAAAGATTGCGGACAGAGAAAGGCTGGACGCAGGCGCAGCTTGCTGAAGCGATCGGTAGTAGCCAGTCGGCGATTCATCGGATAGAAAAGGGTCGGCAGAATATCTCACTAGAACTCACGAAGAAGCTTTCCCGGGCGCTGGGTGGACAGATTTTAAGCGTGAATGATAGCGTATCGCAGAGCTATCGGATTAACGGTGGACGAGAATTGCACGGCGAGGCAGTGATAAATACGAGCAAGAATGCGGCGGTCGCACTGCTTTGTGCTTCCCTGTTAAATTCTGGGACGACGACGCTAAGGCATGTGGCGAGAATTGAGGAAGTATTCCGGATTATCGAGGTGCTGGAAAGCATCGGAGTGAGGTGTCGATGGGAAAATGAAAACCGTGATCTAGAAATTACTCCGCCAAGCGAATTGCAGCTCGATAAAATCGACGTCGAAGCGGCGCGGAAGACGCGGTCGATTTTGATGTTTATGGGGCCGCTGTTGCATAAATTCCGACATTTCCGGCTGCCGTATGCGGGGGGGTGTACGCTAGGTACGAGGACGATCGAGCCACACCTAAGGGCGCTGTCGGATTTTGGACTGAAGGTGGATGCGGCAAGCTGCAGCGGATTCTATGAAGCGACGGTAAACTCGCATGATCTAATTAAGGAACAGTTCAAGGCGGCGCGGTCGATCGAATCGGTGAGGTCATCCTACCCTCCGAAGCGAATAGTACTAATCGAGCGAGGTGACACGGTGACGGAAAATGTCTTAATGGCAGCGGCGCTTTATCCGGGAGAGACAACGATCGTGGGGGCTTCATCAAATTATATGGTGCAGGATTTATGTTTCTTCCTGGAGAAACTAGGAGTAAAGATTCGCGGGATTGGCTCAACGACATTGACAGTGCATGGGAAGTTAGAAATCAATACCGACGTAGAGTACGCGCCAGCAGAAGATCCGATCGAGGCGATGTCGTTTATCGCGGTGGCGTTGGTGACGAAATCTTGCCTGACGATCCGGCGGGCACCAATTGAGTTTCTAGAGATAGAGTTAGAAATATTGAAAAGTATGGGGGCGAGAATTGACCGTTCACCGGAATATTATAGCGCGAATGGGCGGACACGGATTGTAGATCTGAAGATTCATAAATCGGAATTAGTTGCGCCAACCGATAAGATTGCGCCGATGCCATTCCCAGGACTAAACATTGACAACTTACCGTTCTTCTCGGTGATTGCGGCGACGGCGAAGGGGCGGACGTTGATACACGACTGGGTGTTTGAAAACCGGGCGGTTTATGTAACATATTTAGAGCAGCTGAATGCACGGGTGGAATTATTGGATGCGCACCGAGTATACCTCGAAGGGCCGACGAACTGGCGGGCGGCGGAATTAGTTGCGCCACCGGCGCTACGACCGGCGGTCGTAGTAATGATTGCAATGCTAGCAGCACCGGGGACTTCGATCCTGCGGAATATTTACTCAATTAACCGCGGATATCAAGATTTCGCGGCGAGATTGAATCAGCTCGGAGCAGATATTAAACCGCTGCTAGAAATCTAGGTCGTATATAGAGGGGCCGTCGTTAAAGACCTAAGTTATATTAGAAAACTAGGTCATGTTGGGGAGCGGGAGTTTCGAGATTACGCATAAAATGTTTATGCTGTAGCATATTTTCTGACGGAGGTACAAGCACTAGCGTAGAATCTCGTAGCCAGAAGTCTTAATGACTTTGACGAAGTTTCATGCTAGTGCTTGTTATTTTGAAATTTTTTGATATATAATCGCGGCATGGGCGGGAGTATTGACAAGGCACCTTAGTACGATCGGAAGAAAGGAGGTGGGCATGGTTCTAGAACTGAAAATCTGGTTCATCATCATAAAGATAAGTTTAATGCTAAAATAGCGGCTTAGACATACAGCCGCTAAATCATCCTATGATTCTATTCTACCAAGTTTAATTAGCAGAGTCAATATTTTCCGCCCAAGTCATGCTATAATTATATTAATAAAGGAAGGTAATATGACGAAAAAAGTAACGAAACCAGAAATGACGGGTGAGGATGCGGGCAAAAAACAGGCGCTAGATTTGGCGATTCAGCAGATTACGAAGCAATTCGGGACAGGTGCGATTATGAAGCTTGGGGATACGCAGAAGATTGATGTGGAATTGTTGCCGTCGGGGTCGCTTTCGCTAGACCTTGCGCTGGGCGGAGGCTATCCGAAGGGGCGGATCATCGAAATCTACGGGCCAGAATCTTCTGGTAAGACGACGCTGGCGCTACATGCAATTTCGGAAATGCAGAAGCAGGGCGGGCAGGCAGCATTTATCGATGCTGAGCATGCGCTTGACCCGGCTTATGCGAAGAAGATTGGCGTCGATACGGACAACTTATTCATCTCACAGCCAGATAATGGCGAGCAGGCATTGGAAATCTGCGAAACACTAGTGCGATCGGGCGCGGTAGATCTGATTGTGGTCGACTCGGTAGCGGCATTAGTGCCACAGGCAGAGATCGATGGTGATATGGGTGACGCACAGATGGGGCTACAAGCACGGTTAATGTCGCAGGCAATGCGGAAACTCACCGGGATTATTTCTAAGTCGAAGGCGACAGTGATTTTCATTAACCAGATTCGCATGAAAATCGGCGTAATGTTTGGTAACTCAGAGACGACAACTGGTGGTAACGCGTTGAAGTTTTATGCGTCGGTGCGAATGGATATTCGGAGAATCGGACAGATCAAAAATGGCGAAGATATTGCTGGTAACCGGACAAAAGTAAAAATCGTGAAGAATAAAATCGCAGCGCCATTCCGGACGGCGGAATTTGATATTATGTACAACGAGGGGATTAGTAAGACTGGCGACGTGCTTGACCTGGCTGTGCAGAAAGGTATTATCGACAAGGCCGGAGCTTTCTTAAAATATAAGGGCGAGACGATTGCGCAAGGACGCGAGGCGGCGAAGAATTTGCTGAAATCCGATCCGGCGCTGCTCGCAGAAATTGAACATCAGGTGCGAGTGGCTGCGAAAATCGATCCGGAAGATGAAAAGATCGAGGAAGCAAACGCCGAGACCACTGAAGAGAAATAATGCTGAAGATAGAGGGGTTACACGACGAGTCGCAAGAGGATTTTGAATCCGCGCAGAGGAGCGGCGGTGTTGGGTTGGGCCTCGGAAGTGATACTATCCTGAAGGGCAGAAAAAAATACGAGCCGGGGACTTACATAGTTACCCAGATTCGATCGGGTGTGCGAGATCAAAATCGAGTTAATATATACATTAACGATAAGTATGATTTTTCGCTTGACCTGAAACAAGTAGTCGATCTGAAAGTAAAAGTTGGCCGGAAGTTATCGGAAAATGAACTACAGGAGCTACGGGCGGCGTCGGAATTTGGGAAACTATATCAGCGAGCGCTAGAATGGGCACTGATGCGACCACGATCACTGCGGGAAACACGTGATTATCTCAAGCGACGACAAATAAAACGTAGTCAGACAA
The DNA here is from genome assembly GCA_948623715.1 of uncultured Candidatus Saccharibacteria bacterium. Classification (GTDB taxonomy): domain Bacteria; phylum Patescibacteriota; class Saccharimonadia; order Saccharimonadales; family Saccharimonadaceae; genus Nanosyncoccus. The sequence continues at coordinate 185,450 of CAPHDI010000001.1, read as the reverse complement.
ACCGACAGCGACAGCGCGAGGAGCAGAAGTTGTTGCCGGAGATTCAGGATCGGGCAGCTGCCCTAGTAATTGAGCGGCTAGTTGAGAGAGGGTTTGTCGATGATGAAAGATTCGCGGAATACTATATCGAAAATCGGTTTGTTAAAAAAGGAATTAGCAAGCGAAGGTTAGAGCAGGAATTACGAAAGAAAGGTATCAGTGAGATGATAATTCGTAATTCCCTGACAAATTCGGCGCGCAGTGATGAAAATGAGCTAGCGAAGATGATCGAGAAAAAACGCCGAAAGTATGACCGTGAAAAGTTGATTCAATATCTTGTAAGACAGGGGTTCGACTATTATAGCGTGGTTGAAGCAGTAGATAGTATCGAGGATCTTTAAACTATAATCATTATGCGAAGCTTAATTTCCTATGTTATAATTAAGTTATGTTGATTAATGGTTCAAAGCTGGTAGATTATCCAATTCTGAGTCTACATATCGGTGGCGAAATCGCGCGCGTGACGGAAGTAATTATTGATCCAAATAGCCTGAGTATCATTGGTTTCCGAGTGGAAGGCAAAATGATTCAGGACGACGTGGGCGATATTTTGCCGATTGAGAGCGTGCGAGAGTTTTCGCGAATGGGGATGATTATTGATTCGATTGACGAATTCGTAGATGAGGCTGATGTTATAAAGATTAAAAAAGTTTTAGAGCTGAATTTTGATCTAGTAGGTCTGAAAGTTGTGACGCGGAAGAAAGAAAAGATTGGAAAAGTTGCTGATTTTACGATTGAAGCAGGAGGGTGGAGCGTGCAACAACTGATTGTGCAGAGGCCAGCAATGAAGGCGTTTTTCGATCCACAGCTAGTAATACCGCGAAAACAGATTATTGAAGTGGACGATTATCAGGTAGTCATCAAGGATGAGCATGAGAAAGTAAAAAGTAAGGTCGCAAAAGTTGATCCGACGGATTTTGTGCCGAATTTCATTAATCCATTTAGGGAACCGGATTTCGTCAATGAGAGGCGACGTTAATAAGGTTTTATTTTAGCTTAATGAGAGGCTTCTGCCAGGTGGCAGGATAGTCAGGAAGGCCAAGAAGGGTCGCGATAGTTGCGGCAACGTTCGTAAGCCCGGGTTTCTTAAGGCTGGCACTCTTATATAACTTAGCGTTTTTCGTATTGTCATAGAAAATACAAGGAACAGGATTCGTAGTATGAGCAGTCTTCGGTTCGCCCCTTGAGTCGAGGAGTTCTTCGGCATTACCATGGTCGGCAGTGATAATTATCATGCCGCCAAGTTGATCCACCTTCGCAGCGAGGCGAGCGAGCTGGATGTCGATTGCCTCCATAGCAGTGATAGTGGCTTCAAGATCAGCAAAGTGACCAACCATGTCGCCACCAGGATAATTCAGACGGATAAACTTAAACCTATCGAGCGCGAGTAGGGCAGCGTCGGTAATCTCGGCGGACTTCATCCAGGGACGAGTATTGAATGGCTGAGTATCGGAAACGATCTCGACCTGGCCTTCGCGTGGCATACGTTTGTAGCTATTGCCGTTGAAATAGTAAGTAATATGACCGAATTTAACCGTTTCGGAAATAGCCATTTGAGAAATCTTGTTTTGACCCAGGAAAACATTCAGAGGTTCTTCGATCTTTACGGGCGGGACGAGAATATTCTTCGGGATATGTTTATCGGAGTTATATTCAGTAAGGCCAGCGAAATAAATGTCAGGGAGCCAGTTAGTCGGAGCTTTTTCGGTATCGCGATTTTTGGCGGCACCGCTTTGGGAAGCTTTCGTAGAAGTTTGTTTATCGTCATGAGGAAATTTTGCGGAAGTTTTACCCTTGATGGAAAGTTTGCCGTCTTCGACTTTCGCTTCGGCGGTTTTCGCACGGGAGACTTTTGCATTAGATTTACTACGATCAAATTTGTCGAAGTTCTTCTCAGTGAAAGCCTGAGCGATCTCAATAGCACGATCGGCACGAAAGTCATAATAGATGAAGGCGTCGCCATCCTGGACCTTGCCGATCGGGACGGGTTTGCGACCGGATTTATCGCTGGCGGTAGCACGAGCCATGATCGCACGGGAAGCAAGGGCAGAGCGAGCAGCAAGATCTTCGACGATAACAAAAGCTGGAAGATATTGATCTTGAAGCCCGGGGTTTTCCTGGCGAAGAGTGCGGATGGCTTCGGAAGCGTGCTTAAACTGACGCGGAGCCTTACCGTGAACCATCATATCCCAGCCGCGCTTCACCATACCCCAGTCGCTTTCGTAGCGATCAGCAGTAGCAACCATACGACCGGCGCCAGAAGCGATACGAAAATCAGCATCGGGGAATTTTTTGCAGAAATTCTCAATACGTTCAATATATTTCGGCTCAGATTGTGGAGAGACATCGCGTCCATCGAAGACGCAGTGAATACGGATCTTGCGCACACCCTCGTCGTAAGCTTGTTGAATCATCTTCTCGAGGTGGCGAATGTCGCTATGGACGCCACCATCGGAAAAAATACCGGCAAAGTGAAGAGTGGGATGGACTTTTTCATGGTTTTTCAAGAATTTCATAGCACCCTGCCAAGCCTTTGAGGTCCAGATGTCGCCGGTAGCAAAGGCTTCTTCGATCTGAGCAACACCTTGCTTGATAATCTGACCAGAACCGAGAGCGTTATGACCGACCTCAGAATTCCCCATCTGACCGGGCATAATGCCGACAGCTTCGCCAGAGGCGGCGAGAGGAATATTAAGATATTTCAGCATGACATTATCGAGAAACTCAGTATGAGCCTGACGCACGGCATTGCCACTGCGTTTCGACGAGAGGCCGACACCGTCCATTACTACTAAAACTACAGGGCCGTTATAATGTAACTTTTGCATGTAACTATTATAGCATAAACGGGATAAAAAAGTTACGTCCTTCCGGGCGTAACTTTTGTCAATTATGGTTTTGGCACTTGCTGAGTAATACAGTGAATATTACCGCCACCGAGTAAGATTTCGCGAGCGTAAATTGGCTCAACTTTTTTATTCGGGAAAAGTTCCTGCAGAGTTTTGATCGCCTCTTCGTCGTGCGGATCGTTGAAGACCGGCAAGATAATAGCGCCGTTACAGTTGTAATAATTAACATAACTGGCAGGAAGGCGATCACCCTCATTACGTGGGAAAGTACCCTCAACGATGTCGACGCCACTAGATTCTTCTTTCGTGATGAGGATCGGATTCGGAACATGAATCTTCACAACTTCGATCTTGCGACCTTTGGCGTCGGTCTCACTTTCGAGATAATCGAGAGCGGCTTTCGAACGTTCATATTGCGGATCTTCTTCGTTATCTTCCCAAGCGAGAACAACTTTACCTGGAGCGACGAATTGACAGATATTGTCGACATGGCCATTAGTATCTTCGTCCATGTAGATTCCCTTCGGAAGCCAGAGGACTTTCTCGGCGCCGAGATATTCTTTCAACTTTTCTTCGATTTCTTCTTTCGTCATGTCAGGATTGCGCCCCGGATCGAGGAGACATTCTTCAGTAGTAAGAATAGTGCCCTCACCGTCACTATGGATCGAGCCACCTTCAAGGACGAAGTCACTCAAACGGTAACGGTTGACAGCCTCGATAGCACACATCTTCGCGGCAACGAGATCGTCTTGATCCCAGGGGAAATAAAGACCATTAACGAGACCACCCCAAGCGTTAAAGCTCCAGTCAACGGCGCGCATATTGCCACGGCCATTGATAACGAAGGTGGCACCGCAATCACGGATCCAGGAGTCGTTACTAGTCATTTCGACAACTTGGACGTTTGGAAGGTTAAGATTTAGAGCGACGGGATACTCACGCGGACTAACGCAGAGGACGACCGGCTCATACTTCGCAATAGTGCGGGCGACTTCGGTAAAAACATGTTCGGCCTTTTCGGCATTGTGGCGCCAGTTATCGCCACGTTCAGGCCATAGAATATAAGTGCAGCGATGTTCGGAAAGCTCGGAGGGCATATAGAAGCCGTCTTGCTTCGGGGTGTGATTATCAATTCTCATTTACGACTATCTCCTTATGACTTAACGCGTACTGCGAGCGCGGACGCGCTTAGTAGTTTTGCGGGTTTTAATTTGTTTTTGCTTGCGAGACATATTGAAGACCATGATCTCACCGATAATGATAGCGATCGCGGCACCGACAATAAGCGGCCAGTTGTATTCAAACATTTCGAGATTAAATTCTGGGAAGAGAGTAAAGAAGAGGGCGACAAGAATAAGCAGGAACGGAACAATCCCAAAGAGAGTGATTTTAATCTTGCCACCATTGATCCAGTAACCTTTCTTAACGGCAGGGCCCTGCTTATGGAGTTTGAGGAAGGCCATGAACATCGGGAGATAGGAAAGGAGTAAAGTGACTAGGCTGAGTGAGAAGAATGTCCAGAATAGATTTGATAAGTCTGGGACGAATTGTGCGACAATGATACCGGCGATGGCGATAATCGCACCGACAACACCAGTCCAAATTGAGACAACGTAAGGCACGCCGTTTTTATTACGCTTCGCCCAAGATTTCGGGAAAGTACCATCTTCGGCTGCATAGGCAATGACGGAGTTGACACCAAAGTTCCAGGAAGAAATATTAGCAACGAGAGTGTAGATAAACATGCCGCCGATGACGACAGTGATAGCTTTAATCGCGGCAGCTGAGAAACCGACGGTGGTAAGGAGAATATTATAACTATCGAGGAGACCAGAATCAGTACTAATCTCTTCGAGAGGAATGGCGACACCGATACCAAAGGAAGCGAGCAAGTAGAAGACGGCAATCAAGATACCGCCAACGATGACAGCTTTTGGAATTTCCTTCTTCGGATTGTCCATATCGTCACTGAAAGTCGAGACAACTTCGAAGCCGAGCATATTAAAGATAATAAGTGCGACGAAGCCAAGACCAGTAAAGTCAAATTTGCCGTCGGCGCCAACCATCGGAAGAAGATCAGTGAAGGAGGTAATCGGGTTAGCACTGCCTTGCGTAACGAGGACATAAATACCAAGTGCACCGATACCGGCCATGAAGATAAACTTACAAATTGCACCGAGATTCGACAGCCAAGCGCTCTGGGAAATGCGTAAAACACCAAGCACGCTGACGAGTACAATGTAGGCGATCTGAATCGCAAGGATGAGTGGCCAGGTCATTTCGACACCCATCATCTGTAAGAGATAGGTCGTGACAAGGTCGGCGAGAGAGGCAACCCAGAGCGGGTAATTCACCCAGTAATACCAAGCGACACGGCCAGCCCACTTTGGGCCGAAGGCCTTTTTCACCCAGGTGTACATACCACCTTCGGAAGGGTATTGCGTACCGAGTTCAGCAGAAATCAAACCGTAAGGTACGAAAAAGCCGATCAGCATGATGATCCACCAGATGTACTGAGAATTACCGATCGAAGCGGTCGGCGCAACGGCATCACCTACCAAGATGATACAGACTGTTGCGAGTACGGCGCTAAACAGCCGAAACTTATGTTTTTGTTTATTTTTTGGCATTGTTTTCCTCCTTATGCCGTTTAATCGTATCGAGCGCATCCTGCGCTACGCCACCAAAATACAATACTAAACCACGTTGAGCAGTAAGGCGATTCTCGGCCTGATCCCAACAAATTGAGGCTGGTCCATCCATAACACTATCGGTCACTTCTTCACCGCGCATAGCTGGAAGACAATGCATAAATTTAACCTCGGGATTACCAGTAGCGGCAAGCATTTCGTCGTTGACCTGGTACTTCGGATAGAATTCACGCATATAGACCTCTTTTGGGGTTTCCTTATCGTAGAGACCGTACCAAACGTCAGTGTAGATAAAGTCAGCACCTTGCAAGACTTCGGGATTGTCAGAAACATGCACACTACCACCGTACATCTGAACATTCTCGCGACCAAGCTTCAGATAATCGTCGTTGAGCCATTTCGAAGGAGGGGCGTATTGCACGAAATCCATACCCATCTTCGTGGTAATCATCATAAGCGAAGCACAGACCTGAGTGCAGTCACCGACGAAGACGACTTTAACTTGGTTTAGAGGCTTATTCTTAGGGAGATGGTCAAAGATAGTAATAATATCACCGAGCTCCTGAGTAGGATGATTATAATCGGACATACCGTTAATGACCGGTACGGTAGATTTCTCGGCAAGCTCGACAATACTCTCGCGGCGATCGACGCGAGCCATGATCATATTGACCATACGGCTCAAAACTTTCGCGGTATCGCCGATAGTCTCGTGAGCGCCGAGCTGGATCGCACCGGGGGCGAGATTAAGAGCATGGCCACCAAGCTGTTCCATAGCAACTTCAAAGGAGACGCGCGTGCGGGTAGACTTCTGCTCGAAAATCATGGCGAGATTCTGATGATAAAGAGTCTCTAGTGTGCCACCGGATTTAATGTAACTACGGACCGTAGTAGAAACTTTAATCATGTCGAGCATTTCGGACTGGTCAAAGTCTGTAGTATCAAGATAATCTTTGCGTGTTGGTGTTTTATGATCTAGTTCATATGGATTATACATAAGCTTATTATATAAAATTTTCGTAAAAAATACAACAGTGTTATAATATATACTATGGGAATTGAGAGAAGTATAGATGCCGAAAAACCACGACGAGTTCTAGATACGGCTGTGAATGATAATGATCCAGTAGAACAGGCTGAAGAAATAACTCTACGCCCACTCTCATTTGCGGATTATATCGGGCAGGAACGGCTGAAAAATAATCTCAAGCTTGCAATCGATGCAGTAAAGAAACGTGATGACGGGACAACACTTGATCATGTATTACTATATGGTCCGCCAGGACTCGGGAAGACAACGATGGCGAATATTATCGCGCATGAGCTAGGGGCGAGCATGAGGATTACAAGTGGTCCGGCGATTGAACGGGCGGGGGATTTAGCTTCGATCTTGACGAATTTGCAACCGGGGGACGTGTTGTTTATTGATGAGATCCACCGACTGAAACGCGCAGTCGAGGAAGTATTGTACTCAGCGATGGAAGACTACAAGCTAGATATTGTGATCGGAAAGGGGCCAGCGGCGAGGTCGGTGCGACTAGATTTGCCGAAGTTTACGGTGGTGGGGGCGACGACGCGGACTGGTTCCCTGGCGGGACCGCTGAGAGATCGATTCGGATTAGTACATCGACTAGAGTATTATAAGTTACCGGAGATTGAACGGATTATCGCACGGACGGCAGGAATTCTCGGTACGGAGATTTCTCCGGAGGCAACTTCACTACTGTCAACACGATCACGACTGACGCCGCGAATTGCAAACCGGTTGACGAAGCGGGTACGAGATTATGCAGAAGTGCATGGAAATGGCTACATTGACGAGGAACTGGCGCAGGGGGCGATGGATTTGATGGAAATTGATGATCTAGGACTGGATCCAGCGGATCGGAACATGCTGGAGTTGATGCTGGAAAATTATGGCGACCGGCCAGTAGGACTGACGACGATCGCGGCGTTGACCGGCGACGAAGCGGCAACGATTGAAGATTATTACGAGCCATACATGCTGCAGTTAGGGTTAATTGAGCGGACGCCGAGGGGGCGATCGGTAACTGTAAAGGCGCGAGAGCATCTTGCAAAAGTCAAGGCGAGTAGATAACTTCTGGTTTGTAGTTCCCTGACGGTTGTAGTATAATGAGTGGAGAAAGAGAGGAGTTTAATGAAAGAATTAGAAAAAACAAGTAAAACTTGGAAAAACTTAGAGACGGCATTCGCTGGCGAATCGCAAGCAGCTGTAAAGTATGGTTTCTACGCAAAACAAGCGAAGAAGGATGGCTATGAGCAGATCGGAGCGATTTTCGCTGAGACTTCCGACAACGAGAAGGAGCACGCAAAAATCTGGTACAAGTTCCTGCACGGCGGAGCGGTGGATCCAACTTCTACCAATCTAGAATTGGCTGCGCAAGGCGAGAACTACGAGTGGACCGACATGTATAACAACTTCTCGAAGGAAGCGCGCGAGGAAGGTTATGACGAAATCGCGGCGAAGTTTGACCTTGTCGCGGGGATTGAAAAAGAGCATGAGGCACGCTATCTCAAACTAAAGGCGAACGTCGACTCAGACATGGTCTTTAAATCAGATAAGGTGACGGTCTGGAAGTGCCGCGAGTGTGGCTACGTCTACACGGGCGAGACAGCGCCAGAAGTTTGCCCGGTCTGCGCACATCCACAAGCGTTCTTTGAGGTGCGGGCGGAGAATTATTAGAAAGCGATCTTTCTCTACGAGATAAGTTAGTAATAAAATTACTCCTCTGGTAAGGGGAGTAATTTTATTGGTGCCTTGTATTATCTATTCCTCTATTCCGCAACGTCACCGTTATTATTGCAAGTACCAGCACGGCCAGGGTCATCAGCCGGCTTCGTAGGCTGGTGATACCAGCAGTTCGTAGTAATCCAGAAATTTTTATCAATCGTATTACCGCCTCCGCCAGAAAGTTCCATCTCGTATTGTGGATACGGGAAGAAGAGGTCGGTGCGATCTAGGCGAGTTTCGACGCGACGGACGAGCTGATTAGTACGCCCAGTAGAGTCAACGCTAAGTTGAACGCCGAGAAAAGGAATAGTACTACCGTCTCGATTGAGGAGTTCAGCAACGAAATCTGTCGCCGCTTCACCATATGGCAGAGAAACGACTAAGAATGCTGTTTCGCCAGCTAGTAGACGTGTACCCTCAAGCTCTACAGTACAAGCAAAATCACCAGTTTTAGAGCAAGCAACTGTAATCGCATCGTGCATACTAGCAGTGTAGGTCTTAGAAATATTACCAGCGGTCCTAAGATCATACTCCGTTACAACATTAGTTGTAGCTTGTTCCTGATTTGGCATTAGAATGATTGTACTATAATAGGCATTATTATTAGCTTTCTGAAGATCGCTGATTGTCATACCGGCTGACATTTTGACATATGTCAGCTGAATAGTCGGTGGAACAGTAGCGTTATTCTTGTCGGCCAGTTTAGTGCGCCCATCGTTTGTAAAATCAGGATCATTACCTTCGTTAAGAACAGAATACCAGCGAAAGCGTACTTTTGTAACGTCCTCTTGAGTACTAGTGACGCTGGCGTCATTAACGCGGAGCGGAACAATTTTCGTACGAGTATCAGAAGATAGCGTACCGCGATAGTCTGGGACCTCGTCGGAAATAGTTACACAGGTATAAGCCTGATCCGAGGAATTCTCGCCGCCAGGCTGGACAGCAACCTCGCCACCTGTATATCCATAGAGATACTCAGCAAGACCAATACCGTTGCCGCTATCGCAGTTGTCGCGAAACAACGTCGCTCTATTACAGGTAGTAGCATTTCCTCCGTTGCTAATACAATCGTAATAGCGATTCACTGCGGTTTTCGCATCCTCGACGCCAGCCATTGCTGAATCGTAGGCGGAGCGAGAAAGGTCATCATCGCTGCTCTGGCCGGCTTCGGAAAGAATAATTCGCATAAAACTCAGAGTAATCACGCCAAAGATGATCGTCGCAAAAATTACAATATAGAAAGATGCAACGCCTTTTTTAGTGCTTTTCATATTCATAGAGCATAACCTTTTCATACTATATATTATATACCACTTCCTGCGGTTCGTGCAGCGAAATTAAACTTATTAATGCCGCAGTAGTTGAATGCGGAGCCGAGATCGAAGAGATTGCTAGAAGTATCGAGACCAGCGCCGGAAGGATCACAATAATCACCGCCGCGCATAATATTCACATCACCATTATTCGTAGCTAAGATAAAAGTACCAGCAAAGAAAGCTCGCAGCGTAACCATATCTTGTGAAGGCGGGAAGATGACAAATTCATAGAGATCAAGATTTACGTCAGAATCGGAGCTTTCGAGGAAGCCTTGTTGAGGTTCGGTAGACATAAGATTCGGCTGTCCGTTGTCAAGCTGCGTCATGTCAATATTGACATGGTCGCTAGATGCTCCAGAAGGATCACCGTAGAAACCGTTAGTCATTTGGTAACTAGCGTTAACGTTTTGAGTACAAGCATGGTAAGTCTTATCTTCGAAACGAACTAGGCGTAGCGGTTCGTCATCATCAGGTCCGGGAATAGTTTTACGATCGCCATGATTATCGAGATAAGTGAGACTAATAGTATGATTAGACTGCGCGCCATAATAAGTATTCCAAAGATAGGAATAGGTACCAGTGCAAAAAACTCCGTAATACTGAACATCATGATAATCTTCGTTGGTTTTATTATTATGAAAGTCGCCCATACGTTCCTGGAAAATGTAATTATTCGCGGCATCCTGCAGACAGGCTTCGCGATTGATTCTATTTGCGGAATCGCTGCTTAAATACATATTACACAAACTGGCAGAGTCGATTGATGGTGCGGCGTTGATTGCAGTGGTGAATTCAGTAATGAGATTACGACCGACAGTGTTCACACCTTTTAGAGTTAACCCCTTCTGAAAAATCGCAGAGATACTCATAATGACTGTCGCGATAGCGATTAGAAGCATAGCAACAAAGGCCGTTACAAGAGTTACTTCGACAATAGTAAAGCCGGGTTTAGTCTCACTTAACTTATCCTGTTTTTTCTTCATAACTTATGCTCCATCGGGGTTATATAATCTTACAATAGTATCGAGCGATGAGGGGGCGGGAGAGTCAGTACCATACCAACAAGTCTGAATATAGAAGTCATAATACTGCGGACCAGAGCCGCCACTAGTAGGACCCTGGACAGGAATAATCCAAATGCCTTCGACGCTGGCGACTTTACGATAATCAGTGAGTGCAGTAGTAATTTGTTGAGTAGAATTATCGTCATTGTCACTGGAATTACTACCCGTGCTACCAGCAGTGTAGATAATTCTGGCGTTGAGCGGAGCGGCACGAAAGAGGCCGCTACTCGCTGGAATGTAAGCATCATTATCATTATAAGCAACACCGATTCGGTTGTCGTGAGCGAGGAGTTGGCGAGTATTCAAAACAAAGGCGCTATGAGAAGCCAAAAGTCCACGATCATAAACTTCATTACAATTTGAAAGCGGGTAATCAATACTTACGGAATCGCTATAAACAGCGTTACTAGTGATATTCTCCCAGATTTCTTTGTACTGCTGACAATTACGCTGCCCGACCGTTTCATCGGTACATTCGGGGAGGGATTTTTCAGAAATATAAGAACTGTGAATAAAGCGCAGAGCCTCAGCTTGAGCATTGAGCTCATTACGGGCGGTAACGAGTTCGAGCGAACGCTCGCCAGTAGCGATGCCAGAGTTCATGAGGCTTACAGTCAGGACAGCAACAAGAGAAAAGATCGCAAAAGCAAACATTGCTTCGATAATAGTCTCGCCACGCTTGGTAGACTGATAGATATTGTGTTTGGCTTTAACTATTCGTTTGCTTCGCATCGATTTTCTCCATCATCAGTTGGGCGAACCCAGATTGCCGATGTATTACGGCCGTCAGCGGCGATTTGAACTTCGCGGAAGACGGCGCTATTGTCAGACACTATGCACATGCTGGTAGGTGAGTAGACATTGAAAGGCTGGTCGGAATTGGGTCTATTACTAACGATTCTTTCGTGCTGTTCGTAAAGGGCCTGTTTGAGCTGTTCGTTCGCAGCTTCGCAATTTTCTTCAATGTCGTCTAAAACTAGGTCGCTGGCGAAGGCGGTATGAACCGTGGCAGAGCTTGGAGTGCGAGCAATAATCATTGTACCGCTGAAATCATCGTCAAATGAAGTAGGTGGGTCGGCAGAGGGGTTTTCGACTTGTTGCAGGTGGGCTTCCCAAAGTAAAGTATATGACTCGACGCTAGATGGACGAGGAGTATGAATGCCGTCGTCGACGTCACCGCAGAAAATGGCGGTATTAGTGCGGGCCGGGTCAGGACGATCGCCAGTAGTGACATCCGTAATAGACTGCAAGAAGCTTACATCGGTACCACGGTTAATATTACTATTGCCTACGAGCGTCGCGGTATAGACCTTACTAGAGTCGCCATTAGCGCCAAAAACTACAACTTTGCCAAGAATTGCTTCGCTGGAGGAGTTACCAATAGAATAATCTGGAGTGTCAGGAACAGCATTACCGAGTGATTCGGGGTTGATAACTTCGTTATAAATCGAGCGCAAAAACTCAGCGTAGCCGCGGACGGAATCGTTGTAGCGTTGACGAGAAATAGTAGAAAAGCTGGCCCCGATTAGTCCAATTAACATCATGCTAGAGATAGCAAGAACAAGGATGACTTCGACGAGAGTGAAGCCTTGATTAGGCTTCTTCTCATCGGATTTTTTGTTTTTAGTCTTTGCGTTATTGCGCATAAATTAGTACCTCGGCGGGAGTTCACGGGAGTAAGCTTCGGTATAGCTAGAGTCAAGGCGACCAGCTTGAGCGTAAGCCCAGAGATAGCTATCGGCACTGAGATTAAAGACTTCACCAGAGTTTGCTCGGGAATCTTCAGTGAAGATGTAATCGGCGGGATCGGTGTTCGAGAGGCCTTTACTGGCGCCATAGCTACGATGGGTCGTAATATTTTGCGCGAAGATTGGGCCATTGACAATAAGTTGGTTTTCACAAACGACTGGAGAATTACCATCCTGATTATTATAGCCATTGACACGGGCAGCAGTATGCTCGTCCCAGCCTGAGTTTGCGCAGCTATCAATAGTACCGGTAGCGATTAGCCAAGCATCGATGCGCTTGACATCTTTCCCGATGTTAATATTGCCGTCAGCGAAGATGACTACCTGCGGAATATCGTAAATACTAGAGACGGTCTTATCTTGCAGGGTGATACTGCCATCAATAGTCAAGTCGCCACCAGAATATATGATATGACTGTCAGTAAGGTTTTCCCAGCCGGAGTCAATGTAGCTCGTATTGTCGGTAGCATTATCACCACTAAAGTAGCTCCGAAGGCGAGTCATGACGGTAGAGCTAGAAGTGATCTGCGAATAGCCTAACGGGCTAGTGAAATTCTGTATAGTTAGAGGCGAGTTAGTCATGAGACTTTGTGAATTGGAACCAATCCATGCTAACGAGGCGCCACTACCAAGTTTCCCGGCACTTCTGCCAATTGTAGCAAGATAATCAGACCAGGAGCCGAAAGTCGACCAACCGTATGCATTAATCTGGTTAACTGTATCACTCATAGAACTTCCGGTGAAGAAGATATTACCAGATGAAGCAATAACTCCGAAGGGTTCGTAGTCGTAGCGAGTAGCAAGAGACGTGCTGACATCAGAATTTGAGAAGATGCCGCCGTTAACGGAGCTAAGTGAAGGCTTCTTCGCAATCGGGCTACAGGCAAGGCTATAATTCGTCCAATACTCGATACCGTCATAAGCCCACTCGTCAGGATCATTATTATATTGCTGCCCCCACCAATACTGCCAACGATAGCCGGAAGTAGCGCAGTATTTATCGCCAACTTCATCAGGTACGACAACTTTTTCTTCTTGCTTGCCATGATCAATGAAGATAGTGTCGCTTTCTGTAGGGTTGCCGTCACTACCATAATCCTTAGAATTAGAAAGTTTTATGCAGCGGCCATTACGAAAAGTAAGCCCGCGCGTGGACAGGAACCAAGTACAAGGATCAAGTTTGTCGTTGCGATAAGTCGTAGCATCCTGACGAATATTCCCACTGAAGGACTGGAGATTATTCGGGTTAAACTGTTGCGAAACTTCTATCTGTGCAGCAATAGCGCGCCATTCCATAATGCGTCGAGTAGGATAGGCCTTAGCATACTTTGTCCAGCTCATGCTACTAGTCTCACCAGCATACATCGGTCCAGCAGAGCCGTCGGCGGTGGCAGCACCGATATACGATTCGGGCGTATCTGGACTTCCCTCCAATTCCATGAGTGGAGGACGAGTAACTTCAATACAGACTTCGCTCCCGCCGTTACCCTCTTCGCGCACGACATGATAAATCCAATAATCGTGAATTTCGGCAGTCGCTTTAACCATTAGAGCATTGCCTTTGGCAGACACGCCATAGCCACTGGAATCAGGACCAGGGGAATAGATATCTTCCCAAGTGGTTTCATTGAATCCGCTCCAGTGGTACACACCAGTAGAGGTGATATAACTAATCCACCATTCATTCGTCCAGCCATCGTGAGTACCCCAGTTGACTTTCGTGTCCGTATATGCGTAATAACCACCGGAGTTATGGGGCGGATCTGCGCTGACAAAGGCAGGGGTATAGAGCGTCACACCAGAGCGCGAATAAATCGAAAAGCCTGCACGCCCACCGGCGACCTCGACATCTTCCCAATATCCATAGCCATCTTCTTGCTTCCACCTTGGCTCATAGTGATAGTAATCTGAGCTGCTAGCGGGACGAAAAATCCCCATCGGCCCATCTTGGCTGTCAAGCACTCCGTTCGCCTGCCCTGCGTCGTCGGTTGGAGTCATGACGTAGACGCCCTGTCCAATGTCTATGCTGCTCGCATTATAAATGGGGACAGTTTTCGTGACTTCTTCGCGTTCAAGGTAGAGATACTTGGGGGTGTAAGTCGTGTTCTCGCAGATCTTAACGGTCTTGTCGCGCTCGTCGCCGAAATTGATTGTTGCGGTAGTAGTAGGATTAATATTAAACTCTCCGCTTGTTTTTAACCCGGTGGCGTTTTTTCGAATGGCAGTCCAGGTTCCCTCGTTGGTGGTCTTCTCGTCATACTGCGTGCGAATATAATCTGTTGCGACATCGTCGGCGAAACGATCTTTACTGCCGAAGGGTTCGGCTTCTTCGCCATTCTCGCCCTCCACAAGATATTTCAACTTATGCGTAAACTTAGCCTGTGCAGTCTTTTCATCTGTGCTTAGCTTCAGCGTGGCAGAAGTAATACCGGCGTCGTCAGCATGTCGATCGTTTTCATCTCTCGGGGCTTGGACGGAATGAGACTTAATATCGGTACCATTGGCGACAGACTCGACTTTTGAGACCGACCAAAAGACAACACGACCGGCGAGTTCTTTTTCAGGCTGCGGGTCGTCACGAATTATAGTAACGCAGGCGCTGGATCTAGCCCAGGTATTAGAGTTGGCTGTATCCATGACATAATCTTTTTCATTACGCCCCTGCTTCCAAGCAATATTCTTCGGGTCATAGGCAATAATCGAACAGACTCTTGTACTTTCACCGTCGTTTTCGGGAACCTTAATCGTGTAAGATGATTCCCCCATGTAGGGCATACCTTCCCAGATACTAGTGCGAGTAGGGCCCGTATTAGCAGGGCTAAACTGCGCTTCATTCGTGCCGCCAATCCAGACGCTATCTTGACGAACCTCAACATGCCAGGTGGTATTAGCGGGACCGAAGGTAGTATCTGCTGCAGCATTCGGAGCATTATAACTAAGTTGGTGTTTAAAATTAACTGTAACTTGATCTTCTTTAGTGTAGATAGTTTTTTCGACTTCTTCGTCCGGTCCTTTGCTGGCGGTAGATAGGTCGTCCACCCATGACCAGGCATCGTAGCTGCTATTTGCGCCTTCCCAATCAGGGCTATAGCAAAACCAAGAAGTGTCTTTCCAAGCGATACCATGAGTGACACCACCCTTATCAGCAAGCTGCCACTTGGAGTATGCCTCATCCCAGCCGATTGCCTGGTTGGTGGGGTTCGTAGAGACTGCGCCGAGGAAATTATGGTAACCATTACCGCCGCCAAGAGAGCGAATCTGATTTACGCGTAGAAGCCCCTGTTGTTTACCAAGGGAGTAATAGGCGCCTTGATTACCTTTAAATTCTTCATACGCGAGACGATAATAATAACCAGTCGAGAGACAACCGGTAACAGTACCAACTGTGACCGTCTTCTTGCCATCTTGGTAAGTAATCGGGATGCTATCGCTTGTCGCTGGATACATGCGCCAGGTTGCACCGAAACAGCTATCAGTATAAAAGTTCTTCACCGTACCGCGAGCGCAGCCATCGCTACCGACATAAAATTCGTCGCCAGAGTTACCAGCCGCATATGCTTCAGTGCCGGTTAGAAGAAAACCAGCAAAGACAGCCACGATAGCAGTAAGCACTGTTTTGATAAAGCTAGATATTCTATTTTTACTCATTATTCTTCTCCTGTTCTATTCTTTGCTCTTCAGCTTCATAAGATGCTTCGTACATTAAGCTCAAATACTCGGTAGCCTTCTCCTGATTACCAAGCGAAAGATAGCAAAGATAAACGAGATTGTAATATGTGGCAAGTTGCTTGATATCTAGCGATTCGGGGTCAATTTCTTTTGATGCGACAAGCCCGGCATCGTACATACCGCTAGCAACAAACGCACCAAGCTGCGCTAGCTTCACTGCGTTTGCATTGTCTTGGCCATTAGCAGTATTTAGTGTGTTCTGGACGAGTTTATTAACACCCTCCTCTTTTTCTTGAGTGGTGCCCTGCTGTTGACTAAGGAAGTTTTGCAGAATCTGTTGATAGTCGGCGATGTCCTGTTCGCTACTGCCAGCAATTTCGATCGGTCCTTCAACGGGAGTATTCTCGCCACGATGGCTAATCAGCGCTACAATCCCCCAAATAATCAGCGCAAGAACGATAATGCCGCCGCCAATATATAGATATGGTGCGATTTTGCGGCGCTGCTGGTCGCGCTTCCGCTTCTCGGCGTCGGCTTTACGGTTCTGCTCGGCGAAAGGATTTTCCTGACGAGAAGCCCAGCGGCCGATATTACCAGTGGTGAAATTAGGATTCGATGGAGTAGTAGACTGAGCAGGATTCTGCGCAGACATGGCAGGCATTGAGACCGGAGCAGAGGAAACCTTTGGCGCAGTTGAAGAAGGCTGCTGCGCAGGTGTACCCGAGACGGGCTGCGGAGTCTGATTCGACCCGGGAGCGGATTGCGGAGTGGGCACAGGAGAATTTGTAGCGGAAGCGCTAGAAGCGGCCGAATTCGAATTAGAGTTGTTGTTTTGTGGAGAAGTACTCATGGTTATATTTTAGCATGAATCCGCAAGGCGCGGAAGACTTGTTTTCTGACGGATTTTGTGAAATTGCGAATTACCTGGTTAGATTCCGAAGAGGAAAACTAGCCATTGCTCGAGATTACTCATTGTGTCGGCAGCGATAGTGCTCGTCACATCGTCGTCGACTTTATGCTTATTCAGGGCGGCGTCGGTATTGTCGGGGAGATAAATCATAGTCTCGCCAGGAAGCATCTTGCCCTGATATTTGCGGGCGGCGAGCTCCTGATATTCGGTAGATTGATAATATTCATTTTCCAGCTCAAGAGTCTCGACTTCGAGCTCAAGGAGAGCTTTCTCACGCTGGCGGTTCATGAGCTCCTGGGCGAGAGACCAGTTGCGAGTCATCGAGTCGATCGAACCCCAGGTCCACATCAGACAGCAAACCGCAGCCACGATCATTACGACCCGCTCGAGAGTAATGAAATCGTGCGTAAACCAGTACTGGAATTTCCGCAGCCGCGTCCTTAACTCGCTCATGAATAAATTATAACATAATAAAACGCGCAGAAGATGGCTTTTGTGGTACAATAAGAGGAGAAGTTCTGAAACTATCGAACGTTTCCGGGTAGTTGGTTTGTTTCGCTATTCTGTTTGTCCAGGAAACGCTCAGGGTAAACTTCAGCTTCTTCGCTCACAAGCGGGCGTAGCTCAGGGGTTAGAGCAGGCGGCTCATAACCGCTTGGTCGTTGGTTCGAACCCAACCGCCCGCACCATTAGTTTTGAGATTTATGAATACTGATCGAATTGTTAAGGAAATTAAACAAGGTAATCTCGTGATTACGCCGACCGATACGGTGTACGGGATTTTGGCGGATGCGACTAATCCAACAGCGATTGAGAAAGTCTACTTAGCGAAGCAGCGCGATCATCGCAAGCCATTAATCATGTTAGTGGCTGATGAGAAAATGTTGCGGGAATATGTAGTCGAACTGAACGATTTAGAGACGAAGCTGGTTCATGATTTCCTGCCTGGTAAAATGACAATATTATTGAGGCGGAATGAAAAAGTATTAGGTTCGGTCGTGAATGGAGGAGAGCTGATCGGAATACGAATACCGGATCAACCCGAATTAATTGAAATAATCCGCTCAGTCGGGAATCCATTAGTGTCGACAAGTGCAAACTTATCAGAGCATGTAACTGTGACGAATCCGGATTTGTTAGAACCAAAAGTTTTAGAAAAAATAAGTTATGTGGAAAATGCAGGGACGGTAGAAAGTGCACCGTCAACGCTCGTGAAAGTCGACGACGGGAAAGTTGAGATTTTGCGGGATGGGGAGCTGGCGGGAGAGGTAAAAAAGAGGTATCTTAGCTAAAGAAAGGGGCGGCTCTGCATGCAGAACCGCCCAAGACGTAGGGGAATAGGCGGAGCGAACTAAACTCTGCACTATTCAAGACGAAACAAAAACACAATCAAGGGACACGACAAAACCTAGGAGCCGGAGTAGAGGGATTCTCTGTGTCTTAGAAACTCACCTTACCGGTGCCGCCGCAGGTCGTACAGATGTTGCCGTTGTTATAGCATTTACCCCAGCAGGTCGGGCAGGTCTTGGAATTCCAGGAGTGCTGGCAGTGGGTCAGGACTTCGGCGGGAGTAGAAACAGGCCGGCCGCACTTCTGGCACCGGAGAGTGCCGCCGGGGTGGGCGACGCCGCGGCAGTGGCTAAGGGCCTCGTCTCGCGTCTCGCAGGGTTTGCGGCAAATGGGACAACTCCAAGTAGCTGACATTTTACATTCCTCCAATTCTAGATGTGTGAGTAGGTGCTGATGGGTTCTAGGTAATGCTATGCGGGGTTTTAGGACTCAGAATTTGTGGTTGCGTTTTCGTTGTCAAGGTACAAGTCGGCGACAAACCGACTTGCAATGTCGGTAGGACCGATAAAAATTATGCCAGCATCGGCTAGAACCTAACAGATGTGGCAATATGTTTTTATCTTACTACAAGATGCCGGAAAACGCAAGCATGAGTAGTTTAGAGATGCGAATCCCGAGGCTTTTTGATGAAAATGGGGAGTTTTTAATGTTTTATATAATTCTTATGTTATAATAAGTATATGGATAATGAAGGTCAAAACAAAAATCCAGGAAATAATTCGGGTGCGCAGGGGATTTTCAGTACGCCGGAACTGACTGTCGATACGGAAAAGATTACTCTGGGCGCAAATAGTGAAAATGATAAGTCGCGAGTGGCGTCGATTTTTGCAAATACGGACGCTGGGCAGCGAGCGCAGAAGCTAAACAATGCAATGGAGTCGCCGGCGGAAGCTGAGACGGCTGATATCGTGATTGATAGTGGCGCGAAAAAGAAAAGTAAGATGCCGATCATCATGGCGATTGCAGTTTTGATCGTAATAGCGATCGGATTAGTGACGTTTGCAGTGTCGAAGATTGGAGGGGATGGCGGAGATGAGGTAACGAAGGTACCGACGACGGCAAAAGAGGCCTTTGAAGATTATCGAAATTATCTTGTGAATGGGCCAGAGGGTGCGGAAAATACGACCGGTGAGTGGTTTTTGATTGCGCTATACGATGAAGACCTATTAGATGTTGAAGAGAAAACTAACTACGTAAATACGCTTAGGGTAAAGTTTAATACGTATTACGACATGATAAATAAGACTGATGAAACGGAAATTTATGACAATTTGCTAGGAATCGTTGTTAACGGAGCGTCATTGGATGTCTTGTCTGATGAGTTACTGGAAACATACACACAAGGTGGCAAAGATGGTGCGCAAAAATATATTTCAAATATTGCGCCAGAGATAAAAAAGGCACCCAATCTCGCCATCAACATGAGCGTGTCGGTACGCGACTTTTTGAAACAGCAACTAAATCTTATAGAAATCTATGATAGTTTTAACTGCATAGAAAATAACATGATACTTTACTCTTGCGGAAAAGATGAGGGCCTACAGAGCGCTACACTAATGAATGTACGAAAAAACCAGTCTGCGTCGATGCAGTCTATCTCACAGCTCTTTCCGAATGTAGCTAATATTCTAGTCGAGATGACGAATGATTTTAATAATTCAATTAGGGGTACCGACAATGCGTAAGAAACTCAAGATCGTAAGTAAACTTATTTTATGTTCCGGCGTATTACTTGCGGCTATAGCGGTGACGTTTTCGGGCTTATCAGAAACAGCTTCGGCGACGGATAACGAGCTCATACAAAATGCACTTTATTCCGCGCTCTGGACGTGCTACGGAGGTTCTGGTGGTGTGGCTCGGGCTTACTTGAAGGAGAACATTAACTCCGAAGAGTACAACAATCATTTTTATCCGGACTGGGCCGTAGACGACACTACAAAAGTAATTACACTTCCTGGATGGTATTCTTCTGGTGGCAGCGAGAATAAGCTAGCTATCAGCTGTAAGGATGTATTTAAAGGTGGCACCTTAAGAAACACTAGCGTAGGTTCATACACCGGATTACAAGATAATAATGGGCAAGGATATGACCCGGTAAATTGGGGCTATGCTGTTGACGAAGGTGCCAGCACAGCTGAGCGAAAGTGTATATATGCAACCTACAACTACAAGAGTAATGGTAGTTGGGTAGAGGATACATCGAATGGTCTCTGCTTCCCGGTTGATTCATCAGGTAATTTACGGTTTGAAGAGGGTAACGGAGGGATTAACTACACATACATGGATGGAACAATGGATAATCCGGGTGCCGGTAAACTGGTGCTCGGGGTTGATTCATCAATGGGATACGTTACGATAGGTTATTGCGAACCATTTAGTGGCGGATGTACTTCTATGTATTCTTCTAGGGCTCAGATATGTTCAATCTTCAGCGGTTCAGATAATTCCTGTGGACCAACTTGGACGAATCTTAAAAATCAAATTGGACACAAAGCATGGGGATATGATTTTAATTCTTGCGATAGTAGCGATGATGCCGATATGTATGCCGATAACACTTGTGTTGGCTATCATACCGCGGCCGGTGAGCCGTTTGACTATCCTGTTCAGTACATCGAGTTTCATGACAAGGACGATGGGTCTACTATAGCATCGAGCTATCATTTGACTGCTAGCAGTGGCGCGAGAACCCTAGAATTTCTTACCGGTACACAAAGATTTGCAAAGTTTGAGTTTGATGATACGTACTTAGCGAAGCTCTATACTTCCTACTTTAACGATATGAATGACAAATACTCTGGAACTCTAACGCCGAATAATTTGAAATGCTCAACCAATAAGAACGATTATACATATGCCGTAACGAGTGACGGGATAAACTGGTGCGAGGTGGCTAGCGGTGCAGTTACACAGGTCTCGGAAAAGTTTGCTATCAAAGATACGAGTCGAACTCTAAAGATCGGGTCGTTTGCGGATGTAATGTCACAACTAAAAAACCTTGACATGACGAAAGTCGACTCGGGCGCGCTAAATCCGACAGATCCAAACGAGCCTTCAGTCTTAGACCCATCCGGAGAGGCGGGGGTGCCGATTTGTACGGAAGTAACTGGGGTTGTGAGCTGGGTATTTTGTTCAGTACTGAATGTGGCCGGGAATGCCGTGGGGATGATTTATGACTGGATAGAAGGTTCGTTCTTGGAGATTAAAGGCGGATTCATGGATCGCGATAGTGGTACTTATAAAGGATGGAAAGTCTTTCGCGATTTAGCAAATATTGCTTTCGTGATTGC
This sequence comes from uncultured Candidatus Saccharibacteria bacterium, assembly GCA_948623715.1. GTDB lineage: Bacteria > Patescibacteriota > Saccharimonadia > Saccharimonadales > Saccharimonadaceae > Nanosyncoccus. Next base: position 163,812 of record CAPHDI010000001.1, on the reverse strand, counting down.
TTTTATAGTTGTCATTCTTGCGCAGGTAACTGGCATTGGGATGACAAACTATAATATTAAGAAAACTTTACCCCGTCTTATCATGGTAGCAGTATTAGTAAACCTATCTTTCTTGATTTGTCAGTTGGCGGTAGACTTGTCAAATATAGTAGGATCGCAGCTAAATAGTCTATTGAGGGGATTAGTGACCGTAGGAGAAGACGAAAGTTTTAACATGAGCCATGTCAGTAACCTTACACAGGTATTAGTGGAAGGAGGAAGCTTCCTGACCACTGGAGCTATAGGAATAGCCGCTGGAGCCCTTGCGATTGCTAACTGGCATGTTTGGCTACCGGCGTTAGCATTGACGATAGTCGGTGCGATAATAGGGGTATTATTCTTCTTTATTACTTTGGCTCTACGGCAAGCTGGAGTATTACTCGCAGTAGTAGTGGCGCCAATTGCAATTGTATGCTATGCTCTGCCGAATACGAAGTCGTTTTTCGACAAATGGCGAAAACTCTTTACAGCGCTACTCCTTGTCTATCCGATTTGCGGATTACTAATGGGGGGAGGGACTTTCGCAGCGAATCTGATGACCTCGAATCTAAGTTCAGTACCCGCGCTTGATAGATTTATGTATATTATCGTAGCGATGTTACTAAATATCGTACCATTCTTCTTCATCCCTTCGATTCTACGTAATTCCCTGAATGGCCTAGGGATGTTAGGCATGAAGCTACAAAACTTTGGACGCGGTATGCAAATGCGCGGCAAACATGCTTTAGGATCGAGCAGACGATTCCAGGATTTTTCAATGGAAGCGAAGCGACGAGGGGATGAGAGGTGGAATACTCGAGTGATGAACAGCCGGGCAGGACGGAGGGTTAATAGATTAAGTGAGCTGAATCGTCAAATCGAGGCGGCCGGAGGCACAGCGGCAGACCACACCGTAAACGGGGCGCGACGGTTTCTTGGTACTAACGCGGCGGCAGAGTATGCCCGTTTGATGCGGACGAACTCGCGGGATACGCGACGACTGGGCCGAGCAGCTATGAGCAGCCAGCGTATGCTTCAGGAAGAGGCGATGTCGGAGGCGGCAATTGCAGATGGTTTTTATGGACATAGTGATCCTCGTTACCGAGGTCGTGTCGAGGACGCAAAGAATATGAACGTTATGCGCGAGGCGAAAGCAATCTCGACGACAATGGCTAGTGACGGAACAATTAATGATACTCGCGGGACGATAGTTCCGATGCTTGAGCAAGCCATGTCAGATCTTCAAGCCGACAGCAGTAACCAGGCGGCACGAGCACGGTTCTTGGCAGCCAAGCAAGAACTCATGAAGACCGACGATGGACGTAAATACTTTGAGTCTACCATCAACCGGTTCGCCTACGACGCAAGTGACGCTGGCTTAAGCATAGACAAACGACGTACTGCGAATCGTGCTCTGCGCTGGATGGCTGGTATGACTAGCGATGCGGATGGTAATATGCTAAAGACCGTTGCGCCGAGCTTATCAAACGCCATCAAGAACTTTGCTGATGTTAAGGATGGCGACTTTGCCGTGAATCAGGCCAACATACATACTAGCACCGAGACAATAGACGGATCTACGGTCACGTTTTATGAGAATGATGATGACTTTATTAGACAGGCTGGCAGTATCAGCGCGGCTCGCGTGCCAGGCCTAGATGAGCGTGAGGCGAAGCGAGCACTGCGGCTGCTTAATTCTGGAGCAATAGCTGGACCAGATGCAGCTAGATTGCGTAGCGCTTTCCAGAAAGCGATTACCAGCAAGCAGACCCGTGACCAAATTAAGCCGAAAGATATGCAGCTGTTCCAGCAGATTGCAAACTCAGAATATATGGCACATGACGCAGGCGGAAACATGCTTCCTCATACTGATTTTGCCGACGTAACTGAGAGCCAGGTCAATGCTATGGCTAGTGCTAGTGGGGAGGAAATTGATCGTATTGCTGATGGCATGAAGAATGGCTATATCACCGGGGGAGAACAGCAGGAACTGCTCAAAACAATGGAGCAGACGATGGTGCAAGCAGTTGCTCATCCGGATCAGGTGAAGATTGCTCCGGAAACCGCTACGAAGATGCACAAGATTTTAGCTGCGAATGGAGTTGACGTCGTATCCGACATACAGGCAAAAATGGCAACTCATATGGGTCCGCAACCGGCAGCGATGGCCAACTTCAAGGATTCATACGGTACACTCATGGGTATGAAAATCGATCATACTCCGCCGCGCTTGACCCTTGCCGATAAGCGCAAGAGCGACGGTTGGCGACAGGTTTCTATTGATGACCTGAACGGCAGATACAAACAGACTTTCTCGCATTTCAAGGAAGGCGACTGGGTTAAGCGAGTATATGAAGTCAATAGTAGTGGCCAGCAAATACCGAAATTTGTAAAGATGACGCCAGGAGAAATAAAGGAAGCGGAGCGGCTCCAGGCGATGGACATAGAAGAGAAGATTCGTGGCGGAGCGGGCAGCTAGCACACCAGAGATTCGGAGCTTGCACTGTTTCGCTCGTGCTTGCGATTCTGCATGCGGTGTGATAAAATACAGCCAGTAGACGCTCTTCTGTTCGTCGCCTTGGTGCGGCAGAATTTGGGGTGAAGCGAATCTGCTTGCCCCTTATATTTATAGAAAGGTGGAAAGAATTATGGCACTCGGTGATCAACGTTGCCCGATTTGTGGCGCGTCGTATGTGAATGACATGGGGTGGTGTCGTTCGTGTTCCCAGCTCCATATGCGTTTGGTTAGAGAGGGAAAAATCCCGACTGGCGTTGATTTCAGTAATTGGGAGGCGATGTATAAGAAGGCGCGTGAAATGCGTGCGGGAGGAGCTTCCGAAGAGGAGGTAAAGGCAGCAGTGAAGGAACGCTTCGACCACTTGCACGCCATCTGGGAAACTCAGAGTCATCCGACGGTGACTCAGATTCGTAGCTCTGAAGAGATCGAAAACGAGCTTCCCTACTAGCCACGTAGGATTTCCGGTGCTAACACCCGCATTCTGAGCTTACCGCCAATTCCCCGCTTTATTCCCTAAGGCCGACGACTTAAGTTACTATGGAAGTAACCGCCCGTAAACTCACGATTTTTCTGCGATTCGAGTATGTACGGAAATAAGTTCTTCCGTCTACTCAAAACCACAGCGCACTGACAAAGTGCGCTTATTTTTTGCGAAGAATAAAATCATAGATAAACCACAATCTACAAATTGCTCTATACACCAAGAAACCCCTCTATTCCTAGAGGGGTTTCTTACTCAACATGGAGCGATCAACTTGTAGAGATCGGAAATCTAGAGCCAGGGTGGGCTAGGCTAGATCTCACACGTCTCTTACTAGCGCATGCTGCGGCGGCTAGCAATGAAGTAGCCAGCAGCAGTTACGATAGAACCAGCGGCGATAGCGCCACCAGCAACAGCTTCTGGACCAGTCTTCGGGAGCTCTGGAGTAGTTGGCTTCTCGCAGCCTTCAGTCTTGTTCAAGACGACAGTAGCGTAATCTTGAATAGCCTTCTGGCCGACACCAGCTTGTGCCCAGTTGACCAATGTATTAGAACCACATTGGAGGGTCTCATCGACGACTTCAGCCTGGAAGCGGATGAAAGCATTCGCGTTCAAGTTGTAGTGACCGATGTTAACGCCAGTAGTGAAAAGCGTATCGGTGGTGTACGTAGCGCCATCTGGGAAGTGCCCATTGTAAAGCTTAGTAGTACCTTCGACATACTTTAGATTCTTTGGCAAAATGTCTTTGATCATGACATTGTTGTGGGTCGCGCCAGATTTGTCAGTATTCTTGTACTGAATCTGGAATTCGACCTTATCGCCGACCTTGGCGTCGACGCTAGTGCCCCATTCCTTCGTACCGACGAGGCGGACTTTCTTTTCGATAGTGTAATCTGTATCGAAGACAGCCTTGACGCGGATGGTGATGTAGTTAGCGTATTGATAACAGCCTGGCACCTCGCCATCAAGCTTGTCGTAACCGATCTGCACACCGTGTTCGGAGGCAGCCTTAGTCACGATTTCGTCACCGAGCTTCTGACCACCGCTGATCACGACGCCGTTTTCATCGTAGGTGTAAGCCCCGATAGCGTTGTTTTCAAGCAAAGCTGAGCCGTAAACGTACTCAAGATGGAAAGCTTGGTCACTGTTAAAGTTGACATAGTCCCAGTACTGAGACGGAGTAGCGTTGTCAGAGAAAATGAAGCCATTGACCTGAATCTGCGTCGAACTCTCTTCTGGGATGTCGAATGCTACACGAGTGTTATGAGAAACACCAGCCATACCATTCGGGTTGTTGTTATGAACGTAGAGACGGATGATATACTCTTGACCGTTCTTGACGGTGATATCATTACCATTCCATACGGTCGGAGCGTTGGTTACGTTCTTGCCGTTGTATTCACGAGCACCAACGAAGTTCTTTTCGTTGCCCATGACGCTGTCGCTAATGGAGTTAAAGACAATCTTGTTACCCCATTGACCGTTAGCGCTGAGGGAGTTGATCTCGTCAATAGTATAGCTTGGACGACCACCGCCGTTGTCACCCCACGCTGAAACCAGCGACGGAGTAGCAACTACGCTAGCCATAGCCGCAGCACTAGCGGCGAGAGCAAGCGTACTCTTAACTGCTTTATTCATAATAATCTCCTTTCGAAAGATTATAATAGTTAATAATGCTTTTAGTTATTTTAGTTTCCTGGTCCAAATTGTTAAACTCCATTGAATCCGACAACCGAATCATCTCAAACACAATAAATCAAGGGACTCCCCGGGGCAAAGAGCGCCCCGGGGGTGGTACTCCCTTCGAACAAAGGAAATACGCTAAGGTGCGTATTATATATATCGCAGCTAGCCACTGGGGCTAGGGAGTCAGTCGGGGCCGGTAGGACTTCGAGCTCAAGGCTCGAAGTCGTCCGGCAGAGTGACGTTAACCGGCGGCAAATCGCTCGGATTGACCGGCGTCGGAGCCGGATTCTCCGGAGTCGCGCTGGGCACGACCTGAGAATCAGTCACGGTCGGAATCGGGTCAGTCGGCGGGACGTCGCCACCTTCGGTGTGGCCACCGTTGTCATCCGTGATCGGAGCCTGAGAGACAGGCGGATCCGACGGGGGATTCGACGGGGTAGTCCCGTAATCATGCAGCGGCGGGTTGGACGGCTGGAAAGTACCATCGCCGTCACCCGGCAGATTCGGATAGCCGCCTTCCGGAGCATTCGAATTATTCACCGGATCGTCGGCGGGGTCCTTCATGCCCTTGCCATCCTGGCCATAGTATACAATATACTCCTTATAGGAGGCGGTGATGACTTCGGAAATATAGACCGGGGTGTGGACGTAGCCCGCCTTCGTCGGCGGAGTGTAGGTGAAGCGACTGCCATATTTGACGGTAGTCGTATAATCATCGAACACTCGCGTCGTGGTGTTGATATAATAATGATGCACCAACACCGTACAGGTAATAGGCCGGTAGATCACCCGGAAGTGGAAATCCTTCCCGGAAATGATTACCTTAACCATATCATGGTCGGGAGTGTAACCCTCGACATAGGGGGACGCCACGTCATAGGTCGTACCGTCGGCCAGGCCCGTCTTCGTATGCGACGCGGCGACCGGCTGGCCAGCCTCGTTGACATACTCGATCAGGGCGTTGTATTTCGTCGGAGTAGTGCTCGGAGGAGGAGTCTGGCTGGGCGGCGGGGTCTGACTGGGGGGCGGAGTCTGCGTCTCCACGGGGGGAGGCGTAGTCACGACCTCAGTCTTATTCTCGCCGTACTTAATGGCGCGCTGATCCTCGACATTCCATCCCAAATCCAATACGGACTTGCCATTTTTACCGGGCAGGGAGAAGAGGATGCTCTTCCTGGACTCCTGATAGGTGGCCGGAGCCATCATAGTCAGGGCGTCAACAGCCGAAGTGTTCATATAGTTCACTTCGGAAACCCGGTTCGTAAAGCCCTGCACCTCAAGATGATCGAGGATGCAGCAGAGCTTCACCGCAACATTCACGCAGGGTTGACAGACATCGTAGCCGGTGGGCGACGTGGTCGACGGGACCAGCAGATAGTCAAGGCCGATAGCCTTGGGGTCGCTGGGAATCGGCACGTAAGCCAGTTCCAGCTTCTGCCGGGACAGGTAAGTCTCGCTGGTCTTCGACGTGAACATATCCAGGGTCTTGTAGGACCCGTCAATGATCTCGTCGTAGACGCTAAACTCAAGGGTGACCCAGCCGTTGTTGGCAATCAGCAGTTCGCACCGCTGAATGATATCGGCCCACATCTTCGCGTAGGCAGGAGAGCTGATGATATGCTGAAACAGACTATGCATGATATCATCGTTCAGTTGATCACGCTTTGCCTGATCCGTAGTCTTCTCCAGCTCCTCGACGAGAGCGAGGGTCGCCTCGTCGATCGGGATGGAAACGGCGTCATTGTACGCCTTGCCGTCTTTGGTGACGGCGCGGATGGCGAGAATACGCGTCTCCATCTTCGAGTAGGTCTCGGAGTCATCCCAGGCCAGGCTGTACCCGCCTTCGGCGATGAATGCGTCGATCTGACGCTGGGTCAAAGTCACAGTTCCGATTGGCTCTTCCTCGCCGCCGGCGAGAATGTCCAGCTCATCAGTCGGATCAGCATTCGGATCGTCGCTGACGACACCGTCGGCCACGGGGCCGTTGTTGCCGTGATTGACGAGCTGGCCAACTGAGCCAACAGACTGGACGACCGAGCCAACGGACATAGCCGCCAGCATGACGCAGGCCACGACACGGACTCCGATCTGACGATAGAGAGCACGTTTCTTGATCGCATCAGCGATCAGCGGAATGAAGACCACGGCGCCGATAGCGCTCGCGAGGGCTGCAAAAACCCACAGAATAATCCCTAACATTGTAGAGATCAGCTCCTTTCTTTGTCGGATGATTTGATGGTGGTTACGACTTAGTCGATTAGGGCTAAATGGTTAGAACTCTATATCAATTCTTAAACAAGAAAGGGAGTACCAGCCCCTCTCTTGATAATAAGGGTAGGGCCGGAATCCGGCGATTGCAACAGACCTCCATCTCACTGTACTTGTACGATATATATAATATAAACAGATACAAATATGAATTGTATCTGAGATGATTCGGCTGTAAATGGACCTCTGGCGAGGCCGCTCCCGCAGCCTTTCCAGACTACTTCCATTGTAGCACACAATCGTAAAAAAGTCAATAGCGAAATTCCCTATTTAACATAATTAGTAAAATACTGCATTTACCTCTGTAAAATCGGCGTCTTGAGCAGAGAGATTTCGGGATGTTTACGGTTGTGTTTATATTGACATAAGTATTATTAAATGGTTATGCTTATTTTATAATATAAAAAATGCGGAGGCTCTAGATGCGGGAAGAGGTATCAGGCTTCTACTGAGTGAGGTTAAATTACAAGCTTAACGATGACGAGCTAAACATAAGAAAAGGCCGCCCACGGGGGCGGCCATTCTCAGAAAGGGATGCATGATGGCCACCCCTTTCTTCCCTGACGTGCAATCACGTCGTGGGAGGAGTCGCGGGGGTGGCGGGAGTGCCAGCACCGGGCGCGGGGGCCGGAGCGGGAGTTACAGGGGTGGCAGGGGGTACCGGAGCTGCGGGGGGAGGGGGAGGCGCCGCGGGGGCCGAGGCCGGGACGGCGTTCAGCTCGTCCATCAGATCCTCCAGCTCAGCCAGCAAATCGGTCTGATACTCCTCCGGCCACTTGGCCACAGTCCTGATGATGGACTTCAGGACCACGTTCTTGGCCTGCTCGGCGGCGTAGTTGACATTCTCCGCAGCCATACTGAGCAGGTCGAGAATCTCCTGACGCTCCTCAGGGGTAGCAGCCTTATACATGCGCTGCTTCGCCCTCTCGGTGACGCCCGCGATAGCTTCGCTGTCAACGGGGGCCGGAGCGGGCGCGGCAGGTGCCGGAGTAGCGGCGGGAGCAGCAGGATTGCGGGCGGCGATGATCGCCGCGATTCGCTCCTTGCGCTCCTGGCGCTGGCGCTCGAAAGCAGCCATACGCTCCGCAGCCTCGCTTTCGATGACGGGCCAGGTCATGTCGACCTCCCCGTCCACCCGGAGATAGTGGACCTCATAAGTGAGATCCCCCTTGTCCAGGTAAAGCTGCTCCAACCTGTCAAAATTGATGCTGGGGTCGCCGCTCTTCGCGGCGATGGCCAACAGGGTCTTGATCAGCTCCGGATAGGGCAGGTTCTCGACGCCTTTGTGGGTCTTAAAAATAGCAGTGATCACCGGGCCGGAGGCCGGATAGGGCACCATGTGTCCATCCAGCACACTACACGGGGACAGGTCGAACTCGTTGTCGGGGTCGGTCTGCGGACCCAGAGGATCCTTCTTTTTCTTGTCGGAGCGCGGGGTGATGCCAGTCAGACTGTTCCAGAATCCCATTCTCAACATTCCTTTCCAAAAATATGATGTACTAGAAACGGTTATGGCCAGAACGACTATTCCGATTTCCATCTCTATTGTAGCACAGCATGAGCAATTTGTCAAGTACTTTATCATGGATTTTTCTAGAATAGTAAAAAATGATGTAACTGGCGAGCGACAAATGCCTTTTCTCGGGACGCGTCGAGCCCGCCCGTCGTCACGGAAGGTTTGCCCTAGATTCCCTCTTCCCTATCTAGAGAAAGCGTGATATAATACTTTTGGGTATGGTGGGATTAGCTCAGATGGTTAGAGCGTCTGATTGTGGTCCAGAAGGTCGTCGGTTCGATCCCGATATCCCACCCCATTAACAGAGATATTGTGGTCCAGACGGTCGTCGGTTCTGTCAAATCGTACCGATTTGCCAGAAAAGTCTGCGTTTCCTCAAAAAAGTAAGCGAGCTTACTTTTTGCTCGGAAACTTGCCTTTTCGATCCCGATATCCCACCCCATGAGAATTTTGATATGTCCAATAACAACGCCTGGTGGTACTATATGATGGGTCGCGAGAGTGTGAAGCACTCTGGTCGAGAGGTTAGTACTGGGGCGTTTGTTTTTATGCTAGTTTTGTTTATTATTGGGCTACTGATGTTTGCAGGCGTGACCGTAATGCTTGCGTGGGCTTTTCTCGGTTAATTAATAATGTTATAAATTTATATAAGACTCTGCGTTAGGTTAGTTATGATAAAGAAGATAAGCTCCCGAATGCGAATTGTAATAGGCGGGGGTGTTTTTGTGTTGATAATGGCGGTGATTATAGGGGTACTATGGGCGGCCGGGCGGCCCGAAGGTGAGGATGTAGCGCCAGTAATGGACGAGTCGACAACAGAGGTAGAATCGGATGGCGTCGATACGGTAGACGACAATGATGATGAAGCTATGGATGATGAGGGGATAGACGACGGCGAGAACTCTGATGATAATGCGGCGCAGGGCGACGACACTGACATAGTGGCGGGAAATTGCACGGCGAATTACGGAAATCTGATGTTGATCAACCCGAATTTTACGGTGGATGAGGCGTTTATTGCGGGGCGACGAGCGGAGCTTATTTCCCTGTCGCAGACATACGGGATCCCGGAGTATCATTACACTGGGAACGGCGATAATCTGATGATGCCAGAGGCGGCGGCGCAGCTGGCGAAGATGATTAGTGATTACCGGGCGACGAATCCAGGACATGAGATAGGGACATATTCCTGCTACCGGGCGCGGGGGACGAGCTGCGGGAGGTTGTGCGCGGCGACAGGGGCGTCAGACCATCATACGGGGTTAACTTGCGATCTGATCGACCTCGCATATGGGAGCGTACTAGATACGGACGATTACCCGACGCACGTAGAATGGCAATGGCTGAGAGAGAATTCATACAAGTACGGATTTATCGACCGGTTCCCAGAGGAATGGGCAGGAGGGCCGATGTCGGAGCCGCTGAATGTCGACGCATATGGGTCGACGGGGCTGTTTGAGACGTGGCACTACTGGTACGTAGGGGTAGCTGCGGCAACTGAGATTGCGACTGGAAAATATAACGAGGGGCGATATGATTCGCTGGAGCATTATCTGAAAGTGACAGGACGGGTCACGGATCTAAAGAACGGGCGCTGCTAAGGGGCTTGAGCTGGCTGCCTGTGGTATAATTGAGGAAAAGAGGAGGCAAATGATAGCAGCGGAGATAGAGGCAACGTTTCTGGATATAGATAAGGATAATCTGCGGGAAAAACTGCGTGCGGCGGGGGCCAAGCTGGTGCAGGAGGAAACACTGATGCGGCGGACGATTTTCAATATTGACGAGAGGTCGTTTGCGCGGGTGCGAAACGAGGGCAACCGAATAACGATGAGCTATAAACATCTCGATACGCATACACTTTCGGGGATGCAGGAAGTCTGCCTAGAGGTGAATGATTTTACGGCGGCGTGCGACTTTATCAAGGCGCTAGGCCTGAAACCGAAAGCAGAACAAGAGACCTACCGCGAGGAATGGAAGCTGGGCGAGGTAGAGATTGATATTGATACCTGGCCGTGGCTGCCGACTTATGTAGAGATCGAGGGGCCAAGCGAGGCGGAAGTGGCAGCGATTGCGGAGAAGCTAGGGTTCGACATGAGAGATTCGGTCTACGGGTCGGTGGATGAAGTGTTTCGAGTATATTATGATACGACGGCGCATGATATTAATTATTGCCCGGAAATTAAATTTACAGAGGTGCCGGAGTGGCTGGAGGCGAAGAGGCGCGAGACACCACTGACGATAGCAGAGCTGAAAGCGACGGCGGAGTAGCTGCGGAGTATTAAGATAGTTAAAGGGCCTCCCTTGCGGGGAGACCCTTTACTAAACTAATCAGTCGCGTCGATAGCAGGAGTTAGCCCTGCGGCAGTTCGGCGAGGGCGGGCCAAGGGCTCGACACTCTATCGGCGAGGAAGGGCGCGAGCGCCAGGCGCATCTCGTCGTAGATCTCGATCAGATATTCGCCGGACTCGTCCGACTCCTCGGGACACGAGGCGCAATAGTCGTAGAAATCCTGCAGAGCCTGCTTGACGGCCTGGTACTGCGGATTCTCGATGACGATATGCCCGTAGAGGCTGAGCTGGTCAGGATTCATCTCGCCAAGGACCACCTCCGAGCAGAAGTATCGCAGAGATTCGGTCATAAACCCACGCGGATAGGTCTCCAGGTGCTTGCTCAGATGATCGACTTCCTCGCGGAGATCGGCGTTTTTCGCGTACTCCGGAGAGTCCTTGATGACGAGGAAACCCTGATAGGCGCTGAGTTCGGCGATAGCCGCCTGGGTGTCCTCGCTGAGGTAATCCCAGATCGGCTTCGCCTCCCAGACCGACGAGACGCGGATAAAGCCGCCGCCGTACATGCCGTTGTAATCGTCAAGGGTACGCAGACGCGGCTCCAGATAGTAGAGCGGGGTCAGCTGCTTCTGAACCGCGTTGAGCCCCTCAAGGGCGATCACGTATGCCTGCGAGCGCCCCTCGACGGAGATAGTGCGGGTGCCCTTGGGAGTATAGACCATCACGGGGCCGGGCTGGGCGACCAAGGCCGCAGCCGGCAGCTCGTCGGCCGAGTCGAGAGAGGCAGACGCCTCAGGGAGAGCAGTGGAGCTCGGCGGAACGGCCATCCGGCCGTTGGCGGCGTAGATGGTCTGGGCGGTGCTGGTGGCGGCGTAGGTCGAGCTGAGGAGCCCGGTCATCAAGATCAGAGCCAGGGAGAGGGGCAGAAATTTCCGCAGAAAAATGTTTTTACGCATAACTTTCCTCCTTGTAAAATATGATATGGGGGTGATTGCGAGGGTTCTGGGGATTACTGAGATACATAAGGCTGCGTGAGACGAACGCTGGCTGATTAGTTTAGTTGCCAAAGAACACAGTATCGCTACTGCTTACGTCTAGTGTAGCACACTTTTCTGTAATTGTCAAGCGTTGGCGGGTTCGGGATCAGGCGGTTCTAGACGTTGGGGGATGTTGGGTTGACGAGACGACGGGATTTTATACCGAGAGGCGGAAACTGTGGTATAATGGAGGAGAATGCGAGTATAGTACAGCGGTTAGTATGCAAGTTTTCCAAACTTGAGATGAGAGTTCGATTCTCTCTACTCGCACCAATAAAATAGCATCACGCTTGCGTGGTGGTATTTTATTGCTTATGAATATGGAGGTAGGAGAAACCAAAGGCTGCGAACTGGTGAGGATAGCGAGCAAAAAGCCCATTTTTTCGAGCGATGCAGCCAGGAAGTAATCTGCCTGCAAATTACAAATTACGAACTACCTCCATCACGCCAAAGAAACATCACAGCAGCGTAGTGATATTTTGTGGTTTGACATAAGTAAGTGAAACGAAAGCCGCGTGTGATAGGATGTCACACTAGACCGTAAACTTTACCTTGGTCCGCATCATTACTTTTGATAAAGATAGAGCAGAAGTCGGTTTTACAGAGGCAGAAATGTCGGGATTTTGTCGGGATTTTGTCGGGATTACAGGGGTAAAAATGTCGGGATTTTGTCGGGATTTTGTCGGGATTAGGCTAAACGATACCTAGTACCCGCACCGGCACCTTCCTTGACAAAAAGACCTTTATCCAACATCTCACCTAACTCACGCAAAGCCTTTCGATCATCATTCCTACTATTCATATGGTTAATCTCGCAGTACTCCTTATTCGAGATGGTGCCATTATGTCTTGCATACACTAGTGCATTTTTTTGAGTATCCTTGAGGTTGAGGTTAAAGGCTATCCCGTCTACCCATTCCTTATCTTTTCCAGAGTGAGGCGAAGAAAAATATAACGTAGCCTTAAAATCACCAGACACATTTTCGAATTTTGGATCTAGAAGCCCCCTATTTCTCGCTGCCTGATAAATCGTCGGGATGCCGCGTGCTGTTTTATCGGTGATATGGTATGCCTTGAGATATTCAATTAGACTCGGGTTACGAGCTTTCGAAGAAGCTTTTTCTAAGTCCTCTATTGCAATTAGGCTTTCACCTGGATTTGAAAGTTCTATACGGTCAGCATATAAATCAACATTAACGCAAGAACTTTGAACAAGATAGTCTCGGTGAGCGACGGCATTAGCCAGCGCTTCGCGTAAGGCCTCTTCTGGTAGGATATACTGGTCCTCCCGCAGCCCTGTCTCCTTATTAAGAATAGCTTCCTTTGGTAGTTTTGCTTTAATGTATTCAAAGGCTTGAGTGAATTGTTTTACAATATCACCATGAAACTCAGTGCGATCACGATAAATCTTGTCAAGGTTTTCTGGGCTAACTTTACTAGTTCCTGGGAACATTTTAAAATCGATATAGATATTGTTCAGTGAATCATCGATGACGGCATCCTTACCAAAAGATATCAGCCCAAAAATAGTGAGTTTAAAATCTTTCAGTGCTTTTAGCTTTTTGAGCTTCTCATCTAGGCTGGAAAACGATACACCCCTGAGTCCAGTGCGAGATATATAATCGTCTAGCTTTCCTTCATCCACAAGGTCAACAAGTGCACCCTCTACGGTTTGATTTTCTCCACCACCACTTGCTCCAGCGAACAAACTACGCATCCCCTCATCCGATGCCACAATATTAGTAGAGCCTTGTCGCACATATATCTTATGATGACTAGTGTTCTTGTTATAAATTGGCTTATTATATACTTCTAATTCTGACACTTTTACCTGAATATGACTGTCCCTGCAAAGGATTTCTACTTTGGGCCGAGTATTAAAAACGCCTCCGTCGTTTATCAGAGCAGATAAATCTTTTTGTAGTTTATCTAAGTCTTTATTGTTTAAGCCAATAATTTTACCATCATCATTTACGCCCAAGAAGATTGTGCCGCCGTGAGTATTGGAAAAAGCTGCTATACTTATCCATAAATCTTTTGGTAAAGTGGCCGATTTCTTACCGCGACATTCCTTAAATTCAACCATTGAACTCTCAGGAAATTTAATCTTTTTCATAGCGGTATTATAACATAGTCTAGAAGCTATCTCAACTCTCATATAGTGGAATTACCGCCCACGTAGAGTAAGTATCTATTTCGAACTTCATGTATTGCCTCGCGCCATCGTTCAATTTCAGCCCGGTTTGGGCTATTTTTAGTTTATAAAATATTTTTAACATGGAAAAGGGCCACGATGTTGCTCGTGGCCCGGTTAAGGTTCACCTCCTGATTTACGGATTTTTAGTATTCCAGAATCTGGAGATGGAAAAGCGCCTGGATGGCGGCGATATAGGTGTTGGCGTCCTGCAGATAGCCGGAGCGGAGCATTTTCATGAACAGCGGCTTGCTGACCTTGTAGAGCTTGATGTACTCACCATGGTCAGGCTTCGGCTCCTGGATCTGCTCACAGTACTCGGCCAAGTAGACGGTTACCGGCTGACGAATCAGCCCCGGATCCTGGTAGTGAGGGCCCAACTTAGTAATATTCACCGGGTCGGTGGTCAGACCAGTCTCCTCCAGCAGCTCACGGATGCCGGTCGCCAGATCATCCTCGCCTTCCTCGGCGTAGCCGGCCGGAAACTCGATGAGCGAGCCCTCGGCGACCAAAGCGGTCGGCTGGATGACCATGATGAGGTTGCCCTCGGAGTCTTCCGGTACCACCATAGTAGCGGGGCGCTTGTCGACGTACTCACGGCGCTGGATCTTGCCGTCGGGATAGCGGAATTCTTGGCACTGGAGCCGATAGAATCCGTCGCCGGGCATAACCTTACCAACTGGGGTAGCCTTACAGTCGGCCAGGAGCTGGTTGAGATGTCGCAGGCTGGTAATACTTTCGATTTCAGGAATACGGCTCATGACATTACCTCCAGATATATCAGATTTTGGAGAACTGTAGCTATAATTAATGCTACCATTTACCATTATAGCACACTTCTCAGTAAATGTCAATACTGCTTAAGATATAGTCTCGAGGATTTCGCCGTCGACCTGCATGAATTGTTCCTGGCTGGCAGTGTCGAAATAGCGCATATACTGGAGAAGCTGGTCGGTGACAGGACGATTCTTGCCGGAGAAAATGCGCACGCCCACCTCAAGAAGCTTCGGCATAGTGCGATGAAGCCCGATAATCTTAACGCGGACGATGTCGCCGGGACGATAGCGATGATGTCGCTGCTCGGCATGAATCTCCAGGGTGTAATGGAGGGCGTAAAGGCAGATCTTAGTATGATCGACAGACGTAACGGACGCTTCAATGGCGGGCTGGCGCATGAGATGGCCGAGGAGAAGCTCGCGCTCCTTGGCGACGGTACGGAGGAAAGTCATCTCATAATACGAAGACGTCGTCCCGTCAAGAGGCTGATAATGCTCGTGACTGGGGGCGCCGGGAGTATCGTCGTAGGGGTCAAGGGAGAGAAAATAGAGATGGTGAGCGTGAATCTGGCGCATTTCGCGGTTGAATTCATTGATAGAGTGACCAGGAAAACCGACCATAAGGTTACTGATGAGAAACTTGTTTGATAGGGCACTGAGGATAGCCAGAGCTTCGTCTCTCGATTTGCGTAGATTCATATTCTTGCGAATCTGATCGTCGAGGCTTTGCACTTCAAGCTGGATGGTGCTGATCTTCGGATGCTTTAAGATCTGGAGGAGATTCGGCGTCACCTCGTCGAGGCAAAGCCCGTAAATATTCAGGATGCGCAAACCGTCCAGAGCGAGCAGAGCTTTCAGCAGGGTCTGGAAGTTTGTGCCGAGGTCGATACCATACTCAGTAGAGTTCTCGGCGGTGAGGACGATAGTGTGAGTTCCCTTCGCAATGGCTTGCTGGGCAAGGTCGAGGATTTCTTCAATGGGACGGCTGGTCAGACGCATATGGTCGAGATAATGGACTTTGCAGAAGGAACAGCGACGATTACAGCCCTGGGCGATGTTGATCGTCGCGGCGCCGCTACTAATGAGCGGAGCGAGGGCAGGCTGGGTCTCTTTGCCCAAGAGGGCGGCAAGAGCGGCAACCTCTCCCTGATGATGGAAGATAGCGTCGGCGAAGCTGAGATCCTTTTTCTCAGAAAGGCCCTCGACACAGCCGCCGGCAAGAATCTTGAGCTTGGGGTTCTTTTTCTTGTACTGAGTGATTCGGCGGCGAAACTGTTCGAATCCATCGAGGTTTTCGGCGCTCATTGCACAGAAATTTACCATTAGGATATCGGCGCGCTTAGGGTCGGCAACTTCACGGTAATTGGGGTCAGCGACGATGATCTCGCGAGGCTTACAGAGGCCGCTCTGGCAACCGTTAGAGAGAAAGGCGATTTTCTTCATAAAAACAGCTCCTTTTTAAAGATCGGTGTGAGTTCTCTGTGATTATAGCATAATTTTCTGGAAAAGGCAAGAGGGGAGCATGGAAAGCCCCTCTGAGGAAGGGGCTTGTGGGGGGGTAGGATTTCAGTAGGCGATGCAGCGGACAGGGTTACCGTAATATTTATCGTTATCATTAGCGGGGCCGACACCGCTATCGATAAAGTGGAGATGATAGGCACTAGAATCGCTACTGGCGGTACTGGACCAGTAATCGCCGAAGGCGTTGCCATAATTAAGGCCATCATTATCAACGAGACCGGCAGCCGCATCGGCAGCGCCGAGCCAGCGACCGTTTACGCCGCCATTGGTACTCCAGGTCGCCGTATCCCATTGACCGTAAAGCGCAGTGTAGTTTGCGCTGGTTGGCAATTTCCAGCCTTTCGGACAAATACTGTCAGCAGCGTTACCACTACTGAGAATATTTCCGCTAACATCTTTGCAGGTGCCAGCAGTCGCGGCGCACCAGGTGTAGTAATAGCCATAGATATCTTGATATGAGCCGCCATTATTATAGATTTTAACCGGGTGCTTGGCGAAGAAGATGGCAGTATTGTCAGTCGTCCAAGTGCCATTAACGGTTTCCATCGGTGTCGATATGGCTATCGTGGGCCAGCTATTCGATACGTCGGAATCGGCAGGCGTCAGAGAGTTGGGCTGGCTGATGTCGAGCTTGAGATTTTCGGTCATCCAGCAGTTGCCGTCGGAGAGTTTGCCTACGGTATAAGTAGAGTTGTCGCGGGAGTCGGTGAGGGTTTTCGTGGCGCCAATAGAAGTATTCTCGCAAACTTGCGGGGTCATGTCTTGCATAGTGGAGATGTCGGAGAGAGTGCGGTCGTCTTTGGCGATGCAGCGGATGGCGCGACCCGGATAACGAAGTCCGCCGGTAGTCTGTACAGCATCCGATAGGTTCTCATTATCCACATCAATCATCAATCTTGTGGCATTCATATTAGAGGTTAATGTACTAGTCCACCAATCGCCGTATTCACCAATATCTTTAAGCTTGCCATCCGCAACGTTACCCATCAATACAAAATTGTATGGGGAATCTTGCATTTTTGCAACTCTTGCGTCGACCGTTTCTAGATCGCTAATTCCGATTGTATTTAGAAACATCTTATAATTACTCAGCGTTGGCAGTTTCCATCCTTTCGGACAAACATCTTGGCTGGCGTTTGCACCATTTTCCGTGAATTCCGCATCCCCGCTCCCGGCTGTCGCGGCCGTAAAGGAATAATATGCTCCATATCCAGGTTGCCATCCAGTATCGTCGATGCTGGCAGCATAGATTTGCGAAGCGTAACGATCACTGCCGGAAAAATCTGTGGATGCGATTGTTTCCTTAGTGATACTAGTAGGCATTATGAAGTCATTCTCTACATTAGAATCCGCATTTGTCAGCGTCGCAGAGTTGCCATAAGCTTCAATACTTTCTTTTGTTAATGCGAGACTCTTCGTCATCCAACAGTTATCATCATCGAGTTTAGCTATTGTATAAATATTACCATCCCTGGTATCTTCTAGTGATCCAATGAGGCCTTTCTGTGCAGTTTTACATATACTAGTTGTCATATCTTGCATGTCATATATACCGTTAAACCCAGTAGCTACTTCCCTAGGAGTAGCAGCTAGAGACAGGGTGACGTTAGCTTTATAGTGTCCACTCTCTGCATCTTCAGCAAACTTAGCGGCGAAAGTTAGCTTCTTACTCATGTCGAGACTAGTAGCTTTACCGCTAGCAAGAGTAGAACCGTTCTCGGATAGTGAGCTATAGATTAAGCCCTTATCATCAGTATCAGGATCTGCCCAGGCATAACCCCAGGTGTTGTCGGTTAAGTTGCTGCCAGGTTTACCCTCAGCGCCAGTAATATTAGTCGTACCGCTAAGATTAGTGGGACCGGAGATAACTAAAGTATAGTCAGTAATGTCTTGTGCAGTAATATTAACTTGACTACTAACATAACTAGTTGATCCTGGATAAACTATATCTTTGAGGCTAGAGTTAGAAATCTGGAGAGTAGCGGTAGGATTGGCGGTGGTGGCGTAGGTCTCAATACCTTCTTCCGCATAGACTTCATTATTATTATGATCAACAACCACTAAACTACTTACTAACAAAAGTAAGGCCAGACTGCACATTAGAGGAATACTTCTATAAAGCAATATTGGAATACTATTTCGTTTCAAAAAGTTAACCTTTGATATATATTTTAGGTGCATGTGGCCCTCCTTTTGTATTGTTGTGATAGGTAAACCCGAGGTGCCATTTCATTTTATTCTATTGTTTTATTCCTATCTAAACCAATTGTCGGTATGCCAGATGCAACTTGTCTACCAACAAAAATGGCACCACGAGGGTGTTTAAGACATCTATTCAGCAAGCTCTTTTCAGAACATCGAATTGATGGCCCTCATGATGCCATTACTATCGATATTCTGAATAAGCAAAATGAACTTGCTATTGATATAATAAATGTCTTAAACAGTTCCATTATAGCACAAAAAATCACCCAAAAGTAGAGGATTTTAGGTGATTTAGTAAGATTATTCGAGATACTGAAAGAAACAGAGGTAGATAAAGGCGCCGACGGCAGCGCCGAGGATGACAGTAAGAATGAGGAGGAAGATGAGCGGGGCTTTCGAGCGACGACTGGCGGGGATAATGACGGTGGGCTTCGTAGGAAGGGATTTCTTAGATTCCTTCTCTTTTTTCGCGTAGACGTTTTTATTGCTGACAGGTTCGGAGCTGGGCTTTTCGTAGAGAGTGCCGGCGGGAGTGTCGGCATCGCGAGACTTCTTCGGACCATCGGAAAGCGGGCGCTTCTCGACGCTGACAGATTTCAGGAAGAAAGGCGACTGACCGCCGAGAACATGTTTATTATTATCCGGTGCGGCGGAGCCACTACCCTGAGCGACTTTCTGCTCGTGGATCTGACCAGTAGGATTATAATCCTCGACGACACCGAGGCCCTCGGCGGGCTTGCCGGTCGGCTCTTCGTCCATAAGGCCGTAAATCTCGACGGGCTGTTTCGTCGGAGTAGGCGGCTGATCCTCAAGGCGATCAGAATCTCCGTGCAGATCGAAATCTACAGGCTGCTCGAAGTCTCCGTGTTGGTCGAAGCCGACATAGGCGTCGGGCTGGACTTGCTCCTCAGCGACATAATCTTTCGGGGCGGGGCGGAAGCGGCGCTTGATTGAGTCGATCGGGCGACCGGAGCGGGTGTTTGGATGGTTATCAGCAGACTTCGATAGCTTTGGAGACTTCGAAGCTTTCGGCGCTGTAGTAGGCTGAGCGGCGACTGGATTAGTGGCTCCAGGGCGAGCGGGACGGATGACGTCCTGCATGAGGCCACGGGGAGCGCGAGTCCTCGGACGCGGGACATGTTTCGGGGCGACAGGCTCGTCGGGGACGCCAGTAGCTTGGCGGGCGGCTTGCTGCATAACCTGAATCGAATCGTCAGCGGCAGGCTGCGCAGCGCGAGCGCGGCGGTGCGCGAGAATCTCTTCGAGGCTGGTCGAACCCTTTTTCGCGCTGAGGTCGATCGTACGACGAGAAGTATTGCGCTGGAGGGTCTGAGGATTGACGACGGAGGGGGCCTTTTTCGGACCAAGTTTCAGGGATGTCTTCACGACAGTCTTAGGGCGGGCGGATTTCAGGATACTAGAAGCCGAGGGGCGGGCGGATTCGAGCTGATGATTGATCGAGCCACGGTGGAGATTAGCAGCAGATTTCGAATCGCCGCCGGCGCGACTACTGGCATTAATAATGTCTTTTGCAGAGGTAGCAAGATAATCGCTCAAGCCATGGCCAGAATTATTCGCATACATGGCGTTGATAGCGTCTTTCGCGGAGCGTACTGGCGTAACCGGGGCCTGTGGGTCAGCCCCTGCTGCGCTGGCAGTGGCGACGGGTTCAGGAGTTTTACCGGCAGTCTTGTCCATAGTTTATGATTTGACCTTTTTAGCGGTTTCGATAATGTCGACGAATTGGTCGGCGATGAGGCTGGCGCCACCGACAAGGAGACCGTCGACGCCAGGGATGGTCAGATAGGCGCCGGCGTTGGTCGGATTCACGCTGCCGCCGTAGAGAAGAGCAATCTCGGAGGCGACGTCTTCGCCATATTGATCATTAAGAGTCTGGCGAAGAAAAGTCATCGTGTCACCGATCTCATCAGGGCTAGCAAGATGAGAATCGGTCGTAGTACTAATAGCCCAGACTGGCTCGTAGGCGACCATAACCTTATCAAGATCTTCGCGGGAGACCTCGGAGAGGCCGCCGAGGAGCTGGTCACGGAGGACATCGCGAGTCTCGCCGAAAGTCTTCTCAGTAGCAGTCTCACCGATGCAGAGGATTGGAGTAATCTGATTACGGATAGCGGCGGCGACAGCGGAGCGAATCTGCTTATCGCTCTCGTGGAAGAGCTGACGACGCTCGGAATGTCCAAGAATGCAATAATCGACGAGACCACGGAGCTGCGTGCAAGAAACTTCGCCAGTGTAGGCGCCGAAATCATGCGGATTCGCGGACTGAGCAGCGAGGCGGATCTTCTTACGGTCGATCTGGAGAGAGAGGGGCTGGAGCGCGACGAAGGACGGCGCGACGACGACCTCAATATCACGGTAAGCGCGAACACGCTGTAAAAGTTTATGAAGGTAGACGGAAGACTCACCCACTGAAAAATTCATCTTCCAATTGCCCACGATATAAGATTTCATATATCAATTATACCATAACTAAAATAAGTCTCTAGTCTTGACTTTTTTGATAAAGTGTGCTATAATTGATAGTATGGGGACGTAGTTCCCTTGTACGAAGCTCTAGAAGGCTAGGTTTGTGATTCTTTTGAGGAGGGGTAAAATGGACAATGCAAACATTTTCAAAGCAATAGTGACACTGAAACATCTCTATGGCAAAACGTTCGTACAGAACCGACATACAGAAGTGATCGTGCGACAGGTGGCGGTGAAGAACGGCCGCATCATTTTCCACATCCCAGTGGCGCGCGACGAGAGCGGCGAGCCGATCGACGATCTGGTGACGAAAATCACCTTCGACGAGAAAGGTGCTGCGAATGACGCGCTGGCGGGGTGGCGCCTGCCGAGTATCACGAAGCAGGTCTTCCCGAACGTCGGCTCGGATGCGGTGACAGTGCTGTTTTGCCGGGACTTCCAGAAAGTCCAGGAGCCAGCAAACGGGATTGAAGTCGCCGATGTCTACATCAGTACGCCGGAAGAGGCACGATATCTGCTGGTCATCGTCGAGAGCGACGATGGGCGGGGATTCACGGTATACCCGTACCCGATGTGCCATGCGCCAGTGCTGCCGACCGATCAATGTGAAGCAGCAATCTGGTTTAGCCACCGGCGGCGCGAGGCAAGAGGACAGAAGATGTACCGGTCGTATTTCATTTTCCCGATTGGCTACCGCTTGAGCGAGCATCCGCAGACTGAGAGCGACACTGCGCAGTGCGCGGAAGAGTATCGGCGAATCGGCCGAGAGTATCTCGAAAGCGGAGAAGCTGGCGATTACCGCGGGCCAACCGACGCAAGACCGGGGACGATTAAGGGAGTACGCTACGCTGACGAGATGAGCGGCAAGCAGACCTGGGTGATCGACTGGTACGGGCGATTGATTCGTCCGGACGAGGTCGAGGACTGGTATGACAGATACGTAGCCGAGATCGCGCAAAAGGAAATCTGGCACAATGTGGCACCGACGTGCCTAGTGATCAGCTGGCTCCGGCCGGCGTTTGACAACGAAAACTTCTGTCGAGTAGTTTGGAGACCGGAGGTGATCTCGGAGTGTCAGCGGAGACGAGTATCCTTTATCGCGGAGAAAATCGAGGCGGATTGGCGCAAGCGGAAGCACCCGAACGGAGGCCTATGCGCGAAGAATACTACGTGTTTCTGGAATCTGGACGAGGCGACTGAAGGAGAAACGCCCAAGCCGTCGGCCGAGCCGGAGACGGAGCCGCACCTGAAGATTGACCGTTCGGCCGATCTGAATTGGCCGTTTTAGGGCTCAAGTACCCCCGACATATGTCGGGGGATTTTTTATAACACTCCTAGAATTCCGCGGAGAGCATAGAGGGTATCTTCATGAGAGCGAACGGTGATTGTGTCGATGCCCATCTCGACAATCGGATAATCGTTGCCGCCGGGCTGGGTCATGTCGCCGAAGTAGAGGACATCGGTTTTCTCGACATGAAGTTCTTCAAGAAGATGAGTCATACCAAATTCTTTATTCATACCAGGAGCGGCGACATTGATCGAGGTCGTGCCACCAATTTCATAGAGGAAGCCGGGGAGAAGCTCCTGGCAGCGGGCAACGATAGCCTGGCGCTTCTTCAGATCAGGATCCCAGCTGTATTTCTCGGAGGTACCCATAGCCTGACCGAGGGCGGAGAAAGTAACCTGCGAGAGGCGATTCTCAATAATCTGGTCACCAGGTTTCAGGCGGTCAGCTTCCCAATAGCCGAGTTCACGAGCGGCTTGTTCGAGAGTCGTTGTAATTTTTACAACATCTTCCTCTGAGAGCGGGTAATTGTAGACTTGCTGCCATTCCCCGCCCACGTATTTGTAATATTGAGTACCTTGAGCGACGAAGAGGTGAAGATGAGCGAGTTGAGCGTCGGTGACGCCGGCGGATTTCAGGGGCTCGACGATCTGGAGGAGGAACTGTTCGTATTTCTGACCGGAAATCGGGCAGATCTCGAAGTAATCAAGACACTTGACAAGACAAGAAGCCATTTCTGGCGGAATCGGGGTCTTCGCAATATTGAGAGTCTGATCGACGTCGAAGGCCAAAACCCGCTTAGTGATTTGAGGTACTTTATGCATAAAATCTCCACTTAGTTAGGACTATTGTAGCATAGTTATCCATCTATCTAACCATTGACATTTTGCGCGAAGTGTGCTATAATGGAAGTATGAAGGGAGGGTTCAGGCAATTTACCAAAATCTAAGAAAGGAAGTGACGTTCCCTGATGGAAACGAAAATCTTGAGAGATGGGCGCGATGATGACATCCCGAAGGCGGAACTGGAAGTCATGACGGCGTTTGCAACGTGGTTTGCGATAGTGCCAGCACTTGCGATCGGTTGTTCTATACTTGACTGCTTCCCAGAGCTAATGACGTACGGCGTTCTAAACGGGCTGGTTGTCATGGCGACGGCAGCAATGATATGGTTCCTGATAGCTTCAACCATCCTGTTCTTCTGGTATTGGCACAAGCATGACCGACGGTTCTACCTGGCGGATTTGCCGGAGTTTTACTACGAAGGCAAACATGCCTGGCGGGTAAGATTCCTGCTGGCAGGGTTGCCGTTTCTGCTGGTGAGCGGAATCTGTCTGCACTATACACGTTCGAAACGGTGGGGCGAAGACATCGAAGCTGCCCGGAGGATCTGGGACGACATGGCGATCTACGCCGGTCCGACATTCCGGACAAAAGCGGAGTTAGACGCCTTCACAGCGGAGCAACGCGAGAAATTCGCGGAGATTTGCCTGGAATGGCAGAGATGCGCTAAGGCGGCTCGAGTCAAAATCCTGCCCGGAGACGGGAAGCCGGCGATTGAAATCGGTATGACTCCACCTATCAAGGGCACAAAATTCCTTGATTGTGCACAGGAAATCTTCGATTTCTTGAGGGAGCTGCCGGAGGTGATTCAGATCCAATGCGACTATATCAACGGCGAAAGTAGCGCGCGATGTATACTGCTTTATCTGCGGGCGCGAGCCTATAGCCCAGAAGATCGGGAGACCTATGACAGAGGAGACTATATGATTGCCATCTATGACCGGCAATGCATTGTGTCGCTGATGCGCTCGGGAATGAGTGCAAACGGCAAGGTGGCCTGGCCGACACTAGACGCAAGTCGGCGAGAGTTTATCCATGGCTATGCCGATAATAGGCTCATACCTTTCCGCGAAGGCGCCAGGTATCCTGCAACGGAACAACCGGATATCTTATCGACGATCATACATATCGTTAATTCTGTAGGTACGTCTGATAATTCGCGTATACGGACAAATGAGCTGCAACAGTACTACCGGCCGGCGGTGGATTATTACTACGATCCGGCAATACATGGATTGCGGCCGTATGAGTACGGCGAGCAGGAGGCGTGAGCCCGATGTAGTTGGCCAGTGTTCCTTTCTGAGATTTACCACCCCCGGACTTAGTGCCGGGGGATTTTTCTGGGCGTCGTGGTATTGACTTTTTTAGCGAAGTGTGCTATAATGGAAGTATAGGGAGGTGAGGTTTGGTTTTTGACTTTTTCGGGATTTTTCGATGGAAATAAGGTATAATTAGAGATATGAAATTATCAGAAGAGTTAGCGTGGCGGGGCTTCCAGGCCGAGACCACGATCAAAGATCCATCCGAATTAGATAACCGGGAGAGCAAGAAGTTCTATTGGGGGGCGGATCCATCGGCTGATTCCCTGACGATTGGAAACTTGGCAGCGGGGATGATGTGCGCGTGCTTCGTGCGGCATGGTTATCAGCCGTATCTTTTGGCGGGCGGGGCGACCGGGCAGATTGGTGACCCGAAGGAAAATGGCGAGCGGGATCTGAAATCTCTAGATGAAGTCGAACATAATAAGAAATGTATCGCGGCACAGATGCGCAATATCGTAAAAAGCGATGAGCTGGTGATGGTTGATAACTATGACTGGTTTAAGAATATCAATTATCTAGATTTCCTGCGAGAAGTCGGGAAGAATTTCTCGATGACGCAGCTACTTGACCGGCAATTCGTGCAAAATCGAATCGGTGAGGGCGGAAGCGGGATTTCCTATGCGGAATTTTCTTATACACTAATCCAGGGGTACGATTTCTTACATCTGTACCGTAAATACGGGGTAGATTTGCAGCTATGCGGAGCGGATCAGTTCGGAAACTGCTCGACAGGGATCCACTTGATTAAAAGACTAGAAGACGGGAAGGCGGATGTCTGGAGTACGCCGCTGATTATCGACCCGGTAACGGGGAGGAAATTCGGAAAGTCGGAAGGAAATGCGATCTGGCTAGCTTCGTCCGATAACGGCTCGGGAAATTATACTTCGATTTTCGACTTCTATCAATTCTGGCTAAATCAGGCGGACACGGCAGTAGAATATCTGATTAAGATTTATACGACATATGATAAAGAGAAGGTCGAGGCGATCCTGGCGGAGCAGGCTGAGCATCCGGAGCGGCGAGTGGCACAGAAGGCACTAGCCTGGGGTGTGACTGCGGTCGTGCACGGGGAGGCTGCGGCAGATGCGATCGCTAATCTAACGGAAAGGTTGTTTGGCGGGAAGCTGAACGAGCTGGCGGAAGATGAGATTATAGAATTTGGCGAGTATCTAGCTTGCGCTGCCCGGGGGACAGGATTGTTTGACGCGCTGGTGGCGACGGGACTTGCTGCAAGCAAGAGCGAGGCGAGGAAGTTGGCGGCAGCCGGGGCGATTACGGTAAACGGCGAGAAAGTCGCGGAGGATACGCCGATAGCACAGGTGGCGTTGCTAAAGCGCGGAAAGAATAAGTTTGCGATTATAAGATAAGGGATAAGGCGGGACGAACTCTGCTCCTGGTGATTGGTCTGGTTTCTGCCAGGTGACGGAAAAGATAAGGCGGAGCTTAAAAAGTCAGTTTTTGCTACCTCTGTTAATCGGTGGAGATATTACGAAATTGTTATTTTGTAATGTGGCGCGACATGCTATAATAGGGGTATGATGAAAACTGCGAATGGACAGAAGAAGTCATCTGATAAGCGTACGAGCTACGGGGCTTATTCTAGTCTAGTGAATCAGAAGAAAAAAGCTAAGAGTGCGGCGAATACGCGCCTCAGGCCGCTCCCTAAGGAGCAGCCGGCGAGGTTTTTTGCGCATTTTCGATGGGAGAGGATCAAGGCTTATTGGTTCTCAAAGGCTGGACTAAAGCGAATCGGGAAGATTTTTGCAGCGTGTTTCTTGATTGGGGTAATCGCAGTAGGGGCAATGTTCGTCTACTACAAGAGTCAGCTGAAAGAGATCGAGCTGAATGATTTGTCGATTTCCGAGACGGTCAATACGTATCTGGACCGGAATGGAGTGGTGCTTTGGGAAGACAAAGGTAATGCGGACTATCGCTTAGTGGTGGCGGAAGATCAGATTTCGCCATATGTACGGCAGGCGACAGTGGCGATCGAGGACCGGAAATTCTATACACACCCAGGGGTAGACTTCTCGGCCTTAGTACGGGCGGCGATATCAACTCTGACGGGCCAGGGTGTGCAAGGCGGATCGACTTTGACCCAGCAGCTAATTAAGCAGGTATATTTCTCGGACGAGGCGGCATCGGCAAACCGGGGCGGGATCTCGCGAAAGATCAAAGAGCTGATTCTGGCGATTGAGCTGGAAAAAATGTATAGCAAAGAGCAGATTATCACGATGTACCTCAATCAGTCACCTTATGGAGGTCGACGTAACGGAATCGAAAGTGCAGCGCAGACTTACTTCGGAAAGAGCGCGAAAGATTTGACGCTGGCAGAGTCGGCGTTGTTAGCATCGATTCCGAATAATCCGGCAGTGCTAAATCCTTATAACCCTTACGGGAATGAGGCATTGATTGCACGGCAGCACAAGACGCTGGATGTGATGGTCGAAATGGGCTACATCACCAAGGAAGAGGCGGACGAGGCAAAAGAAGTGCCGATTCTTGACCAAATCCTACCAGAAAGCCATCAATATACCGACATTAAGGCGCCGCATTTCGTGATGGAAGTAAAAGCGCTGCTGGAGGAAAAGTACGGTATCCAGACGATGCGCAAAGGTGGATATACGATTACAACATCGTTAGACTATCGTGCGCAGGAAATGGCAGAGGCAGCAGTCGCGGAGGGCGATAAGTTACGTTACTTGAATAATAGTGACAATATCGCGCTGGCATCGGTAGACGTCGAGACGAGCCAGGTGCTGGCAATGGTAGGGTCGATTGACTGGAATACGCCGATTTATGGCGAGGTAAATGCGACGACTTCCCTGCTAGAACCAGGGTCGACGATCAAGCCGATTCTTGATTACGCAACCTTATTCTCGATTAAAGACGGGCCGATCGTATTCGGACCGGGGACGATTCTGCGTGACGAGAATATCGATTCGCTATATTGCGCTGGAGCCTCAGGGCCATGCTCGATGACTAATGCGACGGGGCGATTTCACGGAGATATTACAATCCGTCAGTCGCTTTCGAACTCGCTTAACATCGGCGCAGTGAAGGCGTTAGCGATTGCGGGGATCGATAACGGGATTAAGATGGCGCATGATCTGGGCGATGTATCGTATTGTGAAGATAGTAGCGGCGGACTTTCGATCGCGATCGGAAGTGGTTGTGGCGTGAAGGCGATTGAGCATGCGAATGCCTATGCGTCGATCGCGCGGGGTGGGACGTTCAAGGATTTGACCTATGTATTAGAGGTAAAAGATCCTTCGGGAAAGATACTTGAGACCTGGAAAGATTCAGCTGGGACGCGGGTACTGGATGAACAAGTAGCATACGAGCTAGCGGACATCTTGAGCGATGCAAAGTCACGGTCAGAGATTAACTTCGGCAACATGTCGTATGACTTTGGATTTATCGTGCCAGGAGTCTGGACGGCGAGTAAAACTGGTACGACCACGACAACAAATAGTGCAGTGACGAAGGATTCGTGGATGGCGAGCTTCTCAACGGCAGTGGCGACGGTAGTATGGAACGGCAACCATGACGGATCCGGTCTCACTAGCAACACAAACCAGATCGTGCGACGAGTGGTTAACAACTATATGGAAGATGTGCATAAGAATTTGTATGCCGAGGAAGGCAAGTGGAAATCCGGTGATCAGCCAGTGAAACCAGCGGGCCTACAAGAGTTAACCGTAGCGGGCAAGAAGGATATCTGGCCGAGCTGGTATAGCTCTGAGAAATCCGGTATCACGAAAGAAAAAGTAGAATTTAATATTAACAATCACAAACGTGCAGCGACTTGTACGCCATCGTCACGACGGATTGAGGTAGAGGTGACGAAGGTCATTGACCCGATCAGCGGTAAGGAAACGATCGTAGCGCCAGATCCTTATGATTATAATACAGAGGATGACTGTAAGGGCACAGCTACGTCAGTAGGCGACTATGCGACGATGCGCGAGGAAAATGGGAAATTGCTAGTTTCTTTCTCACCCGATGCGGTAAACTCGATCTCTAGTTACGCGCTATATATTGACGGCATATTGAAGCGCGAAGGCGCACTACAGAGTAGTGTAATAAGTCAGGGCATTCCACAGGTATTAACCGGGACGGAAAAGATCGCAATCTTAGAACTGCGTAATAAAAATGGCGGTATTGTTAGCTCGTCATATGCGATTACGCATGCAAAAGATGATGACGAC
Source organism: uncultured Candidatus Saccharibacteria bacterium (assembly GCA_948623715.1). Taxonomy (GTDB): domain Bacteria; phylum Patescibacteriota; class Saccharimonadia; order Saccharimonadales; family Saccharimonadaceae; genus Nanosyncoccus. The sequence goes on along the minus strand of CAPHDI010000001.1, from coordinate 135,157 downwards.
GAGGAGTCGAATTCGACAACAACGAAAGATCCGGACGATTAGCGCTCGACTAGCAGATAAAAAGTTGCCTCGAAAGCGGGGCAACTTTTGTTTAGGCTGGATGTAGAGAGTTAGATTAGTGAGACTAACCACGATACTCCTCAAGTGGAGGATGATTAGCGGGAGCGACGGTTGGACGTCTTATTGCGACGGAGAGGTTTGCGATTACTGAAATTAGTCTTGCGGCGATCACTGCGTCCGACGTCGTTGCTGTGGCTGAGGCGAGCAAACATCATAGCGCCGGAAGCGGTCTGGTTGATACGGATGAATTCGATCTCGACTTCCTGACCGATACGGTCGCTAGCATTATCAATGACGACCATAGTCCCGTCGCGAAGATAAGCGACACCCTGATGAGGATTACTACCGGCAGAGACAATCTTGACACGGGCGTGTTCGCCAGGAAGATATTCGCCGCGGAGAGCGAGGGCGAGTTCATTAAGATTGAGGACGTCGATATGCTCGGTCTCAGCAACTTTCTGCAGATTGTAATCATTAGTGAGAATGAGACCATGATTAGATTTAGCGAGCTCCATGAGGCGATTATCGACAGGGGTGTGGTCGAGCTCATCGCTGACGATGGCGGTGTCGAAGTAAACGACTCGCTCCAGCTCACGAACGGTTTCGAGACCGGCGCGGGCGCGAGCACGTTTCTCGTTATCCTTGCCGTCGGCGAGGAGCTGGAGTTCGTGTGTAACGCTCCGAGGAACGAGGACTTCATCGCCGATAAAACCAGTCTGGGCGACGGTCAAAAGGCGTGGATCCATGAGCGCGGAGGTGTCAACATAGAGCTTGCGGCGCCCGGTATGAGTGATAGTAGTACGACGATTTTTGAAGACTAGATACGAAGTCTCGGCGAGAATCGCTAACGCGATAATAAGTAAAAATAATTCCATAATCCTGTAATTATAGCATAGGAGGAGCAAAATAGCAAAAGTATGCTTGACAAAATAAGAAATCTGTGCTACAATTTTACTGATGGGTAGTTTTTGGGTTCTAAAATTCCCTGCTACAACTTAGTTCTTTATTCTATGAAAGAGAGGTCTTCTAGATGGCAAAAACGAAGAGTGGGAGCCGCAAATTCGCGGCGGTATACGGGGCAGAGCTGCAGGAGTTCTTCGCGGAAGCACAGATGAAGTACGCCAGTGACGAACTGCAGCCGTACGGAGATCACCCTGACGAGTACATCGTCGAGTATGTGCGCGAGCCCTGGACTTACATTGACCGTTGGTGCGGGGGCGAGCCATACATGGGCATGACCACCATTTATGGGGAGGGCGTGCCATGCTTCGGGATGGTGTACTTCGGGCGAGTAATGGTATCCTACGCTAAATCCCAAGAGGCCGTGCTGAAATGCCTGATGGAGGCGCTCCAGAAGGTTAACCCCAACTGCCCATGGCGTGGGCCGCGTAAGTTTACTGCGAGCAATGGGCTGTGCTATCGCAATGAGTGGAAAGGCAGCGTGCGGAAATTCGAGGGGACGGAGATTATCATGGGCTCCAGCAAGGAGCCGCTCTACTCCGCTACCTACAGGGGCGGGATTATCAACAAAGACTAAACTCTTTCGGGTCAGCGGCCTCTCTGAGGTCGCTTTTTCCAGGCTTTAAAGCAATGCGCTCGCTAACGGATCTGCGAAGATACGGGGACTATGCTTAGGGCTTGGCGAGAATTAGGAGATCTTGTCGACACCATGCTCGTGGGCATAGGTACGATTATCATCGATAGCTTTTTGGTACTTCGCGACGAGGTCGTCTTGCTTTTCGAGACGGGCGACGTCAAGAGCAAGATGGTAGCGGGAAGCTTCGTTAAGACTGAGCATTTCGAAAGGCGTAGTCGTACTGCCGCGCTCAAGGAAACCGTGGACGCGGACGCGGTTACGGTTCGCGTAGCGACCAAGGATGCTGCGGAGAGTCTCCGGGTAACCGTGGAAATCCGCGATGATAGGCTTATTAGTCGTGAAAAGCTGGTCGAATTCGGACTGCTTGAGCTTGCGATCGGTTGTGCCGATGGCGCCATAGGAGAGAGCGGAGATATTGACAAAACGGAATTTCTTCGCGGGGAGATCCTTCTGGAGGAGATGGATAGCGGCAATAGCCTCACAAGAGACGATGTCGCCAACGCCTGCAAAAATGTAATCAGGATCCTCGTCGGAGACGAAGTCAAGAACGGTAGCGCCGCCGTCATGGAACTGCGCGTCGGCGATATGTGAGTCGATCCAACGAGGCTGATTAGTCTTGTTGAATGTTGTAAGATTTACAACATTATGACTTTTCATCATGTAGATAAAGGTGGCCTCGGCAGCGACATCGTCGATCGGGAAGAGACAGTTGGCCTTGTTGCTAGGATTTGCGAGGAGGAGGGAGATAAGAGCGGGAGACTGATGCGTGAAACCGTTATGATCCTGACGCCAACAGGTGCTGGTCGAGAGAAGGTTTGCGGCAGGGATGTCCTTGCGCCAGGAAACTTCGTCGGACTGCTGGAGGAATTTAATGTGTTGCATAACTTGGGCGGCAATAATCGTGAAGAAGGCCTCATAGCTAGTCATCGCAGCCGGCTCGCCGTTCATAAGATGGCCAGCCATGCAGGCGAAGAGGGTATTCTCGGAAAGCATCTCAATAATGCGCCCATTAGCACTCTCAGGAAGATCCCAATCCTTTTGCGGCAAGTCCCAAGCGCGCGTGGAGACTTCATATACGGCGTCAAGTTTATTGCTAGTGGTCTCGTCGGGAGAGAAGAGATAAAAGTCAGGATGTCGGAGCATATAGCTAGCCATCGCAGCGCCGATGCGCTTCGCGGGAGAGAACTTTTCTTCGCCGGGGCGATCTACTGCATCGATCATAGAGTGAATCCTTTCTCCTTATTGAATAATTCGCCAAAATCGTAGCTCTTTAGCCAGTCCCTAAGAATGTCAAGCTCGGCAGGGTCGGTCTTCGCTTCAGGTAGAGGAATCTGATGGGCGAGATAGTTGCCGGCGACCTTATGGCCGTGGACTTCTTTCGGGCCAGTGGCGCCCTTTTCGGTCTGGAGGATGAAGAAGGGGTGGGGGACATTTTCTGATTCACGGAGACGACCCTGGAAAGCTTCGGGTGAATCACCCTCGATCCAGAGAGGCGTATAGCCGAAACCGCGGATAAGCTCTTTTAGCTCACGCTCGGATTTGCGACCGTAGAGAGTAGGGGCGGAAATCTTATAACCATTGAGATGGAGAATCGGGAGGACTTTGCCGTTGTAGACATTATTGCCGACGGTCTTGACGAGATTGAGCGAGGCGAGAGCGGTAGCAGTCTCTAATTCCCCATCGCCAAGCATGACAGCAATAGTCTTCTCGGGATGACCAAGAGCGAAGCCATAAGCGGCACCAAGAGCGTAACCTAGCTCGCCGCCTTCGCAGATGACGCCAGGAGTGAAGGGACTGGCGTGCGAGGGGAAGCCACCAGGCCAAGAGAAATTACGACAAATATATTCGATTCCCCGCTCGTCGAGAGTGGCATGAGGGTCAACTTTTAGTAAGTCGCCGTCGAGGAATAAGTTGGCCTGGAGCGCCGGGAAACCGTGTCCTGGACCAAGAATAAAAGAGAAATTCTCCTGTTCGCGGACGCTCTTCTCAGGCGTAAAACCGGTATCGACGCGGGCGGCAGGGCTTTTCGTAAGGTGGTCGAGGACTTCTTGAAATTTACTATCTTTCTCGGAAGGCTCGGATTTCGTAGTATCGGGCGCGAAGTAACTTTTTAGGTTTGCGTAGGCGACGTTAATGCCATGACAAGTACCCCAGTGACCAAGTAAACGGGGCTTAATATCGTCAGCGGAGATGGGTTTATCGAGGAGAAAATTATTTTGTAAGAAAAGTTGTGCTACAACTAAATAATCACAGGCGCGGACACGCCGAGAAATGCGCTGATAAATATTACCTCCGTCAGTGTTCATACTTTAATTATAGCATACTTTCGGGAGTTTGGGGCTATTTGGACTTTTTTGAAGTCTCGGGAGTGATCTTTTTAACCTTCACCATAGCGGCGCGGACGACATTGCCTTCATAAAGATAGCCGGGACGCAGAGTTTCAGCGATAACTTCAAGGTCGCCACCCTCGTCTTCGACGGCAACAGCTTCATGATAGTCGGGGTTGAACTCAGTACCGATATTAGAGTCAATTTTCTGGAGGCTGAGCGAGTTAAGAGTTTTAGTGAAACTTTTCTCAAGGGGCTTGAGCTGGTCAGGGTAGGCAGTAATAGCGCGGTCAATATCGTCAATAAGAGGAAGAAACTTCTCGACGGTGGCATATTTCGCGACGGACATAGCCTGGGTGCGTTGCGCTTCGACTTGTTTGCGGTAGTTCTCGAAATCGGCGCGAGTGCGCTGGAGATCATTAGTCAGCTCAGTAATCCGCTCATCAGCGGTCGGCTCAAGAACTTCTTCGACGAGTTCAGCCATTTCTTGTTCATCAACTTTCTTTTCTTTCATAATTCTCCTTTATTTTAATGCTAAAGTTTCTTCGAGGATGTTACCGGCGTGACGGACGAGCGACATGACGCGACCGTAATTCTGGCGGGTGGGCCCGAGGACGCCGATGTAGCTTTTGTCAGAATAGGGCGAGCGGAAACGGCTAATGATAAGGGAAACCTGCGAAGTCTTACCGATAGGGTTTTCTTGGCCGATGAAGATATTGAGCGGCTGACCAGGCGCAGCTTCGCGAAGCCAGGGCTCGAGATTGTCTAACAATTTCGCAACGGCACGGACGCGCTCGCTGTCCATAAACTCAGGCTGAGTAAAGAGGCGCGAGATGCCAGACATGTAGAGCTGATCACCGATAGTGGCAATACCGAGATTCCCGGTTAATTCGACGAGGGAGTCGACGGCACCACGAATAGCGAAATCGGCGCGAGTCTGGGAATTGACTCGGACTTCGAGGGCACGGTTCGCACGCTCGGAAGAATTCTGATCGCGAGCGGAGTTAGCTATGGAAGATTCCTCGATACTCTCGGGATGCTCAGAGAGTGTATTAACGTAATAGCGATAGCCGGCGTCGGTCGGAACGCGACCGGCGGAAGTATGCGGCTGAGCGATAAAACCCATCGCTTCAAGCTGCGCCATCTCGGAGCGGACAGTCGCAGAGGAGACCTGAAAAAGTTTCGCCAGAGTAACACTGCCAACCGGAGCAGCCATTTCGGCGTACTCTTCAATGATGGCGAATAAAATTCCCTCTTGGCGTTTGGTTAAACTCATAATAAAAGTATAGCAAATTAGCACTCGTTTGGCAAGGGTGCTAAGCGAGTGCTAATGAGGCTTAGCTTAATTATTCACTGCCGTAATAGTCACAGTAGTAGAATATTCTCCAGCAGGAAGTGTAGGAGAAATAGATACCCCTATACCGAAAGTATGCTTAGTAGATTGTTCAGTATCATTATATTCTTCTGCATTATAGTAAGTAGTAGGATTAGTAGTAATAGCAGAATAAGTAGAATTATCTTGGTTTAGTATACCCCAAGCATTAGTTTTAGGAATAACATTAGATGAGGCGGGGATGGAGTTAGTATTAGTTATTTCTGTATCTTCTGGATTTTGAGAATTAGTTAGTGATGTTTTATCAGCACTGAGCTGGACGGCGTAAGTCGTATTAGCAGATACTGTTGCACTAATAGTTCCTGTAGTTACTTTATTAGGATCTACTTCTTCTTTCATACCGGATGTAGCATCAATGCTAATTACTGGAGATACTCGGACTGCTACTACATTTACATCCTTTGATGGCCAACCTTCGGCGATGCAGCGGACAGAAAGACCGCTGTTCCGATAGTTGCGATCTGTTGTGATTAGCTCATCCTCCTTTCTAAAATACAGCCTGTACGCGCTAGATTGTCCATAGTTTGTACTTGCCCAATAGAGACCACTGGAACCTACACTTCGAAGCCTTACCTCCTTTTCACCAGTCGAGCTATTACCGTAGATATACCCCGCCGCATTGAAGAAACCTCCACTAAAATTAAAGCCCTTATTAGTGTCGTCCCAGGCACTCTTATCGGTTACCAAGCGTTCATATTCACTTATTGTTGGCAATCTCCAGTTCTTCGGACAAATGTCATACGCGGGGGAGCAGCTTCCTGCAGTAGCAGCGCAATACGTGTAATATGCTCCATTTGTCGTATTGCTGTCATAGTAGGCTAGATTAGCATTTTGATCGTTGTCATCGATAGCAGTTTGATAGTCTTCTAAAGTAGAATTTGGTACCACGAAGGAGCCGTTATTAATATCTGAATCAGTATTAGAATTAGCAGCATCAATCTCTGTATCTATAATCCTTAGGTTCTGCGTCATCCAACACTTACTATCAGAAAGTTTTGCTACAGTATAGGTCGATTCGTCTCGTATATCTGTAAGAGTGTTTGTCTCACCTACAGTACTATTATCACAAATATACGGCGTCATTTCCTGCATTGTTGTAATTCCACTTAGCGTCAGGCTTGCTGCATTAGCTGGTTTCGTAAAATAAGTTAATAACGCCAAGGATGGCACAATACCACAAATAAGAGCTATAGTACATATTATTATATGTACAGAACTACTATTATGTTGATAAGGTTTAGTTTTCTTTATTTTTAGCATTATGCCCTCCTTTGGCGTATGTATATTGTAAGTTCTCGTGGAGGACTTTTGCAAAAAGCTCGATACAAAAATGGCACCACGAGCGGGTGCTTAAACCTTTTACAATGCTATCAAATGATTTTCATCATCAAACAACTTTGTGGCTCATGATGCCATTTTCTGTTTGATATCAGAAAATCTTATTAGATATAAAAATCTGATAGCATGTTTTATAAAAGATTTAAGCAGTTCTATTATAGCGAGAAATAAGCTATCATACAAGACTAGATTTTTGTAACAGATATGTTATGATGAAAATATGGAAGCACAAATCCAAGAGATTAAAACTTGGCTGGGGATTGGGAGCATTAACTTGTTTGGGCTGCCGATGAGCGGCAAAGATACAGTGGGGGTGCAACTAGCAGAAAAGTTGGGGGCGAAATTTTTGTCATCAGGTATGATCGTGCGAGCGATGGAGCAGGCGACGAATCAAAACTTAACTGGTCAAGGAAAATTGATTTCTTCAAATGTGTTTTATGACTGGGTGTTGCCGTATTTTGAGCGAGAAGACTTATGGAAATATCCGCTAATCTTGTCGTCGATTGGGCGATGGAGTGGCGAGGAAGACGAAGTGATGGCGGTGGCGAAGAATAGCGGACACACGATCCGGGCGGCGGTAGTGCTGCAGCTTTCTGACCAGGATGTAATTGAGCGCTGGGAGGCAGCGAAGTTGCTGGGCGACCGAGGCTTGCGCGCAGACGATGCTGATCCACAGATTTTCCAGACGCGAATCACGGAGTATCATGAGAAAACTTTGCCAGTGATTAAGCATTATCAGGAGCTAGGACTTCTTGTCTCGGTGCCGGCCAATACATCGCGCGATCAGGTCCTTGCGAATACAATCGAGGCGCTGGCGAGCCTTGCGCGCCGCACGCGCAATTTCTTGCCGGAATTGTAAGATCGTATAGACTGCACCGAGAAGGATAATGATTGCGACGATTCCGATGCCGATGAAGACGGTTTGATTCGAGGTCTCGGTCGGGGAGATAGCATAGTCGGCGCCGTCGTTAGGTTGTTTGATTTTACGGCAGCGATTCGTTTCAGGGTTGCGTTCGTAACCTTCGGCGCACTCTTTGAGCGTAGAGGAAGTCGTAGTGGCAACTTTTTTGCAGCGGTTTGTAAGAGGATTGCGATACTGACCAGCCGGGCACGGGGCAATGGTTTTTGTAGTAGATGAAGTAGAAGCTTTAAGACTGGTGACTTTAACGCAATTGCCGGTCGCTTCGTTAATAATTTTCCCTTCTTCGCAGTTACGGAACTTTTGATAAATATTCTCGGCGCCCGGCGTGATAGCGTAAGTAACCTGCCAACTTTCAGTGCCATCTTCGGCAAAGATGCGGGAGTAGGAAGTGGACTTTTTCTGACCATTCGGGTAGGCAACTTCATCAATCGGCTCGCCATCAGCATCGATGAGTGTGAGTAATGAAGGATCTTTGGGATTTTTCGTGAGAGAAAATTGACCATCGAGATAATAAGCATAATAAGCGCCACTAGGGACATTACCGGATAGATCGTAAAGTTTCTTTTTATAGTTAAGTTGGCAACCGTCAAGAATAATGTCAGAGCCAGTAGGATTGAAGAGTTCAATAAATTGTTCGCTTTTATCTTCAGCATAGTAAGTGAGAAGTTCGGAAAATTCGAGACCACGGCATTGAGGCGCTTTCTGCTCTTCGGGCGGATCTTCCTCGCCGTCATTGTCTTCGTCGTCATATCCGAGAGGAAGGTAGAGGCCGGAAGGTTCGTCGATTTCGTAGGGGAGATATTCGTCTTTAGCAAGCTGCTTAAAGTCGCCGAGAGATAGGTCGCGGACGGCGACGGTTTTATTAAATTTACTGATTTTATTGTAGCCCGCGCAATAAGTATCAGAGCGCCAACAAACAGAATCGACCATCTCGTCCTCATAGAAAAGCACGAGCGGGCCAGCTTCCGTAGCAAGGCTGCGGCTATAAGTCAGATCCGCCTTATCGGCGTCAGAAGAACTTTTATAACTCAGAAGGAGACGCTTGCCAGTCATATAGCTTCCCTCCGGAAAAGTAAATAGGGTCATCGTATTACCGCTACCGTAATCGTATTGTAGGGTATAACCAGCAAGCGCAAGTTCGGAGCCGGTGAGATTTTCTAACTCAATGAATTCACCGGCTTCATTGAGTTTATTACCGTCAGAGTCAGTTGTAGTATAGCCAGGATTAACGGCACGGATAATTAAATCGCTATTAAAATCGAAAAGTTCAGGAGAATCATCTTTAGGGTCATCATCTTCCCCGCCGTCTCCATCGTCGCCGTTATTTCCATCACTGTTATCGTCGGGGTCTTTTGAAGGTTGAGTCGGAGATCCTGGATTAGTAGATTGATCGGGAATAGTCGAGCCTTCCGCTGAATCTAGCGTGGATTGAGAGCTAGTGTCAAGGCTCGAAGTCTCCTGAATAAGACTAATAAGATCATTAGGCAAGGCAGCTACATTGCAAAGTAGGGTGACGCCGAGAATAAAGTTGGTCTGGAAATGGGATAAAAATTGCTTCATGTACGGAGCATAGCACGAACCAAGTTGAATTACCAAGCACTAGCATGATGTTTTATGGAATTTTGATAAAAATGGGATTTTCTAAAGAAAAGACCCCCTCTAAAGCGTAGCACAAAACTTGACAGAATAACAAGCACAAGTGTAATAAAATATGATACAATAAGATTATGGATATGGTTATTCCGATGAGTGAGGTGGTTTTAGCAGCGCTAGTACATGCGAGCCTACAACTGCAATTAGGCGCTCTGCTGCTTTTATATCATGCAAGTCTCGGAAAACATGTGCGCAAGAAAACGAAAACGATCGTCAGTAGCTATATCGCAGGTATCGGGACATTAGTGTTCTTAGCAGTAGCGGCGACATGCTTTGTGTTTGACCGGTATTTCGGGAAGGCCTTATATGCAGAGGAAATTCTGATCGTAATTGGAATGCTGCTAGCATTGGCGGTAGTGATGCGGACGTTTTACTATCGACGCGGGAAAAGTACGGAATTATGGTTACCACGAAGCGTGGCGAAGTTTATCGATAAGCGGGCAAAGGAGACGAATAGTAATACAGAAGCGTTTTCGCTCGGAGTATTAACAAGTCTCGCAGAGATGCCTTTTACATTAGTATTATTTATTGTGGCGGCGAATAGTATATTAGAGCTACAGCCGTTGTGGCAGATTATTGCAGTAGTAATATATACAGTGATTGCGATTGTGCCGCCGGTAATTTTGAGGTTAGCGGTACGGCGGGGAGAGACAATTACAAACATACAGCGATGGCGAGTGAAGAATAAAACGTTTTTACGCATAGTGTCTGGTACGGGGTTTCTCGTGTTAGGAATATTTTTATTCGCATTTGAGGTATTAAAATGATAAAAAAGAAAACTATTAAACCAATAACTTTCAATGAGCGCGACTTACAAGAAGAGTTGATGCATAGCGCAAAAGTCATCGGATTATCAGTCGGAGCGGCAGAAGTAATCGTCGAGAAGATTACGAAAAAGGTTGCAGAAAAAGTAGCGACGAGAGCGGCGATTACAACTGATGACTTAAATAGATTTATCGCAACTGAAGCGGAGAAATACAATAAAGATTTAGCTTACGTTTATAAAAACCGTGGTAAAATAATATAAAATGGTGGGTTGGGAAAATGAGTAAAAAGTTTGATTATGAGTATGTAGTGATCGGCAGTGGTGCGGCCGGGAGTGCTGCAGCGTTGCTGGCTGCAGGCTTGGGCGTGAAGACCGCGATTATTGAGGGTGATAAATGGGGTGGGTCGACACTAAACTCGCGGGACGTTCCCTACGGAGCGGCACTAGGGTTCGCAGAGCGTTATGCGGAAGCAGTGAATAGCGCGCGATTCGGGATGTCGAGTTCGACTCTGCGCTATAACTACCCGACGTTGCTAAACTGGCAGGCGACGGCAATTCGACGAGCGGGCGGGGGGAATCAGAAAGTTTTTGAAAATGCGGGAATTGACTGTTATCATGGAATCGCAAACTTTATTAGTCCGCATGAAATAATTATTAATGATAATCAGATTACGGCGGAGAAGTTTTTGCTGGCGACAGGAAGTAATCTCTCGACGAATGGGATTACAGGTGTAGATACGGTGAGTTGCTGGACGCCGGACACAGCGCTCCGGATGGCGAAGTTACCAAAGGTAATGCTAGTGATCGGGGGAGGATCGACAGGGTGCGAGATAGCGGAATATTTCGCGGCACTAAGCGTACAGGTCTTAATCGCAGAGGCGGCGGAGAGACTATTGCCGAAGGAAGACCCGGAAGTCAGCACGGTAATTGAAGATTATCTACGTAAGCAGTTCCAGGTAGAGATTCTGACGGAGTCGCGAGTAATTGCACTGACGCAAGATCTGAAGAGCAAGCAAGTAATATTCGTACGCGATGGGCAGGAAAAATCAGTGCGAGTAGAGAGCATAGTACTAGCGACTTCTCCGGAACCGGCGACGGACTTCGGGCTGGAAAATGCGGGAGTGAAATATTCCTACACTGGCGTGAAAGTCAACAAAGAACTACGGACGACCTGCGGACATATCTGGGCAGCAGGCGATATTCTCGGCGGAGAAAGCTCGACCGAGAAGGCCACTTACGAAGCGAAGCTTGCAACGATGAATGCACTAAAGAAAGCGGGCAATTTAGTAAACTATACTGGTTTCGTAAGGGTGACTGATACATTTCCCCAGGTAGCGAAAGTTGGCATGAATGAGGTAGAGCTCGGACCACAAGGTGAGAAGCGTAAAGTTTCGATTATTCCGATCGATTCAATTAGCGCGGCAAACACTAACGATTTCCGAGAAGGCTTCGTGAAGATGTCGGCCGACCCAAAGGGGCAAATCATCGGAGCGACGATCGTCTGTCCACATGCGGATCTCGTAGTGCAAGAAGTTTCCCTGGCGATACGCTCGGGGATCCGGACAGCGGAGCTGGCAGCGGCGCCACACGTGGCGACGAGCTGGAGCGAAGCGGTAAGAATCGCAGCAAGAGAGTTGGCGTAATAGACGCCAACTCTCGTTTTAGACTTAGTTATTCACTGTGATATTGGGGCTTAGTTATTCACCGCTGTAATCGTCACGGTCGTAGAATATTCTCCAGCAGGAAGAGTAGGGGAGACGGAAACGCCGAGAGTGAAGGTATGAGTCTTGGATGAATTTTCATTTGTGGTTTCTGCATTATGGTAAGTTGTTGGCGCAGAGGTTATTGCAGAATAAGTAGAGTTATCTTGGTTTAGTATGCCCCAGGCGTTAGTTTTTGGAGTGACATTGGAGGAGGCGGGGATGGAGTTAGTGGAAGTTGGTTCTTCGGAAGATGCAGAATTAGTGAGAGAAGTTTTACTAGCGCTGAGTTGTACAGCATAAGTAGTATTAGCAGAAATAGCAGCGGAGATGTTACCTTCTATAATTTGATTAGGATTAGCTTCAAGAGTTAAAGCTTTACTAACAGCATCGATAGTGAGGACTTTGGGGACGGTGACGGAGACAGTAGAGTCTTTTTCATCAAATGGTTCTGGGAAGTCAGTGTTGGAGGCGGGGGCGAGGCAGCGGACGGGACGGCCATTGTATCGCGTAGCGGTGTCATGTAGATAAGCGTTTGCGCTTGCGAAATACATAGCATAAGCGTAGGAAGCGCCGTTACTGGCAGTACTGGTCCAGTAGCGTCCCCCTGTTCCCACATTTCCAAGCGCCCCTTGGTCTGCATAGAAGACTCCAGCAGAAGTAAAGTTATATGGTGAGTTTTGTATGAGGGAGGCACCACCAGTTTTATTAAACCCAGTTATAGAAAGAAGATTGCTGTATTCATCTTTTGTTGGGAGCTTCCATCCCTTGGGGCATATGCTATAGGAAGCTGAGGTTTCTTCGGCTACAGTAGAAGTACCGCTTCCTGCTGTTGCAGCGTACCAGGAATAGTAGGCTCCGTAATTAGTGTCATCGCCATAGTAGACCCTATTAGCATCGGCGGATGTTTCTGTCCAGGTGGATGAGGGTTCAATCTTAAAAGTAGCACCCGCAGCTAGGTTAGAATCTTGTTCATGCCCCTCTACACCTGGCCCGTAAATGACCATATTTACGATACGTAGGTTTTCTGTCATCCAACAATTACCATCATCTAGCCTAGTGACTTTATAACTTTTATTATCACGAACGTCTACTAAAGTATTACTTTGATATTTAGCGGAATTAGCACAAATTTCTGGCGTCATTTCCTGCATGGCAGTAATATTACTAAGGGTTTTCCTGGCCGCACTAACTGGCGTAACATTGTAATTACTTAATAACGCTAAGGATGGCACAATACCACAAATAAGAGCGAGGCTACATAGAACTCTACTTGTATATAACTTAGACTTATGATCAGATAAGCTATAACTTGTTGAGTTATTATGTAACTTTCTAAATTGATAAGGTTTAGTTTTCTTTATTTTTAGCATTATGCCCTCCTTTGGCGTATGTGTTATGAAAACTCGCAGGAGGCTCATTTTTGTAAACAGGCTATAACTGGCTAGGCTATATAACTTATGCATACAGGTAGACAAACATGCATAATACAAAAATGGCACCACGAGGGTGTTATTGAGTCCAGTCCTAAAGTATTTACATACTCGACGACAAGGACGCCTCACGGTGCCAACATTTTCGTCGAATATGTTTGTACCATATCGCGAACTGAACTCAATAACATTTTCATTATAGCACAACTTTTTGCGCTACACAAAATCACGCCTCATTACGAAGCGTAATCATTCTGCAAATAAGCTATTGCACGATGGTGCCAGCGCGGCGTTCGAGGGCGAGCTCAAGACGGTCGGGAGAAGTGACGATGCCGATTTTCTTTTTCTTGGCGAATTTTGCGACGGCTTGCATCTTCGGAAGCATGGAGCCAGCACCGAATTGTCCGCCGGCGATATAGTTCTCGACTTCACGGACGCTAAGCATGCCGAGGGCGAGCTGGTCGGGTTTACCATAATTAATATACGCATTAGGGACAGCGGTGACAGAAACGAAAATATCAGCCTTGACGAGCTCGGCGAGCTTCTCAGCGGCAAAATCTTTGTCAATGACAGCATCGACGCCTTTCAGGATCTTGAGGACCTTCGTGCGGACAACGGGAATACCGCCACCACCAACGGCGATGACGATCGCGCCAGCATCGACGAGGGTCATGATTTGTTTTTTCTCGACGATATCAATCGGCTGCGGCGAGGGGACGACGCGACGATAACCGCGTCCGGCGTCCTCGCGCATTTCCCAGCCCTTGGTTTTGGAGAGCTTAAGAGCTTCTTTCGCAGTATAAAATTGACCGATGGGTTTCGAGGGATTTTTAAAGGCAGGATCATGGCGGTCGACGATGACCTGAGTGACGAGGCTGGCAACTTGCTTACGGCGTTTTTCTTTCGTGAAGGCATTGTCGATAGCCTGGGAAAGCCAATAGCCGATCTGGCCCTGGCTCATGGCGACAGCAGTCTCAAGAGGCATAGCCGGGGCGGAAGGAGTGGCGGCAGATTCTTCGTGGATAAGGATATTGCCGACTTGAGGACCGTTGCCGTGAGTAACGATGATATCATACTTCTGGGAGAGTTTAGCGATTTTCTTGCCAATAGTTTCGGCGACGGCTTTTTGAGCTTCGGCTGTAACCTCGCCTTTTTGTTGGAGGGCGTTTCCACCAAGAGCGATGACGACACGAAGTTTATTCATATAAAAAGTATATGCTAAAACTGACTATTTGGCAAGTTTCGGGGCTGGACTTGACAAAATGCTTATGGTATGCTAGAATGGAGATAAGCTGCTCCGGTCGGCTGGTTTGTGAGGTCGCTTATGAGGCCTTAGGTGAGCCGAGGAGACGGAGCATATTAGACTTATAGAGCTCAACGCCAGGCTGATCAAAAGGGTTGACGCCGCTAAGCTTCGCGGAGAGAGCACAGGCATATTCGAAGAAATAAATCAGCGCACCGAGAGAGCGAGCAGAGAGGTCAGGTATGGTAAGCTCGAAAACTGGAATCTCGCCGACGCGATGGGCGACGACAGTAGCCTGCTCAGCGATCTTGTTAATCTCGCTGAGTTTGCGATTCTCAAGATACTGCAGACCGTCAACATCGGCGCCGGGGAGAGACGGGACGGCAAGATCATAGGTAGAAGGCTGCTCGATTTCGAGGAAGGTCTCGAAAATATTGCGGCGGCCTTCCTGGAGATATTGGCCGAGAGAATGCAGATCGGTAGTATAGGTGACAGAAGCCGGGAAGATGCCTTGATTATTCTTCCCCTCTGATTCGCCGAAGAGCTGTTTCCACCATTCGCTGAATAACTGTAGTTCAGGATAAAAACTAGCAAGTACTTCGACATCGTAATGTTGACTCAAGAGGTCGGCGCGGGCAGAAGCGTACTGGATCGGCGCGACATGAGCAAAGTTCGACTCGGCGGAGTAGCTAGCCTTTTCTTCCCTGGCGCCGGCGAGGAGGTCGTCGATATTAACACCAGCAACGGCGAGCGGCAAGAGTCCGACGGCAGTAAGGGCGGAATAACGGCCGCCGATATTATCGGGGATGACAAAGCGAGTATAACCTTCCTGGACGGACTCACCATGGAGCGCACCGCGATTAGCGTCGGCGGTAGCGTAGATACGCTGCGCGGCGCCCTCGCGACCGTATTTCTTTTGCAACTTCTCCTTGAAGAAGCGGAAGGCGAGAGCGGGTTCGAGAGTAGTACCAGACTTAGAGATGATATTGACGGAAAAATCTGCATCGCCAATCTTATCGAAAATGCGCTGGAGAGAGCGGGGACTGAGAGAGTTGCCGGCAAAAAGGACCTTTGTCGGGAAGTGTGGGGCGAGGGCTTCGATCAGGGCGCGGTGGCCAAGGTAGGAGCCGCCAATACCGATGCAGACGAGAAACTTTGAATCGGACTGAATGCGGGAAGCGGCGGACTTGATAGATTCCAGCTCGGCAGTGCGGTCGAGATCGGGTAGGGTGAGCCAACCGCTCATCAGATCATTACGAATCTGGCTAAGAGCGACATCGACATTATTAACATTAACGGCGATAGGCTGAGCGGAAGTAAACTTAATCATCGGGAGAGATTACTTCTTCCCCTTTTTGATATAAGTACTCTCCTTCTCAAGCTGAGCGCGGAGGATGTATTCCTTGCACTGATTCTCGGAGTTGCAATTCGCCGGTTCGTAGTAATAAGTGCTGCCGTCAATGCCGATATTCGTGCCGAAAGGATCGGTAAAAAGCTGCGGATCGATCACGGGAAGGACTTCCTCGGAGATTTCGGAGGGGTAATAACCGTACTTCGGGTAATAGTATTCTTCGAGGGCGTAGTACATGGCGTTAATAGCGGTCTTGCGATCGTCGTCACGATTCATAGCGTCGACGTTTGCCTTCTGAATAAAGAACAGCACTACAAGTAGCGCAGCAAAAGCCCCGACGATTGTGATTTCTATTAGAGTAAAACCTTTTTTCTCCCTCATATAGTTCTATTATAACATACTTCGATTATGTGGCTCGGAAAAGTTCTATTAGCTATGCTAAGCGGAAAAGTATGGTGGGCGCCGAAGCGCCCAGAGGTTTAGAAAATTAACGAGCGACACAACGCGTGGAATGACCGTAATGTTTTGCCCAATCAAAGCTAGCTCCGACATAGCTGCTATAAAAATAGAGGTAATATGCATTTTCGGTACTGCTGGAGGTGCTGGACCAGTAATAACCAAGGGTGCCGACGCTACTGAGTGCGCCCTTGGCGGTGTCTACATAGCCAGCAGCCGGGAAGAATCCTCCTCCAGCGGATATACTCGCGCCGCCAAACCAACGCCCATTTTTACTATTGTATGTAGTCCAAGTTGCGGTAGTCCATTTATCATAAAGCTTTTTAAATTCTCCGTCCGATCCGCCAGTCGGTAAACGCCATCCTTTCGGACAAATACTACCCGCTGCATTGTTATTAGACGTGACGTTAGCTCCGGTACCGGCCGTTGCTGCGTACCAAGAATAATATGCCCCGTAACTTGTATCGTTATTATAGTATACATGAGGGGCAAAGTCGGTCCATAAGGAGGAAGCCGGGATGGTGAAATTTACAGAAACATCGGAGTCGGCAGAGGTGATAGTCTTATTTACGATGCGGAGATTTTGCGTCATCCAACAGTTGCCGTCGGAGAGCTTACCAACAGTGTAAGTAGAATTGTCACGGGAGTCGGTTAGAGTTTTAGAAGCTCCGATACTAGCTGCTGCGCAAGCTTCAGGCGTCATTTGCTGCATCGTGGTCATAGAGGCCCACGGTATGATTTGCTGCCATACAGCATAAAGTGTCCTACTAGGACTAGCCTGCGTAAGCGAAATAGCTTTACCAGGAGCATAGTTGGTGTCAGCAGTAGTACTATTTGTAGTAGAGTAACCGAGGAACTTATAACCGCTTCTGGTTGGCTCGGTAGTGGGGATGGTATAAGCGTAGGCTTCGTTATAATTAGTGGTATTAAGGTTAGTAGGACAACCAGTACCACTATTACAGTTATAGGTAACTGTATACGTAGTTAGTACTTTTGGTGTAGCAGTGAGGGAGAGGAGGACAGAAGTAGTATAGTGTCCAGTTGGAGCATTGTCAGCAAACTTAGCAGCAAACATAATCTTGCCAGTAGTATTTACGTCAGTAGTACCAGATTTAACTTGTGCTGCACTACCATATGTAGGGACAGTACTATAAGTTACTGTAGTCTCGTCAGTATTAGTATTATCACTCCAGCTATAACCCCAAGTATTATTGCCCATAGTACTAACAGTCTTATTAGTACCAGTACCAGTGAGAGTAGTGCCGCTATTGATTGGATTACTCTTGCCATTAGCTAGACTAATCTTTAAGGAATAACTTTTGATATCAGTGGCAGTATACTTTACGTTAGAGCTAGCATAGGCTACTCCTCCGGGAGTAGTAGAGCCAGTGGTTGCTACGGATGGGTTATTACTGGCAAGGGTGAGAGATACCGGGGCAGTGGAAGTGGGCATAATGTCAGACTCATCGGCAAAAACTTCCGGAGTTCCTGAAAACACGCAGAAAAGATTGCCGATAAGCAAAAGTAGGGCCGCGATACTAAAAGTCGGGATACTATAAGTTAAGATCTTAAGTTTACTATTTATACTATGAAGATGTTTAGTGTAAGTAATAGTTCTTTGTCGATGCGATATTGGAATACTATGATACTTTTCTTGACAAAAAGATCTTAACTTTGATAATAACTTTAGGTGCATGTGGCCCTCCTTTTGGTTGATAGATAGGAAACCTCCGAGGTGCCGCGCTTTTACCTATCTAAACCTATTAGTATGCCAGATGCAATTTGTATACTAATAAAAACGGCACCACAGAGGGTGTCTAATCCATTTAAGGCCAGTTGGTAATCGTGCCGAAGCATGTTTTACTAATGGTCTTCTGTGGTACCGTACATTATCCATTAGAAAAATGTTCGGTACAGATTACGTTTTACCTTAAAATGAATTAGACGATACTATTATAACATAGCAAAATGAGGATTGAGTGATTTTGCACAAAAATATGCCCGAAGGCATATTTGCATACTGTATGGGATTTGGTAGTACCAGGTGGGATCGAACCACCGACCTCAGGCTTATGAGTCCTGCGCTCTAACCAGCTGAGCTATGGTACCATAAAATGCTGTGGCGGAAGGGACAAGATTCGAACTTGCGAGGCTATTAACCTGCTGGTTTTCAAGACCAGTGCCATCAACCACTCGGCCACCCTTCCGTTATTTATTGTAGCACAGCTGGCGTTTTTATGCAACTACGACAGAGGGAGGAAGTAGTTTAGTGAAAATTACCTCTATTCTTAAAACGTTTTTATGATATGATAAAAGTATAGAAGGAGGTCAGATGAGAGGTGAATACAGGCCGTACAGCGAAAGAACGCCAGATACGCAGTATAAAGATTTAATACGGGCAATATTGAAAGATGGGATAAAAAGTCCGTCGCCGATGGTAGATGAAAATGGCAAAGAAGTCAATACGATAGATCTGCTAGGGGCGCCGGTAATGAGATTTGACCTTCTGAAAAATGGCGTACCAGTCTTGACGGAGAGGGCGATAAAGTTCTGGAAGGCACCGATTGGCGAGCTATTAGGGTTTATCAATGGTGCGAAGACTCAAGAAGAGCTAGAGAAGTATGGTTGTAAATGGTGGAAGAGCTGGTGTACAGATGAAAAATGCGCGAAACGAGGCTTAGAGCCTGGCGACCTCGGCCCAGGGTCATATGGGGCGGCGTTTCATGATTTTCCGACGGCGGAAGGAAAAGCTTTTAATCAATTCGCAGAGATTATACAGCAAATGAAAGAGCGTCCGGAACTAAAAACACATCTAATCTCGCCTTGGATTCCACAGTATACAATTAGAAATAAAAATCATCAGCAAAAAGTCGTTGTTTGTCCGTGCCATGGATGGATGCATTTCCGAATTCTAGAAAATAAGTTACACTTAGTATTATTCCAGAGAAGTTGCGACGTCCTAATCGGCTGCCCGAGTAACTGGGTGCAATATTCGGCACTGCTGCTGGCAATGGCGGAAGTATTAGATCTTGTGCCAGGTGAATTTATACATATGATTTCTGATGCGCATATTTATGAAAATCAGTTGCCATGGGTAGAGGAAATCTTGGCGAGAGAAAGTAAGCCATTCCCGACGATGACGATTACAAACCCACATAAAGATATCTTTGAATATAGAGCGGAAGATTTTGAACTGAGCGATTATGATCCGGCGCCAGCGATAAAAGGTATACCGGTGGCGATTTAAGGATGAAAATATGGATGAGAATTGGTTGGCGAATGTAAAAATCGCGCATAAGTCAGGGGAGACGGTGGGGCTAGTACAAGGATCGTGGGACTTGTTTCATCTAGGGCATCTAAGATACATACTAAAGGCGCGAGCGCTATGCGACTTTTTGGTCATCGCGATGGATAGTGATGAAAAAATCCGCAAGCGAAAGGGGCCAACGCGACCAGTGATCCCGGAGCGAGAGCGGTATGAATTTATAAAACTACTAAACATTGCGGATGCAATCGTCATAAAAGAAGTCGACGAGCCGAAGTGGCATCTGATCAAGACTATAAAGCCAGACGTACTAATCGCGATTAAAGAGAATTATACCGATGAGCAGATCGAGAAGCTAGAGAAATATTGCGGACGAGTAGCGGTACTGCCGAGGCAGGCGAAGACTTCGACTTCAGACAAAATTCGTAAGATTACAATCGCCAGTCGAATGAAAAAAGTCGAGGGGGTACAGGAAAAGGTCGCAAAGGCGGCGGCAAATATGAAAAAGCGCATTAACTATTCGAAGGAAATGCCAGAGCCGATACCGCAATTACTAAAGGAATTGCGTGAGTCGACGGACGATGTTTGTCCGACGGCGGCGGCGTGTTATTGGAACGGGCAGTGGCTGTTCGGGACGAATCAGATCGATTTTACAATCCCAGAGTATGACATACAGAATCGGACGGAATTGTTTTACGACACGGTCGAACATGCGGAGATTAACCTACTGAAGAAGCTTGGAAAAGTAAAGACTCTGGAAGATACACCGCTATATGTAACATTGTTCCCTTGCGACCATTGTATGAAGGTATTGGCGAATAAGGGGATTCGCGAGATATATTATCTTGAGGACCATCCTGATAGAAATTGGAGTCAGCGATCGCATGTGCTAGCGGAGAAAAAGGGGATCAAGACGGTTTGTCTGGTGAAAGATGGACAGATGAAGATTAGTAAATAACAAGAGATCGATATAAATAAGGAGTCGGAAATGAAAAAGTATAAGTACATCTATCCGCCGAATGCACGCCACCAGGAACAGCTTGATATTATGCTCAACATGGAGGCAGCAGACAAAGACCCGATGGCGCTAGAAAATGTCGATCAAGAAAATCAGAAGATTATCTTCAAGACGGATTATTGGCATGTTTCGGAAAATCGTTATCCGCGACCGGGGAGTGAGGTATCGTTTCTGATCGTGGCAATGGGGCCGGTGTATGAGATTGAAGATCTGACGCCGGAAATGTGGTTGGATTTGCAGAAGATCTGGCAAAGACTAGTGAAGGAATATAATGTCACGGGCGGCGGAATCTGTATGAGATTCGGCGACCCGGCGAAATCAGGGGCGTCGCTGACACGATTACATGCGCATGTGATCATGCCAAAAGATGGCGAGAAAGTACGATTCCCAATCGGCGGACAGAAAGAGCTAGACGAGGGATTACATCTGTAAATTGCACTTCAGACAGAAGATCCAAGCCCCGCTTTAGGGCAGGGCTGCGGTTTAGCTTGACAAAATGCTTATGGCGTGCTATACTGAGAGTATTGCGAGTTGGCTCGACTGGGTTTTGATTACTCGGCGTTAGTATGGACGGCAGTGACGTCGTCGAGATCATCAAGGGCATCAAGGAGCTTCTCAAGCTTCTCAGCGTCAGCACCTTCGATGGCGACGTTCGTGGTCGGGACATAGCGAAGCTCAGCGGTGGTAACGGTGAGGCCGCCATCAATGAGAGCCTGGCGGACCTTCATAAGGTCGCTCGGGGCGGTAAGAATAATCGAACCGTCTTCGCCTTCATCGACATCTTCGGCGCCAGCGTCGAGAGCCAGCATCATAGCGTCTTCGCCTTTCTCGGAAGTCTCAATCCAACCTTTGCGGGCGAACTGGAACATAACAGAGCCGGGGTCAGCCATACGGCCGCCGTTTTTCGAGAGGGTATTGCGGACTTCAGGCATAGTACGGTTCTTATTGTCAGTGGCAACTTCGATGATGATGCCGACGCCACCGGGGCCGTAACCCTCGTAAGTCTCCTCGATGAGGGCAGCAGCGCTCTTATCGGCGACGCGGGCGATCGCGCGCTCGATATTTGCTTTCGGCATATTGGCCTGGCGAGCCTTCTCAAGGACCATAGCGAGAGAGGGGTTCATATTCGGATCGGTACCAGAGCGAGCGGCAATGGCGATCTGATTAGCGATTTTCGTGAAGAGCGCACCACGCTTTGCGTCGACGACGGCTTTTTGGCGTTTGGTGGTGGCCCACTTACTGTGTCCTGACATATGATATTCCCTGTTTAAAATTGTTCGAAATAATTAATATAATTATACCGCAAATAGGGGAATTCGGCAAGGTAAGGATTAGCAACGGTGATTGAGGGCGGGCTTAGTGGTGGTGATGATGGGCCGGAGAGGGTGATGCGGGATGGCAAGATTCGTCCGGACAGTGTTCGTCAGGGGATTCAAATTCGATCGTAACGTGACTGATACCGTGTTCGCGGAGTTCGTCGCGGATAGATTGCTTGAGAGCGGAAGTCGGAGCGGGTGTAACGACATGCATGGTGGCGTAGTTCTGATAGCCGTCGATACTCCAGACGTGAATGTGGTGGACGTCTTTTATGTTTTTGATCTCTAGAAGGTGGCTTCGAAGGTCATCGAGCGAGATGCCGTGCGGAGTCTTTTCGAGGAAGAGATCGAAGATTTCGCGGAAATTCTTCAGGGCGTTGACGAGGATAAAGACGGCAACGGCAATTGAGAGGAGAGGGTCGAGCAGCTCGATATTTGTGAAGCGCATGACAATGGCACCGACGAGGACGACTGCCCAGCCGAGGACATCTTCGAGCATGTGGAGATTGACAGATTTCTGATTCAGCGAATCGCCTTCGTGGGTGTACCAGGCGGCAATGAAGTTGATCACGACACCAAAAATGGCAAGTAAAATCATGCCGTCGTAATTGACAGGAGCGGGCTGGAAGATGCGCTGGATGGCGCTGTAAATGACAATACAGGAACCGGCGAGAAGGATAAGCGTAGTAATAAGGCTGCCGATGACAGAGTAACGGATGTAGCCGTAAGTGTATTTGTCATCGGGGGATTTGCGACTATAGCGCTCAAGGAAGTAAGCGATACCGATACTGAGAGCGTCGCCGAGATCGTGAATGGCGTCGGAAGTGATGGCGATGCTGTTCGTGAAGAAACCGCCAATAAACTCGAAGATGGAAAAGCCGAGATTGAGGAGGAAGGCGATGAGGATTTTATGAGCGGGAGTGGGCTTCGGTCTATGAGCTGTCGTTGATTGCGATGAGGTTTGTGGTTTTTGAGTTTTATGGTGATTTTGTCCTTGATTATGAGTTTTTGACATGAGAACTCCTAAATGGACCTTGATAGGCCATAGATTAGTTAAGTTATCATTCTCTCCCCAAGGAGAGTTCTGGAGTAAAAGTGAAATGTTTAAGTAGGACGATAAAGGTAGGTTCGGAAAATGTAAATGTTACGTTATGATTATAGCACAAAAATTAACTTGTGGGGCGGAAGTCGTGATATAATGAGGATGTTACAGTTAAAACGTTATGCAAGAACAGTTTATTGTTTGTTCTGAATATAACCAGAAAAAGGCACTATTAGGGAGCTTTTCGTTGGTTGTCTTCAGGACTGTTCAATGTTTTAGCTGTAACACCCCTAGTGGTGCCTTTTTGTTGGTATACATTTGCATCTGGCTACCAACATGTTAGATAGGTAAAAAGGTGCCACGCAGGGTTCCTATCTAAACTAAAAGGAGGGCCACATGCACTATAAGAAGATATCAAAAGTAAAGGGACTGTTTCACAGAATACATATTTCTCCGGGTCGCGTCCCTCGAGCCCGTCGTTACGGGTCTCGGGCGCTATTCCTCGGTCGTAACCTCCGGGATCCCCGGCGAAATAGTACTTCTGTGAAACAGATTCATAAATCTTCGCGATATAGTTCTTTACGTATTCCTCTAACTTGTGCGTTGACCCTACTTTTGGTTATCGGCAATCTTTTCTGTATGTTTTCAGAAACTCCAGAAGTTTTTGCCGATGGTGTTGATGATAATTCTGACATAACTACCTATGCAACAACTACCGTTAACCCTACCGCTTCACTAACCATAGGCGGAGATGCGACGAATAAGCAAGTGATAGCTAGCCCTGGAAGTACAGCCTATAGATCGCATACGGTAACAGTGGATGCTAGTGATATAGAAGACTATTCACTCATACTTTCGGGTCCAACAAACCTCGTAAGTGGCACATCCACGGTAGTGGCTGGAGCGGAAAATAAAACCCCCGCCGATATGGAGGAAAATACATGGGGTTATAGTTGGGGAGGAGATAGTAAGAAAGAGACTTCTACTTACAAAAGCTTATCACCAACTGGTACTACACTAACTGGAGATAGAGTAAGTGGGTTCAAGGTAAACTTTACGAGAAACCTATTCTTCGCAGCAAAATTTAGTGAGGATGCTGATCCGGGTAGATATCAGGCTAATGTAACATTATCGCTTGCTGCTACACCTAGAGCAGTAGCTACTGGGTTTAACGGTATATATGACATGCAGGATATGACAGGAGAGATCTGTGCTAAAGCTAATATAGGTGATGCAGGAAGCCTTGAAGATGTACGGGATGGGAATGTATATACGGTGCGGAAATACGAAGATGGAAAGTGTTGGATGGCCAGAAACCTGAGTCTAGCACTCTGGGACGAAGAAAATGACCAACCCATCACCCTCAATCCGGAAGATTCTAATGTACAGGAAGACTGGGTGAGTACTACTGGGAAAAGCGTGGTCTGGCCAAAACTGATTTGCAACGAGAGCGATGCGAGCGAATGTAATCTAGCGCGGTATTACGACGGATCGAACAACTTAGACTACTGGGAACCGGAGTTTGGATACTATTATTCTTTTGGGGCCCTATCGGCAGGAGAGTCGGCTACGATTACTGGAGAAGGTACAATTTCTCAGGATATTTGTCCAAAAGGTTGGCATATTCCGTCGAATGAGGATTACTACGAGTTTCTAGTTGCAGCTGACATTGACCGGCTAACATTAGAAGGGATAGAAAAGTTTCATAATGCACCATACGACTTTTTGTTTGCAGGAGGTATTAGTGATGGCAGATTCTGGACGTACAACTACGCCGGTTACGTTTGGACCAACACTGTATATTCTGATGCAGGCGCATATGATGTCGGCTACGATAAAGTCACCGGGGCAGGCAATGGCGGCGATCTTATTTGGACAAGCGGCGGCGCTTTACGGGACTATGGGCGGACCGCTAGGTGTATAGCAAAAGAACTGGAGGAGACGTCTGCTATTGCAATTGACGTAGATACCGAAGAGTAGAAAAATAAAATTGTCTTGAAATAGCTCCTTGAAGTTCGGGGAGCTATTTTTGTAGTCTGCACTTACTATATCTTCAACTACTCTCAGCCACACAACAAAAATAAGACCTAAAGGTCTTCTTTTTGTTGGTGCCCGAGACAGGGGTTGAACCTGCACTCGATTGCTCGAACTAGCACCTGAAGCTAGCGCGTCTGCCAATTCCGCCACTCGGGCTTACGATTTCATTATAACACACTATTAGAGGTAGGGTAAGACTTGACATTTTGCATGTTTTATAATATCATAGGTATAGCACCTTACATTAAAATCTTGAGGAAAGGAGTGGAATTTGCAATGTTGCGCAAATTCTGTAGTGCATTCTGGGAATCGAGCAGGGAAATGCTCGTTTTCCTGCTCAAACTTTCGGCCGTCTTCTGTGTCTTTTGCGGGCCAGTACTCATGCTAATACTCCTGGCAATCTGGGCGCTCCAGCCGAGTACTGAGGCCATGATGATCATCCTGGCAGTAATGATGATTAGCCTGGAGGTTGCTTGCAATGATAAATCTGGGCGCGTGAGCAGGATCAATAAGTACCTGACCCAAAAAGGGCAGGAATCCGGATTCTTCGACTGGCTATTTGGCGAATAGCCCCCACTCAAGACAGAAAACCCGCGCCCCGGCTGAGCCGGGGCTATTTTTGGTAATTAGTTATGTAGCTTCGCAGTAGCGGGAAGCTTCGCGTCCTTCAGGAGAGGTTCGAGTTCTTTCTCTTCGAGAGTCTCATGCTGGAGGAGAGCTTCGGCGAGGCGATCAAGGACGGGCTTGTTTGCGCGGAGGACATCTTCGGCGCGGCGAGCAGCTTCATCAGAGAGAAGTTTCACTTCTTGATCGATAATCTCGGCGGTCTTCTCAGAATATGGCTTGCTCGTAGTAATAGTGTAGTAACCAGTGCTCTGATCCGGGAAGACGAGATGGCGAGTCTTGCTACCCATTCCCTCTTCGATAACCATTTCCTTGCTGAGCTCGGCGACATTCTTTAGGTCGGAGGAGGCACCAGTAGTGATCGCATCTTCACCGAAGATGAGCTTCTCGGCCATGCGACCGCCCATAGCCCGGGCGAGGATGTCTTTCAGCTCGTAGACACTCTTATAACTGCGGTCTTCGGGCGGAAGGAACCAGGTAACACCGCCTGTACGCCCACGAGGGATAATCGTGACTTTATGGACAGGGTCGGAATCGGGGAGGACATGGCCAACGACGGCGTGACCAGCTTCGTGATAAGCGGTAACTTTGCGCTCGTGGTCGTTCATGACTTTACTCTTGCGCTCAGGACCAATCGCAACACGCTCGAAAGCTTCGGTAAGGTCGTCATTAGTGATTTCCTTATGACCTTCACGGGCAGCGGTGATAGCGGCTTCGTTGGCGATATTCGCGAGGTCGGCGCCAGAGCTACCGGCAGTCTTCGCAGCGAGAGCATCGAGGTCAACGGTCTTGTCAGCAGGTTTATTCTTGAAATGCACTTTCAGAATATCGAGGCGATCTTTGCGCTCAGGGAGAGTAACATTAACATGACGGTCGAAACGACCAGGGCGAAGGAGAGCCTTATCGAGCATATCGACGCGGTTAGTCGCGGCAATGACAATAACACCAGAGTCATTATCAAAGCCATCCATCTCGACGAGAATCTGATTCAGCGTCTGTTCGTCTTCACGACCAGCGCCACCACGGGCATCACGCTTGTGAGCGACGGCATCAATCTCATCGATAAAGATAATCGAAGGAGCATTTTTCTTCGCCTTAGCAAAGAGGTCACGGACACGGGAGGCGCCAACACCGACAAACATCTCGGCAAACTCGGAGCCTGAGATACTGAAGAATGGCACAGCAGCTTCGCCGGCGACAGCGCGAACCATCAAGGTCTTACCAGTACCAGGGTCACCAGCGAGGAGGACGCCCCGGGGGATCTTCGCACCAAGCTTCTCGTATTTTTTCGGCTCCTTGAGGAAGTCAACAATCTCAGCAAGGTCTTGCTTCGCAGCATCATTGCCGGCAACATCAGAGAAGAGGACTTTTTTCTTGTCGGGACCGTAGAGCTTCGCCTTAGCCTTGCCGAAGCCCATGTTTTGATTATTCATAGACTGAGCCTGGCGCATCATATTACCGAAGAAGAGAATGACGATGAGAATCGGGAGACCAATAATGATAATATCGACGGCGTAATCCCAAAAACCGACAGCATCTTGATATTCGATCTCTGGATACTTTGCCTGGCATTCGCTAAGTTCCTTGCCGTTCAGGCTAGCGCACTGATCGATAAGACCCTGCTCGTAAAGAGTGCCAGAAGAATCTTTGCGGGAGGTCTGCGTATAGCCCTCTTCGCCCTTTAGGGTAATTTCGAGGACGTTGCCCCGGACAGTGATTTTCTTGATATTGCCGTTTTCGTCATTTGCGCGGGCGACGACATCAGAGAGGGGGACTTCCTCGATCTTGCCCTGAGAAGGCATAGCGGCGACAAAAATCCAGACGATTGCAAAAATGGCAAGCAAGAAGGCCATCCAACGCATCATATTACTACTATTGTTTTTTTGAGACTTTTTCTGGGCGGGTTGTGGCACGGCTCCTCCTTGGCTAATTATATATAATAAAGTGAAATGCTAAACTTTGAGTTTGGTCAAAAATATTCTTACGTCGTGAATCGACGTGATATTAAAATGGTCTGGGTGATCGGACTTGAACCGACGACCTCGCAGTCCCGAACCGCGCGCGCTACCAGCTGCGCCACACCCAGACGTATAGGGATATTTTACCATATTTATCGTAAAATGGATGGAAAAACTCAAAAAATCTGGAAAATGAGGATTTTCGGGGCGCTTATTCCCCTGTGGGAGTTGATTTTTTGCGGAAAATGCATAAAAAGTATTGACTTTTCTCGGTATGTGTGCTATAATTGGAGTATGAGGTCAAGGATTGACCCCATAGCAAATTACGATGGATAGCGTGGAATGATCCACCTCTGGTTTCGTGTGCCCATGTATTTCGAGTGGCGTCAAGTCTAGGTATAACCCGGGCTTCACGCTGCTCAAAATCCGAGCGGCAAATTCGATGATGAATCATCAACGAGAGGAGGTGAGTCAGGTTGTCTACCAACTGCGTTTATCTTGGGATGGAAGGATCCAACCCCCTGGAGTACATGCTCCAAAACAAGGACCCACTGCTGTATTGCAGGCCAAATTTCCCTACCCCAGAGAACGATCCCCGATCAACTGCCGAGCGGTCGCCGCAAAGGCGAGGCGTGTTCGGCTACCACTTTAACTATGCCCTGCGTGGGAAGTCTCTGCAGTCCTGCTAGGACTACGAAGACCCCGTACGCGTTAATGCTATGGCTGACGTTGCCCTTGGTGAATTTTGGGGCGGAAATCGTCGGCGCTCATAGCCCGGAAAGGGTAGTGGTCGTAGTGGGACGGTGGCCTAGCCACAGGTTGTCGCCGGAAGGCGAAATGTAGACATTCCTAGAACCGTAAGGGCACACACATTCATCGAACCCCCGGTCGATTACGGCCGGGGGATTTCTTTTATGGTTCCGGGGGTTATTGCGGTTCTTGGCTGAAATGCGTGCTGTTCTCGGGCTGAGGTTTCAGGGGTTGAAATTCCCTCTAGTAAAAATTCACGGTTTATAGTATAATACGGGTATTGAGTCGCCATGATTCGGGTTTCTGAGATTGATTCCCTATCGGTGACTCGGAGTTTAGATTATCGGGGCGTAGCACAGTTGGTAGCGCACACGGTTTGGGACCGTGAGGTCGCCTGTTCGAGTCAGGTCGCCCCGACCAGATAAACAATGGTCATAGTGATCGTTGGTAAAAATAATTTAATTAGTATGCTTAGTCAGAAAGATTGAGCGAAAGGAGAAGATGTGTTTGGATGTGTGAACGCCTGATTTTGTCAGGTTTTTTGATTACTTATAGAAATATTTATAAAATTATTACAAGGAACTAAGATGGGTACGATTCAAATTATACCAAACACAAAAATGATCGAAAGCTTGCGATACTTAACTTATAAGAATCACACCGCATTGGCAGATTTAGTCGATAATTCGCTAGATGCAGAGGCGGACCGAATTGATATTAAGATCAATAAAAAAGACGACTATACTGAGATCATTGATAACGGGTACGGCATGAGCGAGACAATTCTTGCGGAAGCGATCAAGCTGGGTTCTGACACTGACAAAGGTGGATCAGACCTTGGCAGATTCGGTATGGGTTTAGTAACGGCGAGTATTTCAATGGCTAGGCGGATCGAGGTTTCCAGCCTACAAAGGCATGGCGAAATTCATAAAGTAGTCCTAGACCTTGATGAAATCGCTAATAGTGGCAACTGGGAAGTGACTAGCGACACACCAAGTATGTATGAGCAGACTATACTCGAAACTAATCAGCAAGGCACGATAGTGCGTCTGAGCAAGCTCGATAAAGTCGAAAAAAATATTGCTGGGAGTACTAAAAGCCACTTTGGAGAGGTTTTTCGTAAGTTCATCGATGCAGGACGGCAGATTTATGTCGATGGAGAAAAGATTGCCCCGTCTGACCCACTGGAGAGCAACCTTGATAGCACAAACATTTTATATGATGATGAAGTGGAAATCGATAATAAAACTTTTCATCTGAAGATTGCGCATGTCGGTATTGATGCCAGCAAGATTTCTGAGGGTGCTCGTAACTATAATATTCCTAACCAAGGGTTTTATATAGTACGTAATAACCGCCAGATTGCAGCGGGCATTGACCTAGACGGTATCTTGAAAAAACATAACGACTACAACCGCTTTCGGGCTGAGATTGAATGCAGCAGCGATCTTGACGATATTCTGAAAATTAATTTCACCAAAGATGAAATTAATGTCACGCAGGGCATGCGAGATAAGGTTTACAGTATCGTTAAACCATACATGGATTTAATCCGTTCAACTGATAAAAAACAAAAACAAGTTGACGATGCGCAGCAAATTAGCCATTCCGATGCGGAAGAAATCATCAAGCGTCGCAAATCACTATTACCGACGTCAAATGGAGTTATAGAGAAACGTAGCAAGCGGACTCCCGGATCCTCAATTCACGACAAGAAAAAGGATGATGAGAGCAGCACAAAAGAGCGCAAGAATTTCCGAAAGATTCAGGTCGGCGCAAGAAGCTTCCCGGCGGTAATTAAGGAGGTTGACCTTGGGCCAAATGGAGATCTATTTGAAGATGCACTGAATAATGGTCAACTAGAGATTCACTGGAACATTCAACATCCTTTCCATACAGGGATGATGGCAAAATACAGTAGCGATAAAGACGTGACTACGCCATTAGATTTACTGATTTATTCACTAGTGTGGAGTAAGCATATGTTAGAAGATGACCAGCAAGAATTATTCTATAATGCAATGAATATTATGTCGAATACGTTGCGGACGTTGATGAAACAGTAAAAGCAGAGACGTTTTGATCGGATTGGCTGGCTAGGACCTTGGGCGGGGCTGGGTTCTGGCTGTGCTTAGATCGATGCTATCTAAGGGTTTCGGACTAGAAACTATATTTGCGGGTGCAGTTTAAGAAACAATGGGCACACAACGATTCAAAACGCCACAACGCCGCCCCTCGTTTATTTTTACTAACCTGGCGATTAGGCAGACGACAAAAACTACGACGCTAGATATGACTGGGCAGCTGAGGATGAGCTTTCTAAGTTTTAGTTTCATGCTTGATGCGGCTTTAATTACATTATTCTACTTTGAAACTTTCGCTCTTTAGGTCGCAGTAGTATCTCCCACTTTCCGCTGTGAATTTTAGCACACAGTAATCAGGGTCGGTTTTGCCGCCTTTGTAAAACAAAGTATCACCTTTTTGCCAGAGCATATCTTTAGTCTCCTGGTCGGTCAAAACTTCCATCTTGCCGATTAGCATCACCCCCTCGTATTTTATTAACCTTTTGCGGTAAAAATAAATGCTGGCCTTGGGATCTTGAAGGTATTGCCGAGTGCGCATGGCGGAAGTGTTGGTAGAAAAGTAAAACTCTTTCAGCCCGCTATGCCGGCGCGGCTTTAGCATTGCCTTGATATTCGGAAAGCCGTTTTCGTCTACCGAGCCAATGAAACTTACTTTACGCTTGCTGATAAATTTTTCTAGTTGCTTTAAGTTCATGCTTCGTTCGCTTTTTTGATTGGGTGGCGGATGACGGTTTTGAGCTTTTCGGGAGCGCATTTTCTAGGATCGCTAAGGTAGATTTCGTGGTGATAGCGCGGATTTTGGACGTCTAGCTCATAGCCGTTTTCTATCATAAACTCATGCATTTTGGCAACAGTCGCCGGCTCGTCATCATAACTGCCGACATGCAGACATTGGATGCATAGACCTTCATCATAAGTCAAAAACTCAACTTTGGAAAAATCCTGCTTTTTCTTCTGTGTAGCTTCAACCATCGCCCAGTCAAAATCCGCCTTAGTAGCAAAATCTGGCAAACGAATCGCGGAAATAAAGTTAAAATCGTCTTTGTGCGCGTAATCTATGCCCTCGTTATTGCCATCCTGCCACCAGAAGCCTTCCAGCGGCGGCACGACAAAATCAAAATAGCCTGCGATCTGATGGTCGCCCATTTTGCTCATTTTGATCGTATAGGCAATACCATAAAGTAGGCCGATAGTAGTTTTATATTCGCTATCTTCGTCGTTTGGGTCGCCCTTGCCGCGCACGACGATATAGTTCATTTTGGGGACTTTTACGATACTAGGCTTATCCTTTGATGGATAGAGTTCTTTGTATTCTTTCTTGAAATCAAATGCCATCTTTATGGTTCCAATCTATGTTTACCAATAGTTCACTTACGCTATCAACAACATGCGTAGGATTGACATTTTCTAAGACTTCCGGCACGGAGTTATGCATAGCATAACCATCGTAATTTTTAATCATGGCAAGGTCATTAGTATCGTCGCCAACAGTGATAACTCTTTCATTTGGGAATTTTTCACATAGTCGTCGGATAGCATTGTATTTGCCAGCTTTAGCCGACATAGTATCAACAAAGGCGCAATAGTACTCTTGGTTTTTCATCCACGCAACATTAGACGGGCGAACATCACGGGCAATAAAGCTGCATAAAGTCTCACCAAACATTGTACTAATCTCTTCAACTACCCGCTCGGCAATCTCGACACTAGTCGTCCAGCAACGAACTTTAGTAGCGTCTTGATCTGGCTCTGGCCATTCTTTATTGTCATAATAGACTACAAATTCAACTTCGTTCCCAAACTTCTTAGTAATCCTATCGGTGATTGTCTTTGCTATATCTAATGGGATGGTTTCCTGGAATACTGCCTCACCTTGACGGTTTACGCAGACAGCGCCATTATCAAAAATTATATAATCTAAGTAATTGCTATAATCTGCCCAGGCTCGCCCCAGACTAGCTTGGTTACGTCCGGTTGCCAAGCAGAATAAGTTTCCCCGCTTGCGGAATTTTTTAATAGCCTCAAGATTGCGTAAAAATTCATGTTCGTCAGAATGCGGGTAGAGAGTATTGTCGAAATCGCTGAATACTATCATAAGATTTACCTGTAACACTGAATTAGCTCTAGCGGGGCTAAGTTATTGTTTCGTACATTATCAATCGCTCCGAGGACTAGGTCAACGTTGCGCAGCTCACTCTTCATTGCAATAATTTCTTCATAAGAAAACCATCTGGCGTCCATAATCTCGGCAGGATTATATTTTATTTCTCCAGCAATAATCTTCGTCGTAAAAATTATTGAAATGAAAACGCGGTTAGTAGCTTTACGATTCCCGATTTGACAAATAGCCGTTGGCTCAACTTCAAAACCACTTTCTTCTAAAATTTCACGCTTGGCGCCCTCTACGATTAATTCGTTAGGGTCTAGATGTCCAGCCGGCAGGTTCCATTTGCCTCGACATTTCTTTTGAGCTTCTTGGACTAGAAAATACTTACCGTCTTTTTCTAAAACTCCGTCTACGATGATTGCAGTGTCGATTTTTTCGGGCATCTGTTTTTTGATTCTCATCTGGACATAAGTTATTCCATCGATTTCTTCTTCACCGACTTTGTATGCGCCGTTTGCTAACATTACTTTTTGTGAAGCTAAGTTGTCTTTATGGGCAAATAGCCAGAATTCGTCCTCGGGGATAATGTCGCGGACTTCGTCGAGCAACAGTTTCAGACCTTTCGCAGCGTAACCTTTGCCACGATATTCGGGGATTGTCACATAGCCGATATGTCCACCGTTTCTCTTTAGGCTTTCGCAAAGTTGATGACGAAACTTAAACCAGCCAACGATTTTATCATCATCCCAGAGGAAGTAGTAGCTTTGCGGGACATAGTTCCCTGTCGGCTCTATATTAGCGTCGGCGATTATTCCAGGTAAACCTTTTTCCAGAAACTCAGCCTTGCTCATGCCGGAGTATTTATTAGTCAAGCCGTTTTCTTCTGGCGGAACTTTCTGAAACGCTTCATACTCAGCTTCGGCGTCGGCTAAGTTGGCGAGTTTTAGATAAATCATACTGTCTCCATGTTTTGATATCTTACTTAGATTAAGTATAACACTTTGCCGGCTGCAACGGTCGAGAATGCTGGATATGATACAATAAGAGGAGAGCTTATAATCTACGGAAGGTTTACCTATGCCACGAGCCAAAAGTAAAGCGGAGTTACAGAAAGCTGCTGCGGAAAATTATCAGAAGCTTATCGATATGATTGATAGCATGAGCGAGGCTGAAAAATCGGCTGAGTTCGACTTTTCTGATGACCCGAAGAAAACTGAGAGGCACTGGGGTAGAGATAAAAATGTGCGTGATATTTACATTCACCTTTACGAGTGGCATCAGATGATGTTGGATTTCGTGGAGAATAATGTAGAGAGGAAGCTTGGTAAGCAGTTCTTGCTAGAGTCGTACACGTGGAAAACTTATGGCGATATGAATATAATGCTCTGGGAAAAGCATCAAAAAACTTCCGAGAAGGATGCTCGCAAAATGTTTGAAAAGTCGCATACTGAAGCGTTGAAACTTGTTGATAAGTTTACTGACCGGGAGTTGTTCGAGAAAGGTTTTTATGATTGGACTGGCACGACCAATCTTGGGAGTTATTTTATTTCTGTAATGCCGAGTCATTACGATTGGGCGATGAAAAAGCTCAAGGCTCATAGGAAGAATTGCGGTAAGTAGATATTCAAAACATGAATAAAGTGAGTATGATTACTTAGCGTCTTGACAATTATGCGGAAGTACAGCGGATATGGTAGAATAAAAGAAATGGGAGAAGAAACTAGATGAAATTGTTCTTGGCGAGTCAGGATATGGGAGATTTTCCGGAGGTTTTGGAGAAGCTGGTCGGAGAGAAGAAACGAGCATTGATAATCAGTGACGCGAGAGATTATTATCAAGATGAGGAGCGCATTAGAGAGTCGCTGGAGAAAACTTTTGTGAATCTGCAAAAAATCGGAATCGAAAGTAAGCGATTGGACTTGCGAGAGTATTTCGGTAAATCTGATAAGTTAGTAGAAGACGTGCAGATGTACGATCCGGGGTTAGTATTTGCGATCGGCGGGAATATTTATTGTCTAGCAACGGCGCTGCACGAAAGTGGAATGGACAAGATAATTCGGCAGGGTGTAGAGGATGATAAATTCGTCTATGGTGGATACAGCGCTGGAGCAGCGGCGGCAGCAGATGACTTATCACTGTACGAGGTTATGGGCGATAACCCGGCATTACATCGATCTCCGGAAATCGTACATGAGGTTTACGGCATAGAACCATATAAGGAAGGGCTGAAGTTAATCGAGCAATATATCGTACCGCATATAGATCGGGCGGAGGTCGCAAAGGAGAATGAAGAGCGGCTGGAAAACATTGCGCAAGTGGGAGCAGAGGCTGTACCGCTAGAGGATGCGGAGGTGTTTCTGGTGAAAGATGGAAAGGAAGCGGTCTTGAGGAGAGAGGAATAAATTAGATAGCTAGCTATAAGTGCAATGTTTGGTCGGGATGAAGAGTGCAGAATTAGCGAACGCAGTTATATAATCATACGTGCAATAAATATAATTTAGCGCTTATCGTCGATCATCTGGAAGGTATGTGTTTCTAGATAACCTTGATAGCCGAGCAAAATATTACGACACCAAGGGGTGATATCCATTTGCAGTGCATCATCAATACTAAACCAGCCATTTTCAGGAATTTCTTCCTTGTCGGTCTGTTCACCTTCGTGATGCCAGTGCTGAATACAGAAGCAGAGCGTAAAAGGCTGACTGTCGCCGTCTTGATAGTGAAAGATGCGCTCAGGGCCAGAAATGGCACCAAAAGGAATTAAATCGGATTCGGAGGCAACAATACCAGCTTCCTCTTCGAGCTCGTGCAGTGCGGCGCTCGACCAAGAATCGCCAGGCTCAACATGACCGCCGACACAGCTCCAGCCATTAACATGCGGCGCATAAACTAGCTTGACTTCGCCCTTTGCGTTAATGGGGAGGACGTCAACAGTAGCAGTTAGGATACGCATATTGCCAGCCTTTTGCCGTAAATTCCACATATAGGATCCAACATAGCTCATGATATAGCTCCATATTGTTTAGATGAAAATTATTGATAGTTACATTGTAGCGGATTTGACGGTAAACGTCTACGGCCCCTGCAGAAAAGGCGCAGTTTCGTGGTATAATTAGCTTATGATTAAGTTTACGGGAAGTCGAGAGGAATTCGGGGTGTTTCATGGAAAATGGTTGCGGGCGGAGCGGCACGACTTCTGCAGAAATTTGACGAAGAGTCAGCAGGCAACTTTGCGGAAGCAGTTGAGACTATACGAGGAATTTTATCCGGAGCTAGTGGCGGAGACTATGGCGGCGGCAGATTCGATAAATCTGGAGCCGGATTTATTATTGTACGAGGACTTAGCGCGGTTTGTAGATTCACAACGAGCAAAGGTAAATCCGCACCAGCACGGCTGCACGATTTTCGCATTGGCGGAAAATGGAAAAACCTTTGTGGGAAGAAATTATGATTGGCTGCCCGAGGCGCGAGATTTCTTTGAGTATTATAATCTGAGCCTGATCGGGGCGAATCGATGCTTCATCTTTTCGGACGAAGGAGTGTGGCGAAGGCATACGGGGCGGAAGCACCGCAAGATGTATGCTGAAGATGCGGTAAACGAACACGGTTTATATATCGGTTTGACTTATGCGCATATTGATAAATGGAATTATGGTTTGGCGCCGTCACATATGATTCGCTATGTGGCGGAAAAATGTAAAACTACACGGCAAGCCCTGAACGCATTCGCAAAAGTTCCCTGTGCGGTACCGAAAAACTTTTTGATTGCAGATAAAAATGGTGATATGGCAGTAGTGGAGCATGCAGCGAAAAGCTATGCAGTGGTGCGGGCGGATGAGAGTGGGATTCTAGTGAAGACGAATCATTCGTTATCGCCGAAAATGAAGTCGCTAGACAAAGTGCGGAAGCGGGATCCGCAGACGGATAGTTTCCTGCGCTACGAGGAAGCGAAACATTTAGCGGCGATGCAATTACCAGGATTTCAATTTACGGATCTTTGGAGGATTCTGCGGGAGTCAAAATATGTTTACAATAGTGAGACGATCTGGTCGCTGGCACTGGAACTATCGGAATCGCGGCTGAATTTATATTATGATACGGCGCAAGGGCAGAAACAGACAAAGCTAGGATTCTAAAAGGAGGTATAGTGAAAAGGATATATATCGTAACGGGAGCAAATGGTTTTCTAGGAAATAATATAGTTCGCGAGTTAGTCAAAGATTCGAATAATACGGTGCGCGCGCTGGTCTCATCTCTGCAACGAGCAGGTGCACTAGAAGGACTAGAATGCGAAATCTTCGCCGGAGACGTGACGAAGCCGGCAACTCTAGAGAAAATATTCCAAGTACCTAAGGGGTCGGAAGTATATGTAATTCACTGCGCGGCGATCGTATACATTAAATCAAAACCGAACCCTGCGGTATATGAAGTGAACGTACTGGGGACGAAAAATATTGTCGAAAAGACTCTGGAGCTGGGCGCAAAATTAGTATATATAAATAGCGTACATGCGATACCGGAAAAGCCCAACCGGGCGCTGATGACAGAAATCGTAAACTTCGATCCGAACACGGTCGAGGGAGAATATGCAAAGTCTAAGGCGGCGGCAGCGAAATTTGTAGTGGAAGCAGTGAAAACTCGGGGACTAGACGCTTGCATTATGCACCCATCTGGTATTATCGGACCGTATGATTATAAGACGAGCCATTTGACTCAACTAATTATTGATGCGGCAACAGGAAGATTACGAGCAGGAGTGCGAGGAGGATATGATTTTGTCGACGTAAGAGATGTGGCGACCGGAGTCTTAGCCGCATGCACAAAGGGTAAAGCTGGCGAAACGTTTATCCTCTCGGGGCATTACACGACGATACCGGAATTATTCCAGATGATCGCGAAGGCGACCGGACAAAAACCGATTACAACATTTTTGCCACTATGGCTGGCGAAGCTGACGGCGCCACTATCGGAGATATATTATAATATCAAAAAACAGCTGCCACTTTATACGAGGTATTCTCTATATACTTTGGAATCGAATGCGAATTTTTCTCATGAAAAAGCTGACCGAGAATTGGGTTATAAAGTGCGGCCAATGCAGGAGACTATTGACGATACAGTGGCGTGGTTGCGGGCGGCAGGTCGCATATGATAAAATGAAAGTAGAGTAAAGTAATTAATTGGTAATTAGGAGAAAAGATGAAAGATCCGAAAAAAGTTGTCGCGATTGTGGTCGCGGCTTTGGCGGTAATAGTGTTGGTATTCGTAGGACTCATTGCTCTAGATGAGCAGAAGAATGGACAACCAGACAATAACGGATCGTCTAGTGATGTGGCGGACGACGAGCCGAAAGGTAAGTGTACAGTAGAAGAGTGCATGAAACTGCTGGAGCCAAAAATGACCCTGGCAGAAGCGAATGAGATTATTGGGTTTGAAGGTGAGAAAAGCGAGACGGAAGATAAGTATACTTGGCAGCTGACAAAGAATACGAAAATCGTGATTGAGTATGAAGACAATCTCGGAACGATTACAGCGACGATGGATAAGGATGAGCTGAGAGATAGTAAGTTTAAGATTTCGGTCGGGTATGAGTTGCAGAATTTGCTGCGCGAGGGGACGTCTTATACTTATAAAGAAACGGTCGAGAAGTTCGGCGGGATCGAAGGACATCTAGCGACAAATTCACCAACCTTTAAGCGATATATCTGGGTAAATCAAGACGGAATTACCTTCGGGGCGACTTTTTCGGATAGCTTAGACGGGAAGACGTCGATTATTTCGATCCGATAAAAGACAGGGCGTGATAATTCACGCCCTGTTATTACTTTAACTCGTCTCTTTGCTTGGTCGGGGCTACCAGGATCGAACTGGCGACCTCACGCCCCCCAGGCGTGCGCGCTACCACTGCGCTAAGCCCCGATGTGGTTTATTATAGCACAGAGAGAGATTTTTGTCAGGTAGTTGCGCTATAGGGAGAAATAAGTTATAATTATGTAAATAATTGAGATAAGTTATGACGAGTGGAAAAAGATTATATAAGATTGATAAAGGTCGAAAAATCGACGGGGTGTGTGGCGGAATTGCAGAATATTTTAATATGGATCCGACATGGGTACGACTAGCATGGATTCTGTTTGCGGCGTGCGTAGGCGGAGGAGTGATTGCGTATTTCATTGCAGCGCTAGTGATGCCGAGAAAAGTTGATGTAGTATAAGAATTTCTTATTTAGTTTAGGAAAAATGCCCCGCGGGTGCGGGGCATTTGCCGAGATTAGAGAGATGCAACGAAAGCTTCGAAGATACGCTGCATGAGCGGGTCATGACGATAGAGACTTTCCGGATGAAACCTAACCCCCATGTAGAATTTCTTATCCGGGGACTCAGTGACTTCGGCGTAGCCGTCAGGGCTGATTGCAGAGGCGCGGAATTTGTCATTCGCGATGAGCTCGTAGTTATGGCGGGAATTGACGCGCATAGTGTCAGTCTGGACGATGTCATGAAACTGCGTACCCGAGAGGACAGTGATGTCATGGACATAGTCGGCTTTAGGCTGATCATGGACAGTGCCATCAACTTTGATATTGTCGGCACCGAGGACTCGACCCATGATAGTCTGGCCACGGCAGACGCCGAGAGTAGGCATATTTAGCTGATAGGCAAGGTCAGCAACGGCGTACTCGTACTCGGCGATACGGTGGCCGCCGAGCAGGACGATTCCCTGACAAAGCGACAGCTGAGTGCGGAGATTCTCAAGTTCGGCGGGCAGTAGACATTTGCTGAGTGGCTGGTAAATCTGCGTGAGACGATTATGCCGCTTGGGCGACATAATACCAATCGTGACGACACCAGCGTCGATGAGAGCTTGCTTCATCTCGTCATCAAACAGGGCATACGGTCGGTCGGGCGAGCGATTTTCGATACGCGGGGAGTACTTTGCCACGATTCCCACAATCGGGCGGCGGTCGGGCCCCATGATAATGCCTCCTTCTCTCCAATATAACAGTAATGTGCGGGGTGAGTTTATATTATAACACATAATCAGCACTAATGATAAAAATCCCCCGGCTTCGCAGTCGGGGGATTTATGGTTAGATTCGACGTAAGCTAAATATCAATACTCTCGCCGACACTAAGCGGAGCAAATTCGGCACCAATTTCGATGCAAGCGCCACGAAGGAGGTTGTCGTAAATGGTTTTACCCATAACAGTAAGTAGAGCGTCGTGGACAGGGATGACGATTTTCGGTTTGGCGATTTTCATAAATTCAATAGTCTCGGACATTTTCGTCCAGGGTGCAACTTCGGGGACAAGAAGCGTCTCGACAGCGCCATTAAGCTCTAGGAGGTCGAAGGAGTCACCAGGATTCGTCAATAAACCATCAACGACGACGCCAATATTTTCGCAGGGGACTTTTCCGGCGATAACCGATGCATGGTCTTTGCCGAAAAATTGAAGCTTGAAACCGGTAACTTCCGCTTCGTCTCCTCCAGAGACGAGAATAGCATTCGGGAGCTGAGCGGCGGCATCTTCGGGGGCATAAATCCGGGCTTCAGGATTTAGATCCATGATAGCAGAAATACATTCTGGCTGCAGATGGTCAGCGTGAACGTGAGTAATGATAATGGCGGCAACATTATGTAGCTCAGGCAAAGTATCGGCATATTGCACTGGGTCGAAAACTAGTTTATGTCCATCTTTTTCTAAAATGATACCGGAATGTTCTAATTTGGTTAATTGCATATTTTATTCTCCTATGATAATAATTATAAACTATTTAGGCGCGGAAACCGACGAAAGCGATTAGTAAAGTTGCGACGCCAGTGATCGTAACTAAGGTGATAATTTCGTCGGGGCTGAAATGAAGAACGGCGCAAAGTACAGCGAGACCGACCCACATAATAAGCAAACAGCAGGCGGTCCAGGGATAGCGAATGTGAAGTATTAAATTTTTAACGAATGAATTAGTTTTCATGCGAAGATCCTTTCTCGAACTAAGTTAAACATATCTTCATCATGATCAGCGAGAGCAGAAATCGTACGGATCAATAACTCGTAACTCTCGGTAGTGCTATAGCAAGTTTTACTAATGCTGTCATGAGGAATACCTTTGCGACGAGCATTAGTAATAGCATACTCAACTGAGCGACGCATAGTCTCGGCGAAACTATGATTCCCTTCGGAGTTGTCGAGAATAGTAATAGAGCCGAGGAAGGCCTGCATAGCTTTCAAGAGTTCGAAATTGACCATGTCGACTTTTACCTCAACGACTTTTGTGCTAACGACTTCAACGAAAACATTTGCGAAGTGGCCGTCTTTGAAGGATTCGACAAAAGTATTATCTCCATCCATAGTAGTGCTCATCTTTTCGTTGATAGCGTCGGCTAAAACAGTAAGTAGATCGTCCTTGCCAAAACTACAGCGTTGCATGGCAAGAGCAAGATCAGGACAAAAACATATTACAGTAGTTTCCAAAAGTCGCTTGAAATTACCAGTACCATTCAGCATATTGAGATAACTTTCGGTCCATTCATAGAAGGCGAAGTGGCTGCTGGGCCGATTCGCGATGATACCGAAATCAATTAACGCAATGCGATTATCAGGAAGAAGAATGATATTGCCTGGATGTGGGTCGCCATAAACATAGTCGGCACACATTGCAGTATAGAGCGCTTCCCCGCCGGCGATAATAACTTGTTGCCAGAGGTCGGAGCCGGTAAGCTCTCTCGTGAGAGCGGCAGCAGGCTTTTCGGGAGTGGCGGCGCTCATGACGTCGGCAAGAGTTGGGCCGGAGATGAAATCTTGGACTATAACATCGCGCGAAGATAAATCACGATAGACTTTCGGGATGACAACGCGAGGATGATCATGATAGAGCTTGGCGAAGTATTCTTGATTCGCGATTTCGCGACGGTAATCGGTTTCAAGAAGAAACATCTTTGCGCAGGCAGCGTAGGCTTCGTTATAGTCGACAAGAGTACGTGGAAAGAAATGTGCGAAAAACTTGCAAAGATGACCCAGTAATTTCAGGTTACGCTTGAGATTATGTTTGATAGAAGGACGAAGAATCTTGACAGCAACGTCTTCGCCAGACAATAACTTACCACGGTAGACTAGAGCGAAGCTACCGGCAGCAACTGGTTCGGCAGAAAGGCGTGAAAACTGCGAAAGATCAACATAGTCTGCTAAATTTAGATCCTCGCGAGGAGCTTGTGAGAAAACTTCCATCTCGCGGGGGCCACCCCAACCTTCCATGAACTTGCTGGCACCGGCCATGACTTGAAGAAACTTGATATAGACGCCACCCCAATCTTTGAAATTATAGAAAATCGTACGGCGGTACTCAGCATCTTTATTTGCGGTATCGGAAAAAGCAATCTTTACCAACTGAGCGATTAATTTAGCATAACGTCGAAAAGCGGTCATTGTTTCTTCCCGAATCCGATGAAGAATAATATGACAGTAAGGGCGACGGCGAAAATCGGCAAGAAGATACCTACGCCGGGATTAAAAACAGCGAGAAGAATGATGCCCAGCCAGACCGCCAAAACTGCCAAAGTCATGAAAGCGTATTTCATGACTTAATTATAACATGAAACTCTTGTAGGAATACTGGTAAGTGCAGGAGTTATGATATTATCCTAGGGTGAATGAGTGCGATTTAAGTGTGTTGTAGTTTCATTTTTTAG
Organism: uncultured Candidatus Saccharibacteria bacterium; assembly: GCA_948623715.1. GTDB lineage: Bacteria > Patescibacteriota > Saccharimonadia > Saccharimonadales > Saccharimonadaceae > Nanosyncoccus. The sequence continues at coordinate 93,032 of CAPHDI010000001.1, read as the reverse complement.
AGTTTTGTGGTATAATTATAGGGATTTCGAGCGCTGTGGGCTCGGTCGATTTTGGTTCTTTAGGAGGGTAGAAAATGACAAGATTCTGACGGGCGGCGAATGCATGTGTAATACGTAGGTAAAAGTCAAGAAGGAAAATAAGGAAAAGGGGGATTCCGATGATAATTCTGGCGATAGCGGCGATCTTGATGATCGTAAACAGCCTCACGTTTATCATGTACTACAAGGAGCATGAGCGGGAGCTGCGGCAGCCGGAGCTGAGAGTAATCAAGCCTGCGCGGGCGGGCGAAGTAATGAACTACTTTCTGCCAGGGATGATGGACCAGCCGGACATAAACTACGCTTTCTTGGTCGAGAAGAAGAATGGCAGGCACAAATCCACAATCCCGGAGCTGAATGGCGGGATGACGATGGTCTATTTCCGGCATACTGGATGGGATGCGCTCTCTGCAGCAATAGCGATCCAGCAAGACATCGCACAGTGCGGGTACGAGCGGGTGAGAATCTTTAGCCTGTCGGTAGGCGACCACGCGGCGCGAGAGCTGGAGTGGTATCTGGGCAGCGTAGAACTGGAAAATATCGCGATCAACCCGTGTTCCAGCGAGCCAGTATTAAATGCGCTCTGTCAGTGGCTGGTAATGTATGTCGTACCGATAGTGCGGCTACTGGACTATGCCTTAGGCTGGCTGAGCATCGCACCGGTAATCTCTCCGGGACATAAGAAGTATTCGCTCTGGCTGATTACCGATCAAGCTACGCAGCTGGGCTGCTGGCGAGAAAAGTTCTGGATAGATTCGACGCTCGGCGTAATCCTGAGCTCGCGGGACGAATTCCTGGACAATGGGGCGATCAAGCAACACTTCGGTGAAGATGTACCCTATGTGATGATCGACGCGAAGCACGCGGACACCCGGGGCCATGCCGAAGAGTACCGAAAAGCGGTGCAGGAATTCCTGCACAACAGTCGGTTTAAATAGTTTCTACCCCTGCTTCCCTCCTCCTTGAGGAGGGATTTTTTCGTTGCGCTTAAGGAAGGCAAGAATTCGCTCACGTTGCCAGGCAATAATGGCAAGAAACAGTACTACCACGAGTGAGAGTGCAGCAACTAGACCGATGTTCCCGTTGATGCCCATACCGATATAGTTCGTAATGACAATGGTCGGGAAACGGCCGAGGATGGAGACGAGCATAAGTTTCTTCATGGAGAGATTAGTGAGACCGGCAATGTAACAGACGAGGTCATCCGGAAATCCGGGGAGGAGGAAGATTGCGAAAATGATGAGTGACGCACCTTTTGCATTAATAATAAAGTCAAACTTATCGACGGCGGATTTCTTGAAAATCTTCTCAATGAGAGGACGGCCGAAGCGACGGGCAATGCAGAAGACGAGCCAAAAACCGATCAGACTGCCGATTGTAGTCCAGAGGATCCCCCAGTGCCCAAAGAGAAAACCGCCAACGCCGCCGACGATCTGACCGGGGATTGGCGCAACGACGACCTGGACGACTTGAAGCATAATGTAGAAAAACGGTGCCCAGGGGCCGAGATCGTTCATCGCCTTAACGAGTTCATCGCGATTTAATAGAAGCCGCATGAGCGGGCCTTTTGCGATGACATCCCAGGCTAAGTAGATAAGTAGTGCAAGGATGATAGCACCAAAAATGATAAACTTAATGATAGTTTTCCGGCTGATTCTTTGTTTGAGGGGAGAGTTATGTGCCGGAGTGTCGTGAGAGGAAGAACTGGGAGCAGGCTGCGCTGAGCGAGAGGTTTTACTTGGCATATTCGACGGCACGTGTCTCGCGAATGACATTGACTTTAATTACGCCCGGATAAGACATCGTGGCTTCGATCTTATTGGCAATATCGCGGGCGAGCTTCAGAGCAGAGAGGTCGTCAATCTGCTTTGGCTCGACGATTACGCGAATCTCGCGACCAGCAGAAATAGCGTAAGCCTTGTCGATACCTGGGAACGACGTCGCAATATTTTCGAGATCACGCATACGCTCAGCGAAATTCTCAGCAGAGATATTGCGAGCGCCAGGGCGAGCAGCAGAGAGAGAGTCGACGATTTTCACAATGACAGCTTCGGGTGTAGTAGGCTCGATGTCGTCATGATGGGCGGCCATAGCATGGACAACTTCATCAGGCATACCGTATTTCTTCGCAAGCTCAGCACCGATCTCGGCATGCTTACCCTCGATCTTGTGAGTAACGGCTTTGCCGATGTCGTGAAGAAGAGTAGCAGTCTTCGCGACGCGCTTATTCGCGCCAATTTCTTCAGCAATCATCCCAGCGATATGTGCCATCTCAACAGAATGGAGAAGAACGTTCTGGCCGTAGCTGGTGCGGAATTTAAGCTCGCCGAGCAAATGAAGAAGTTCGCGAGGGACACCAACGACGCCAACCTCACGAGCAGCATCTTCACCGGCGCGGACAACTTCTTTTTCGATCTCACGTTCAGCTTTGGCAACGGCTTCTTCAATCGAGCTGGGGTTAATGCGACCATCTTTCATGAGACGCTCAAGAGCATAGCGGGCAACTTGACGACGAATCGGATCAAAACTTGATAAAACTACCATGCCCGGGGTATCATCGACCATAATATCGACGCCAGTAGCACGCTGAAGAGCCTGGATATTGCGACCTTCCTTGCCGATAATGCGACCTTTCATATCGTCATCAGGAAGTTTTAGGGCAGTAATAGTACGATCAGCAGTAACTTCTGAAGACATGCGTTCCATAGCGGTAAGAAGGATTGCCTGAGCAGTCTCGTCTACTTCATGCTTAATTTCCTTCTGTTCCTTGACGACGAGGCCGGCGAGGTCCTGCTTAATGTCGCGCTCAGTCATCTGCATGAGTTTCTCACGGGCGTCTTCTTTGGTCAAGCCGGCAATCTTCTCAAGTTTCTCCTGCTGGCGATTGCGAATATCGCGGACTTCGAGCTTAAGGTCGTCAAGCTCCTTCTCCTGCTTCGCAAGACGCTCGGTTTTCTTTTCGAGTTGATCGAGTTTATTATCGAGATTCGTTTCGCGTTCACTGAGGCGGTTCTCGGTATTTTTCCACTCGCGGCGGCGCTCGTTTTCTTCTTGCTGAGACTTTGCGGCGAGGTCAGCAGCGTCTCGTTTCGCCTTAGAGACGATATCGGAAGCTTCATTTTTTGCTTTGCGGACGAGATCATCGGCTTTTACTTTGCCGCCGTTCTCGTTTTTCTTGTTGTAGCCATAGAGACCACCTGCGCCCAGCGCAGCACCGCCGATCAAGGCGATGATTACGAATAGCAGATTCATTCTAGAAAAACCTTTCTAATTGTTTGCCGACATTTTTCTCTATGCCAGCGGGGTAACAAATAAATATAAATTAATAAAAGTCTACTTTTAGTATACCATATTTTTCGAATTTATGACCAACTTCGTCGGTGTAGGAAAAATTATCGCTACTTTTTCGGAGGAGTGATATTGGCCGGGCGGCCGTAATCAGGAAGAATGATTTGATGTTTGGCGCCATGATGATCGTAAAGCGGAATCTGAAGCTGGTCGGCAAGAGTATTAACGACAGCAGCGCCAATGCGCAGACCGGTAAATGAGCCGGGTCCAGAGAAAAAAGTAATTTCGCTAATATCATTCCAATCAGCATGGTTCTCCGAGAGTTTATCGTGAATGAAAGTGAAAATCTCCTCAGCAAGTTCTCGGCCAGATTCCCAAGAGTACTCCTGATCATCAAGACGAAGAAGGCAAGTATTCGTGGACGTGTCAAGATAAAGTTTCATAAGTTCTCCATAAACTTAGCGTTGTCATTAAAACTAATAGTGCGGCTGTCGTCTGGGTTTAAGGATAAGTTGAGCTGCAACTTTGTTTCTGGCAATAAGTCGGCGACATCGCCACCCCATTCGACAACAATCACACTATTTGGCTGAGATAGAGCCTCGGCAAGTTCGTCTCGCATAAGTCCGGGGTCGTCGAGACGATAGAAATCGTAATGAACCAGTTCCCCATTCGTGCCACCGGGAGTCTGGAAATCGTAACGCTTAGAAATAGTAAAGCTCGGGCTAGTGACCGGTTCGGAAACGCCGAGACCCTCGGCGAGGCCACGAGTAAAAGTCGTCTTACCAGTACCAACGTCGCCAATAAGTTCAAAAACAGCAGGGGGATTGAGCTGCTTAGCTAGGCTCCGCCCGAGGGCGATCATTTCTGACTCGTTTGCGATTTGCATGATCTAAGTATACCACAAAAAGTAGAAAAAGTAAAACCGGTAGATAGAGGAGAAAGATAAACGGATTCGCGGAGGGGATTTCGAGAATGAAAGCAGTTTTATCGCTGAGAAAATTGACTAGCCAGATATGTAGATCGAGGAGGAGGCGAGTCAGCTGAGCGATGAGACCGGCAATAATTGGCAAGAAACTAGTAGCGCCGGTCAGCATCATACCGAGCATCGCATAAGGCAAGGTTGGTAAGATGATTAAATTGGCGACAAAAGACAGTAGCGAAAGCGAGCCAAAATTATAAATCAAAATCGGCGCACAGATCAGGCTGGTGGAAAGACTGGTGATCAACATACCAGCGAGCCAGGGCGGAGGTTTGCCGCCGTAAAATAACTTCTGCAGGTATGGAGCAAGGACGAGGATGCCGAAAAAAGAGGCGAATGATAATTGCCAGCCGAGATTGAGAAAATTAGTCGGATTAATAAGAAGGGTGAGCATCATTGTAAAAGCGATAAGACGAAGCGGGGTAAACTTACGGCCAACGTAGCCAACGACAAGCGAGAGACTGGCAACTAGTGCGGCGCGGGTCATCGACGGAGTGAAGCCGACGATCATGACGAAGGCAATAATAAGAAGTAGAGCGACGAGCGCGCCAGTGAATTTCGAGATGCGACCAAAAAGTTTCTTCGCGGCACCCGTCAGAATTGCAAGATGCGCACCGGAAGCGACAACGACGTGCGTCATGCCAACGGCTTGGAGGGCGGCGGAAAAATCTTTGTCGAGGCCGGTTTTCATGCCCATGAGATAGCCAAGACCGAGGTCCACTTCTGGAGAGGGCATAAAGTCGCGGGTTCGGTCAGAAAACCAGTGTTTGAAACGAGCGAAAACATCGCCAGGACTTGAGCGTTCAATATTAAGAATCTTAGCACGGGAGATTTTGCCGATGAAGGTGCCGAAACCAGACTCAAGCTTCCCCTCCAGAATAATGAAATCCGAGCGCTCAAGGTTGGTGTCGGAGCTATTTGCGATCGTAGCGTAGATTGTACCGACGAGCGAGAGAAAGTCGGAATCGTCGGCGCTGAAACTTTCTGCAGTTTTATTAGCATAAATGCGTAGGTTCTTGAGGCGGATGGCGGGAGGGTTCTTGCTAATGTCGGGATCCTCAGACAAGTTGCCGGCAATAATAATGGTTTGACCCTGGAAATTTGCTATGGTGGCGCGCCCGACAAGTTCAGGACTGACACGAAAGGTGCCGAGCAGAAAACCGGCAAGAAAGGCAATGATAATAGTAATAAAGTTAGCAAAACGAAAAGTAATGATAATTAATATGACTAAAATGATCACGAGAAGAGTGGGGGAGGGAAAGTTTAACTCGAAAACTAGGCTCGTAATAAGTCCGGCAATAATTCCCCAAACGGCGACATAGAAGCACCAAGACGGATGGAGCTTGGTAATAAGCCGCGCGCAGCTGTGGCGGGCAGGGGAATCTTTAGAGTTTTGAGTCTTTTGGGACTTTTGAGGCATAGCATGGTCGGACATAGTGCCGAGTGTAGCACAAAAGAAGTCAAAAGTACAAGCACTAGCATGATAAAAAGTCGTAGACTTTAGATTTGCGGGAATTTTGGGGAATAATTATCGAAAAAATTTATGGTAATTTTAGCTTTGCGGGGAGTGGAGTGACTCGTGGTATGCACGAAGACCAGCGCGTATACCAGTAGTAAGGCTTCTGGAAAAGCGGCGGAAGGGCTGAGTGAGGATTTCGATAGAAGCAGAAAGGCGCGAGCGAGCAGCGCGGAGCATTTTCTCGCGCGCAGCCTCACTCATAGTGAGCGGTGCGAGCTCGTCAATCATGGTAACGCCTTGCGACCAAGTCGAAGCAGGAGATAGCTCGTCGATCATGGTCGGAGGAAGGATACGGGAAACGACGGGAGCAGGAGAGTTGATACGGATGCGAGGGGCGAGCGAGTGCAGGTGTTTGACAGACTCAAGACCAGAGATCTGTGCGACCAAGTCAGCGGCGACTTTGTCGACCATGTCTTGCGTAGAGGCCGCGTCAGTCAGAACATCCTGCGCACGAGCGAGCACCACGAGAAGATTTTCTCGACTTGCATCAGTATAATCGTTTAGATCAAGCTCGGAAATTGTTGCAAGAGCTTCGCTTAAGACTGTAAAATCCGGCTCGGTAGAAGTAGAAAAAGTTGGCACAACTTCAACCTGCGTTTTTACCGTTGGGGCAACTTTTCGCTTATGCGATGCAAGTTCTTCAAGAATAGCACCATGATAAAATAATTCATCCAACTCTTCGTCGCTAAGCGCAGCATCGTCGTGTCCTTCGAGACCGTCGAAAGCCTGCAAAAGGTTACTCGCGGCGTCACAAATACTAGCGAGGCTCGCAAGAGGATCGGCAAGAATTCTCTCAGCAGACTGGATTGAGCGTTCGAGTTCATCAAAACCGAAATCATAGTCGTCCACATTAATCTTGCGAATATCAGCGATAGCGTCAGTCAGTGCTAGGCGCGCTGCGGCCTGTTCATCGAGGAGCGGTGCGGATTCAGAAGGACGAATAGTATCCGGCCGAGGAGTAGGGCCGAGCTGAGCGGGCATAGGAGGAGCTATAGAAACTGGCTGAGTCGGCTGAACTGCGGGAGCGGGAGGAGCTGGTGCAACTAGCGGTTCATCGGAAATAAGTTCAAGCATGATGGACTGCTCATCGGTCGCATCATCAGCCAACTCAGGGATTTCGTCGACATGTTCGGAGAATGGGCCTTCCGGTAACTTCGGCAACGGTGCGGATGCCGCAGGCTTCGGCTCGGCGATAATTTGCGGAGCGGTATTTGTTTCTGGTACGAAATCTGAAACCGAGGATGTATCTGTACTAGGCATGGTGCGAGAAATCGTAATCGGAGTGAGGCTTTCGAGAAATTCTGCGATGTTATCATGTAGAATGGCGGGCTTATTCGCACGGACTTTGGTCGAGAGATTTTCAGCAATAATGCCGGCATTACCGCAGAACTTCCCGCTACGCAAAGTAAACTTCTTAATATAATCTGGTGTACCAGTAACAATGTAGCCATTTTCGGCAGCATAAACTCCACCATTCACGGTGACTTCGAGCTCGCGTTTGATAGTCTCTCCGGTCTCGAAAGCGGCGCCATTTTGCGCGATAATTTGAGTATTGTTAAAGTTTAAAAGTCCCGAAAATAGTCTCGCGCCGATCGCCGCCGTAAGACGGCTACCGGAAAGTTCCCAGCGACCATGGCCGGCAGATTCAATGGCTGCGCCGGACTGCTCGTCGGCAATAATACAGGCATCTTGATCAGTACGGATGAGGGGAAGATTATCTTCGTAGCCATGAATGCCACTAGTGAGGCAAATACCATCGTGAGCGAAGATTTGACCGGAAAAGTCGATTGTAAGCCCGTAGGCAACACCAAGATTAGGCGAAATGAGAATACCGTAAGAATTCGGCGCAAAAAGACTAATTCCCTCACCAACGGTAAGGTGAGTATAATCTGGCGTCGACGAGCTAATTGCTCCAAAAACGCGGACTGCAACACTGCGCGGCCCCATAGCAAAGATTTTGCCATAACCGGTCAAGGTAACTGCGCCACTACGAATATCAAGGACACGGGCGCCGGAGAACTGTTCGTCGGCGATAATACTAAAACCGTTAAAGTCGATTACGACATCATAATTAATCAAGATGTTTTCGGTGACGATAATATTGTTCCTGAGGATAATATAGGCGGCGTTAGACTCAAGAGCGGCGAGGAGCTCGGCGAAGTTCGTGATATGCTCTGGATCGAAAATAATTTCCGAGGCGAGAGCTTCTGAGCTAGTAGTTTTTTCAAGAACATCGAGTAGTTCGGTACTTTCCGGAGATAAGCCAAGAGCGCGAGCTTGCTTCTTGCGGCGGCTCGCGAGTTTCTTGTCAGACTTCTTTGAATCGCGATTAGAGGCGCGGTTCCTAGCCATACCAACTCCTCATCAATAATTAGCTAATTATATGCCCACCTAATACAACTAGTATAGCACAGATAGTTATAAAAGTCAATGCTAGTAACATCTTTCTTTATAATGAGTGCGAACTACAAAAAGTCTCCGGTGCAACCCGGAGACTTTTTACGCTTTATAGATTAAATCAAGGACTTAACTATTTGCGAGCGTTGCGGCGTGCATTGCGGTAAGCAACTACACCAGCACCAGCAGCAGTGAGAGCGGTAGCGATACCAGCAACCATAGCTACAGTAGTACTTGCACTACCTTCGGTACCGAAGAGAGCACCAGTGTCTGGAGTAGTAAGGTTGGTACCGTTGTCTTCAACGATAGCGTAAAGGCTAAAGTGGGAAGTGGTGAAGGTCATGACGCCGTCTTTGTAGGAAGACTTGACGAGCTGGACCTTACCGTTCTCATCAACGTGGTAGATATTGCTCTTAGCACCATTGATGTCGCCCTGGACCTTGACGGTGACAGTGACTTCGCCGGTTGGAGTAACTTCGTTACCATTAACATCGGTCAAAACGATGTCGTAGATGTAAGACTTCTTACCATCGAAAGCTTTGACTTCTTTGTTAGACTTAGTAGCCTTGACGAAGACTTTGCCAGCTTCGAATTTACCAGTGACGGAGACGTTACCGTCGGCAGAGTAGATGGTAGTAGTCTGAGTTTCACCAGCCTTGTAACCAACGAGCTGTTGTGCAATTTCAGAGTCAGTCTTGTCCAATACTGGGACTGCAGTCTGAAGAGCGGAAGCGATAGCGATAACAAGGTTGTAGTTGTATTCGCTAGCGAAATCCTGAGCACCAGCAGCAGCGTTCATAGCGACGCGGACGCTGGTGGTAGCGTTGCCAACCCATGCATTATAACCGTTAAGGTCACCTGCGGTGGTTGCGATAGTATTCAAAGCGGAAACGGTTGGGTTGTCTTTTGCTAATTCAGCAGCAAGTTTGCCCTGACCATCAGAATTCAAAACACCGTCAGCTTTGAGAGCGTTGCTCAAGCGTGGAAAATCTTTGTTGTACTGATCAAGTTTTTCCTGAGCGTCGTTTACAGCGTTATACAAAGTGCTGTAGTTAGCCCATTTGTAGGTGGTTTTTCCAGTGGTTGCAGCAGCCCAAGCATCGACAGCAGACTCAATAGCAGTGTCGTAAGCCGACTTGTTAGCAGAAATGGTAACGTTGCTGTTTACAGAAAGCTTAGTGTCAAACTTCGCGTTGATAGCAGCGACAGCGGTGCGGAAAGCAGCGTCGTCATCACCAGCAGCAGCGCTAAGGTAATTAGCGATGATGGTGTAGTTAGTGACGTTGTTAGCAGCCTTTACAGCAGCTTCGATCTGGGCCTTGAAGGACTTAAGATCAGTGATTTTTGAAGCGTCAGTGGCGCTCATGCCAAAATCTTTGGTCAGCTCAGCGGTAATCGTGCTAGCATCGGTGGCAGCCAAGTCGTCATTAGTGACAATGGCGTCATCACCAGTGAGGTTCAATAGGTCGTAGAGAGCGAGCATGTTGTTGTAGGTTGGGTAGTTAGCCTTAACAGCAGCAACAGCATTTGCAACTTCCTGAGCAGTGGCAGAACCCTTGATGTTCTCATCAGCATCAGCAACAGTGTAAGCACTAACAGTGTTTACGGTTGCAATAACTGGAGTAACGCCCAATGCGAACGCTAAAGCAATAGCACTCAAAATTTGAGCTTTCTTCATTTGATATTCTCCTTAATTTAATTTATATCTACTTCTTATTTTAGTGGAAAGTTTCGATAAGTCAAGCATTTTATTTAGATTTTTATGAAAATTGCTACTTAATTAGTCGTTTTTTATATCTATTATCTTCAAAACGACAAAAATATGTTGTAAAAATTACAACATATTATAAATATGGCTTCATTGAATCCGGGAAAAGTTGCGCCATGACTTGCTTGAATTGCCTACCTAAATCCTCGTCAAGGTTAGAAAAATCATGGGCATGGATAATATCTAAGACATCTCGCAGTGTTGCGTCAATATCACTCCAATATTCCTTTGCAAAGCTAAAAATCCATGGCGCGATTAAGTCGTAATACATGTCTTCTGTGAAATCGCTCATAGCTCTGGTGCTGTCCCGGCATAAGACTTTTAGAATGAAATCCTCTACCTTCCTGGCGTCGCTCGGGCTTGAGTCGAGCCATTTATATTTCTTGCCGTACTCATTTGTCTTGCGAAGAACTTGGTTATCGATATTTTCACTAAGAGCGGTTAAGATCTTCCAAAGCCGTGGCGACATGGCATCTTGAGGGATTGGGCGTCGACCATACCCGCCTTCATCTAAGTTAAGCCATTGGAAGGTTCGATCCCCTAATTCACCTGGCGTCCTGTTGAGCCTATTCGAAACAAGTTTAATAATAATCGCAGCCCAGGCAGCGCAGAAGCCAGTCTCGCCCTCGGGAAGCTTCTTCTGTAACCCTTTGATATTCTGGCGAGCAATAATTTCTATAATTTCTGCGGTCGATTTAAGCTCAACGGTCGATTGTTCAGGGAGATACTTTTGAATAAACTTTTCTGGTTGATAAATATGAGCCTCCCCGAGTTGCGCACTTACCGTGGTCGGGTCTACTGGAATAATAATACGCACAAAACTAAAACGTCTGATAATAGAAAGCAACGATAAGACATTGACAGCATCTTCCCCCTGTAACCTATCGAGGTCGTCTATAACAATAGTGAGATCCAGTGGTAAATTTTTACTGTTCTCTATGTATTTAAAATAACGCTCATTAATCTTTGATACAAGGTCGGTAGTCAGTGCGGCCGGATTTTGCTGGAACACCTTAAAGATTGACTGGAGAAAATTGGCCGGCTCGAAGCTGATATTCTGCAAAAGATTATCAAAATCTTCGGTGCTAGATATGTTAAGCTCAGCTAAGACGTCAAATATTGCCGCGGTTACATCACGGCCAAACTCGCCAGTATTATCAGTGTATTTAAAGGCGGATTCATATACGTAGCGGTAAATCTTTTGGCCGGAAATATCCCTGAGATTCAGGGCGACCAGCGTCGATGTGGTCTTTCCGGCGCCCCACGGCGCACTAACGATTAGGGTGTTATTATATTTGCAGCCGCCGTCTAGGAAATCGATGATTGGAGAGACATTTTCCATGACGATTCCACGAACCTGGTCATAATCATCCCCACCTTTTTTGCATATCTCTGAGCCTAGCGTTCTTTCCATGAGGCTATCAATATCAACAGCCGGAGACCTTTCGCGATTTTGAGACATGACTTTATTGAGATGGTAGATATTCCTAATTTGTGGCAGATGTTGGCGACGGCAATAGATAACCGTAGTAATCACGATGATATTTGCCATTACGAAAACCATGACATAGAATATCTGGTACGAGACCCATTGAAGACATGATGGGCAGACATATGCGATGATGGAGCGCATAGCGTCGGCGGCCTTAACTATGACTTCGGGAAGCACAAAACATAGTACGATATTCGTAATAAGCACACTAACGACTAGCATGCGGACAAGTTTTACGATTGCGCGCTTATGAATTTCTATACTCATTTTGATACTTTTTAGTTTAGCCGAAAAAGAAGCGAAGACAAATTTCGCGGTGCCTACCCTTACATTGATTATACCTTACTTTTAGATTTTGAGGATGATTTGGCGATAGAGATCTTTGATCGGCTGGAGATTACCAGAGAAGGCTTCGGTATCAGCATGTAGAATTGCGCGGCGGGAAGCAAGACTGAAGTCGATGAAATAACCAGCATGATTACATAGAAGATCTAAGAAAAGGCGAGTTGTGCGACCGTTTCCTTCGCGAAAAGGATGAAGAGCGTTCAACTCGGAGGCGTAATAAGCGAGCTTTTCACTAAACTCGGGCTGATCGAGACCAACGAGATAATTATCATGTGCTAATTCCCCGAAGATACGCGCAGCTTCGCTGGGAATGAAATCAACATAGCAGAAAGGAACTGGGCTATCGGGTTTAGAAATATTTACGGTGCGGACTTTGCCGGCAAAATCGTAGATCTCGGAAAAGAGCTGGCGATGGATGCCAAGAAGGCAATCAAAATCAAATTTGTCGTATTTGGCGTTTTCTAGAATTTCGTGAGATTTCTGGGCGGTAATATCATATTCGACGTGTTCCAGCTCGGCGGCATTAGAAATTCCAAGCTTATTCGGCATAGTGTCGCCACATTCTACGAAATAGCCGGCATCCATAAATTAAGCTTTCGGAGGGCGGGTGCCAGTCAGGAGGATTTTTTTCATGCGCTCAAAATCGGCGCCTTCGACCTCCATACTGCGAGCTATGCTGATAGCTCGACGCTTAAATAATTCTTCTTTACTCATATATATATTATAGCAAATCTAAAGCGGAAAAGATAGGGGCGGGGGTTAGCTTCTGGGCTTATATATTATATAGTGCTAAAATCTCGAACCTTAGACGATACCTTAGGACGGTAGATATATAAATTAAATTAAGGCATAGACGAATATCAAAACATCTATGGCTCGATTTGGTGTCCGTAGAGCATCCTCTAAGGTTCGAGATGGTCAAGCTTTTGTTTATATACTATGACTATAAGTTGTAGCTATAGTTATATGGTTATATGGTATACAGGAGTTGACCAATAGATCCTGTATGGAGAAATCCCTAGACTAGCTAGGGATTCCCCATTTACTCTAACAATCTATAGAATGTACTAAAGATTATTTGCGGCTAGAGCGGCGTGCATTGCGGTAAGCAACTACACCAGCACCAGCAGCAGTGAGAGCGGTAGCGATACCAGCAACCATAGCTACAGTAGTACTTGCACTACCTTCGGTACCGAAGAGAGCACCAGTGTCTGGAGTAGTAAGGTTGGTACCGTTGTCTTCAACGATAGCGTAAAGGCTAAAGTGGGAAGTGGTGAAGGTCATGACGCCGTCTTTGTAGGAAGACTTGACGAGCTGGACCTTACCGTTCTCATCAACGTGGTAGATATTGCTCTTAGCACCATTGATGTCGCCCTGGACCTTGACGGTGACAGTGACTTCGCCGGTTGGAGTAACTTCGTTACCATTAACATCGGTCAAAACGATGTCGTAGATGTAAGACTTCTTACCATCGAAAGCTTTGACTTCTTTGTTAGACTTAGTAGCCTTGACGAAGACTTTGCCAGCTTCGAATTTACCAGTGACGGAGACGTTACCGTCGGCAGAAACGATAGTAGTGGTAGTGACAGACGGAGTTGTAGTGGTGCCGTTGCGGTAAGCAGTAATAGCACTAGTTAACGCAGCAATGTAGTTCTTTGCATTTGCATAGTCGACGTCGATGCCACTATTGGCAGGGATGTTCGCAACTTTAGCTTCAGCCTTTGCAACTTCGCCAGCTAGGTTATATTTCGGTAATGCTTTAGCAGTCTTGATGATCAAACCAAGATTCTGAGCAACTTCAATATCATTAGCCGGAGTGCCGCCGACCCATTCGGTATTGGTGATTAGTGCGTCGTAAGCAGCTTCGTCAATTTCATTGATTAAGCTTGTGAAGCGTGTCAATGTTGACGTAGTAACGCCGAACTTAGAGTCTACAGCAGCGAGTGCAGTATTAAGCCCTGCAATCAAGTTGTCAGAACGATTCTCAAGAGTGGAAACGATCGCTGCGAGCTGGTCATTAATCTCACCAATGACGTTGTTAGCCTGGTAATCATAGTTCTTGCGCATGATATCCAAGTCTGCATTAACGATGTCCATGACGTTTTCGATGGAATTGTAGGCAGCTTCCAAAGTCGCCGCAGTAGTAAATGCGGGGATGGTCTGGAACTGAGCGTGGTCCTTATTGCTGATGTCAGCGTTCTTGATTTCGCTTGCGCGGCGAGTCAAGATATCATTAAAACGGTTGATGTAAACGTTTACATACTGTTCGCTAGTAAGGTTTAGATTAAAGACGCGAAGCTGCGCTTTTGCCGCATCCTGAAGAGCCTTAATCAGACCGCCATCACCTTCAAAGCTATTGTAAAGCTCTTTGTATTCAGCGTAGTCTTCAAGGTTGTTAGCGTCAGCTAAAAGATCTTTAGCCTGATCGTAGATTTCAGCCTTCTGCTTGGTAGTAGCCGTATTCGGCGTAATAGCAGCGTAAGTATTAGCTACAGGCGCAACGACGCCGAGACCCAAAGCAAATGCTAATGCTAGAGCAGCCAAAACTTGACTTTTCTTCATTATATTCTCCTTAATGAATTAATTTATTCTACTTTCCATTTTACGCAATAAAAAAAAAAAATGTCAAGCACTTTATGAGCTTTTTGTGGACATTTTGCGGAAACTTTGGGCAAAATGGGTGAAAAATGGGGTGAAATTTGACAAAAATCGAAAATCCCGCTCTTGGAGAAGCGGGATTAGAGATTTAATTATATTTTAGCTACGCGGGACGAAGGGGTCGACGACGGGGCCGGTTGGCTCCTCAGGGCGGTCAATCGGGACGGCGACGAAGCGTTCAATGATCGGCTCGGGCTCTTCATCTGCTTCGACAGCGTTGATCTCGGCGGTGATTTCCTGCTCAATAGCGTAGGCGTGAGCGCGACGGCGGCGGTCGAAAATGCGTTGACAGTAGACAGCAACGATAAGGCCAGCGATGACTGCAATCGGGACGACAGTACTGACGGCGCTGGTAATTCCCTCGCCGAGGATGGCACCGGTGCCCGGGGCGGTCTGGCCAGAATCCGTAGAATTATCGTCAGGGGTAGTCGGCTGATCTGGAAGAACGGGCTCGGGCTGATCGGAGTCGCCGTCGGGCGTAGTGTTGCCCGTGTTGTGATTCGGACGGGAAGGGCGAGAAGGAGTATTAGCGACAACAGTGCCGTTAGCGTCAAGATGGACATTACCGACAAGATAGCCGTTCTCGGAGAAACTTGGCGTGTCGACGCCATGGAAAGTACCAGCGGTGATTTCGATGTCCATTTCCTCAGTATCACCGCCGAAGATAGCGCGATTAGCGCCAGCAGCGAAAGTGCCGCCATTGATATTGATATCAGCCTGAGCGAG
Organism: uncultured Candidatus Saccharibacteria bacterium; assembly: GCA_948623715.1. GTDB lineage: Bacteria > Patescibacteriota > Saccharimonadia > Saccharimonadales > Saccharimonadaceae > Nanosyncoccus. The sequence continues at coordinate 77,821 of CAPHDI010000001.1, read as the reverse complement.
AGTAGTAGCCCGAGCTGCAGAGGAATCAGGAAGGCCATATTCATGGAAAACATCACCATTCACGCTAGTGTAAGTGCCGCCATCAATATTGATCTCGATCTGATCGGCATAGGATGCATGATGCTCAACCTGGAAAACGGTACCAGTGCTATCCATACCGCCATCTTTCACATTGCCAGCGACAAAGGGACCAGTAGCGGTAATCGTAGTATTGGTAAGGTCGAAACTGCCGGCTTTCGTACCGATAGCAGTTTTGCCGGTGATATGCGCAGCGCCAATCGTCCATTGAGCATAGCCGGCGGCATAGATAGCAAACTGCTCGGCATTAATGATAGCGGTATCGCCGACGTTGACGCGGACAGGATTGTCGGTATGTTTGATTACACCCTGGACGTAGAGACCCTGCATGGCATTGATCGTACCGTTGAAGGTAAAGTTCACACCATAAGCATAAGGCACAGCGACAGCCTGGCCAGCGCTATTGCGACCCGCGGTCTGGTCGACGAGGACGCCATATTGCGAAGAAAGAGTGACGCCAGAGCCGATGGTGAGGGTATTATATTCAGTAAAATTGATATCAGCAGAACCCTTGACGACGACGGCAATAAGTTTAGAAGAGATAGTTCCTGTACCGGTAATGTTATATTTACCGTAGAGAGTATGGAGGGCGTAGTTCCCCTCGGAAGTAATATTATGCCCATTGAGGTCGATCTCAAGCGGAGCGAGTTTCAGATCGCGATAGAAGAGGACGCCGTTAACATAGGTGGCGGTATTCGGGATAATAATATCACTAGTGAGAGTAATGCTAGTGACATCTTTAGAGATGACAGCCTGAGCAAAGGTCGCGACATCACTAATCTCTACGTCTCCAACAAGATCGGCCTGCGGAGCGGGAGACTGAGCAGAATCATCGGAGGACGTGGCTTCGTCCTCGTCAGCGACGGCGGTAGCGTCCGAAGCGATTTCCGTAGCGGAAGCGCTTGGATCATTATGAAGACTTGCAAATGATAAGCTAATGCCGAGCGCAAAGGCTAACGCCAATGCGGCGACAACACGTTTGTGTTTCATGTTTTTATGTCCCTTCTTTTCTTACCTTCATTTTATCAAAATTCTTATGTTTGGCAAGAGTTTTTAGTAAGAAAATGATGGGAAGTTTTCCACAGGCAAGGGACTTGAATATAAACCCTCCCTGTGGGGAGGGTTTATGGATGTAAAGCTTAAAATAATCTTAAAATGTTGTGATTTTTACAACATCTAGACTAGTCTACTACCGCAGTGGCGATAGACTAGGCGCCAATGCGATCTTTGGAATTGCGGCGAGTAGCGTTATTCTCGACATATTCGATGATCTTCGCGGCGACATTGCGACCAGTGATTCTCTCGATACCGAAGCCCGGAGAAGCATTCACTTCAAGGACGAGTGGACCACGGGCGGAGCGCATGAGATCGACGCCGGCAATATGGAGACCCATAGCTTTCGCAGCGTGAACGGCAATGCGTTTTTCTTCGGCAGTAAGCTTGATGCTAGTTCCCTCGCCGCCTTTATGTAGATTGCTGCGGAAGTCATCATCAAGAGACTGGCGCTGCATGCTGGCGACGACACGGGAGCCAACGACGAAGGCACGAATGTCGGTGCCAGCGGACTCCTTGACGTATTCCTGGAGGAGGATATTAGTACCGTCTTCGTTATAGAGATAAAAAGCCTGGAGGGCGGATTTCGCAGCTTTCTTCGTCTCGGCGAGGACGACGCCATTGCCATGAGTGCCGGAGGCAAGCTTAATAATGACTGGGAGGCCGATCTGCTCAAGGAGATCGTCAATGTCGGTAGTATTGCGAGAGACGAGAGTCTTCGGCGTGTCGATGCCGGCCTTCGCGAGGATCTGCTGAGAACGGAGCTTGTCGCGGGCACGAGTGATCGCAATCGAACTAGAGGCAGTCCAGTAGCCCTGCATTTCAAACTGGCGAACGACGGCGCAACCGTAGCGAGTCATACCGTTAGAAATGCGCGGGATGATCGCATCATAGCCGGCGAGAATCTTGCCGCGATAGTGAACGTTCGGGTGTTTCTCGTCGAGAGACATGTAGCAGTTTTTGTATTTGACAACTTTGACCTTGTGGCCGCGTTTTTCAGCTTCTTCGACTAACCTCTTCGTGGAATAGTTAGCATTGCCGTTGGATAAAATTGCGATTTTCATACCTATGATTATATCACGCTGAGCTAGAAATGTCAATACTTATGCTTACCTGATAGGTGCCGTTGCCTATACCTATCGGAGTTTAACGATGGAAGAAATGGTAAACGGTATCACAGAGTTTCTTGACCTTGCGGCCATATTTCTGCTCGATGCGAGCGAAGTGCGCGTGGCGCTCAAGAGCTTCGCTAGGGAGGAGAAAACTCATGCCGCTGGCAATCTTACCGGAGCAGGGATTACAGAAACCGCAGGGCCGCCCTTTGATCGGGCGGTGGCAAAACCAGATATGCTGCATAATGTCTTCGTAACCCCAGGTTTTGATATTTTCACGCATTTCGGTCTCAGAGATATCCATGATTGGGAATTCGAAACCACCGAGGAGCGTAACGAGATCGGGATCGCTATGCTCAGGGTCGACACGATGATCGCGGTCGAGCTGTCCGAATTGCTGAATAACAGCGGAGCAGGCGCACTCTTCAGGACGGGAGGCACGTTCGATACCGATGGCGATATAGGGCGTCTCGGAGCGATTTTGCTTAATATAGCTCGCAAGATAGCGATACTGATAGCCGAGCGGGCGCTGACCGGCAGGGAGACGATCGAGAAGGGATTGGAAGGACTGAGCAATATCTTCGTCGATAGTGATATCTTGGAGCGGAACGACGCGAAGCGGCAAAAGGCGCCCTTCGGGGATGCGCTCGGAGATGAGATGGGAGAGTTCTTTGAGAGCGGCGAGCTCATATTCGCGGCTCTTGCGACGAGGATTATCGACGTAGATAGGCTGGACGGTGAAACCGGCGCGCATGAGACGAATAATCATAAAAGTAGAATCCCAGCCGCTAGTCCAGAAGGCGTAGCGGATAGAGGTGTCTTGGGCTGACTTCGAGAGGGCAGGGGTCTTGGTGGTTTTAGAGATGGGAGCTCTAGGACTGGCGGAGGCAGACGTTTTAAAAGCAGGTGAAAACGTTTTAGGGGCGGAATGCGACATAGCTAATTATGCTCCATGTATTTTTTATGAAAGGCTTGAGGGTTGGCTTTGAGTTCGGCATTAAGCTCAACGTTATTGAGGGTCGGAGGACGGGGGACGGCAATCTTTGAGACATCAACGAGAAACTTGTTTTGTAAAGTTTTACGGCCGATGAGGACTGGGAAGCGGTTATTGCTACGGTTATAGAGGTTGAAATTAGTGCGGATTTTGCGATTTTTGACCTTCATAGTCAGGTAGACACGGTAACGCAAAGTGATATGACCGGTGGAATTACGGACTTGCTGGACGCTATAATCTTTCAGGGAGATTTTCTCGCCGGTATAAAGCGGGCTGCTCGGACCAAAAAGAGTGAATTCGAGACGACCGTCGTCGGTAACAGCGAGATTGCTAGCCCAAAGCGCTGAGGAATCGGCGCCGGTATCGATCTTAGCGGGGATGTTGGAGATATTATGGATCGTGACTAGGGCGTTATTACCGATGATGGGGAGGGATTTTACGGTCTCGGGGTTAGATTTTTGATTTGAGCTTACCATATACTTCCATTGTAGCATAGATTTGATGTTTTGTCAATAGGGCGAGGATGGTCTCAGGGTGATGATTGGGAAATTGTTGTAAAATTTACAACAATAGTTTCTAGAGGTTTTGGGTTTAGCCCCAGAATCCATGCTTTTTATTCTTAGGATTTTTGAATTCTTCAAGAAGTTCTTTTTGGCGCTTGCTGAGATTCTTCGGGGTCTCGACGATAATAGTAACAATATGCGGACCGCGATCGCCATCGCTGCGCATGAGCGGGACACCGTGACCAGAAAGCTTGAACGGCGTACCAGACTGGGTGCCAGCGGGGACTTTCATGCGGACATTGCCATCGATAGTTTCGACATCGACTTCAGTACCGAGAGCTGCGTCGACCATAGATACGGTCTTCTCGGAGAGAATGATATTGCCCTCGCGAGTAAGATGCTTGTGTGGCTTCACGCGGACGAAGACATAGAGATCGCCTTTCGTACCGCCTTTCGGGGCCGCACCGCCCTTACCGCTGAGGCGAATTGACATACCGTCGTCGATGCCAGCGGGGATCTTCACCTTGAGATCTTTGCCATCAGCAGAGATGATTTTCGTTGTACCGAAGACGGCTTCTTCGAAATTAAGGACGACAGTAGTGCGATAATCAGTACCGCGACTCGGACGGCGGGCGCCGCCACCGAAGCCGAAAATCGAGCCGAGAATATCGTCGAGGCCGCCACCGCCACCAAAGTCGAAGTTGAAACTCTGACCGTTGAAATTATAATTCCCGCCTGCGAATGGATTACCGCCACCACTAGCACCGCCGCCAACGCCAGCATGACCGAATTGGTCGTAGCGGGCGCGTTTCTGTTTATCAGAGAGGACTTCGTGAGCCTCGGAAATTTCCTTAAACTTCGCTTCAGCTTCCTTATCGCCGGGGTTCTTGTCGGGGTGATATTTGACGGCAAGCTTGCGGTAGGCCTTTTTAATCTCATCATCAGAGGCGGTCTTTGACACGCCTAAAATTTCGTAATAATCTCTTTTTGACATAATAATTTCTTCTCTCGGAGTAGCGAAATAGTATTGACACTGCTATTTTAGCACTTCTTGGTTAAGATTGCTAGCGTATAATGGATTTTTAGGCAAAAATCGGGATGGGTGCGGAGGAATTCGTCGACAGCCTGGGCGGAGCCAGGAAGTTCGGGATTATTATAATCATGGACGATGACAATGCCCCGCTCTATGAGACGCGGGACGACGAGCCTCAAGCTGGTCTTGATCGAGCTATAGAGATCTCCGTCGCAGAAGGCAAAGGCGATGCGCTCGGGAAGATCCTGCGGACCGAGGTCGTCGAACCAGGCCTTCTTGATAACGATAGACGACGTATTAGGGTCAGGGCGACTAGCGGTCTTGAGACCATGCTTGCGAAGCTTATCAACGACTTCGCGCTTAGTGACGAAGAGCTCGCCTTTTTGGAAGTTGGCACCAGCGCCGGAGGCATCTTCCCTGGTCTTCTCTGGTAAACCCTCAAAAGAATCGTAAATCCAGAGATGCTTACTAGCTTCTGAAATTGAGCTTTGGTTTTTCTGGAGGAGTTTGCCGAGGAGGACGGAAGTATCGCCTCGATAGCAGCCGAGCTCGACAAAGTCACCCTCTAGCCCGAGGCACTGCTCGGCGAAATGGAGAATTTCGGCGGTTTCTTCCCTGGTGACTTGGTCGTTCATGGTGATATTATAACATTGAATTCCCCTGTTGAGAATGACGATTTTCAACGAGTTTTTAGGTCGGTTGTAACCGATCTTTTTTGATTATTCAGGTGAATGGAAGTGTGAATAGGTTCCTAGCCGGGATAGAAGAAAAGGCTTGGAGAGTGTTGTACTCGAAAGAACCGGTGTGCGAAGAAATGTGCAGCTATTGATCGCAATTTCCGCCACCAGTTCTGGAGAGGGTAGTCGCTCATGGAACCTTGCAGCTCAGGCTTTTCGAGTCATAAACTCCACAAAGAATGGCACTGATATTTGGGCTGTGAGATTCCATGAGTGATCAAATCAACTTTAACAAAGAGGAACTACATGAAAAAGGATATTCTTCCAGATCTCGTCACTCCAGACGACATCTTGATGACAAACAGCCCTTTCACTGCCGATCAGCTTGCTGTTTTTTACCAGAAGACTCCTAAAGACAAGATCATGCGTCGTCCTGCTAAGGGCGGTGGAACTTGGGATTACATCAAAACCGGCTATGTCATCGATGTGCTCAACCGTGTGTTTGGTTATCTATGGAGCTTTGAGGTGCTTACTAGCCTTGAAGAGGCAGCGAAAATGGCTGGAAGTGGCACAGTTGTCGTTAAGGGGAGGCTCACAGTCAACACAAGCAACGGCACTCAACTCGTTAAAGAGCAGTTCGGACGCTGCGAGGTTAAATTCAAATCGGCGTGGGATGAGAACCAAAAAAAGAAAATCCCGACTAAAGAATTCCTAGACTTCGGCAATGATGTGAAGGGTGCTGCAAGTGATGCACTGAAAAAATGTGCCAGTGAATTCGGTCTATTTCGGGATATTTATCACAAGGATGACTTCGAAGAACTGAGCGTAATTAGTTTGGACGAGAAACAAAATCGTGAGGCTGCTGCCATAGATGATGCAAAAGAAGCAATGCGTCAGGCAAAAAATATGGCGGAGCTACAAGACATATTTTTACGCCTACCTATCGAGATCCGTGGTAACGAGAGTGTGATCGCAAGTAAAAATACATTGAAACGCAAATTCTTAAAGAAAGGTACTAATGCAAGTTCTAAAAATTAAACAGAATACTGAAGAATGGTTTGAATTCAGAAAAGGTAAGTCTGGCGGCAGTGAATTCAAAGACCTATGGATCGCCGGACTACCACTCAAGAGCAGGATTGTCGAATTTTTGGAGCGAGATGGGCAAGAGTTATCACCAGCCGACAAGCGTAGCAAGGTTGAGGATCTTGCTGCTATGCTCGAGCCAGAAGAGTTGGCTGAGCTCAAACTTGAGGCCGACCCTAAACGCAAATACTATGAGCTAATTGCTAGCGAGGTAGCTCGCCCACTTACACCGAATGACTACATCGACAGGCTAAATGGACAGCCTTTCAGTGAAATGGCACGGGGTCATTTGCTGGAGAATGATGCTTTGGATGAATTTGCTGAACGATATGGAAACCCAGAAGATTTCCTCATTGATAAGGAGCCGGGGGTTTGGGTTAGCGACTATAACCCAAACATTTACATTTCTCCGGACGGAGCCGTAGAAAATCGTAACGGCGATATCCTAGCGGCAATTGAAGTTAAATGCTTGGCTAGCTGGGAAGTCGTCAAGGCGTATCTCACAAATCAATACCCGCAGGAATATGAGCCTCAAGTTATCAAATACTTCGTTGTGAATGAGAAACTGGAAAAGTTGTATTTCTTGCTTTATACCGACTTGATCCCTGGTCTTGAGCTACAGGTTTGGGAGATTAAGCGTGAAGATGTGGCTGATAGAATCGCCGATGCTAAAGCCTTTGAAGATGCCATCATGAAACGAGTTGCTGCTGGTATCGAAAAGATTAAGGAGTTAGGGTTTTAATGACACGAGCAGAGAAAATTCTTCAAGAATGCGGTGGCGATCTCAACAATATCAACCGAAAATTACAAAAACTGGGTCACTATTTTGTCTTTTATACTCACACTTACGAGCAAATTAACGAAGTAGGCAAGAATATCCTGAGCATTCCTGGCGGCACGAAGTTTGATGAGGCAGAGTTTTATGGACTAGTCTTGGACATGATTAGAGATTTTGCCGACAACAAAGGAATTGAGTTTAAGAATAATAAGCTTTTCAAAGCTTTTATCAACACACTGAAAGACCTTGAAAGGAATGGTAATGTCGAATAATTTGCAAAAAGTTGGTCGTCTCATGGTTAAGAATGGCACCTATAAAGACGAAACTGGCAAGGAGAAAAACCGTTATCACGAAATCGGAATTGTCCTGGCAACGCCACATCATAGTCAAATAACGATTAAACTTCATGCCAACGGTTTTGGTGAGGGTATGTTTGCCAATGTGTTTTATGACGAAGGCAAAAAGCCGAATTTTGCCGACAAAGAACCGCTCGGAGCAACTCCAGCCGATGACATAACCCCTGAGGATATACCATTCTGATGAGTATTCCAGCATACGAACAAAATCGGCGAAGAGAACGAGGCCAGCTTATAGCACAGTTCTTAAACGATTTAGTTATACCTGACGAGTTTGATTCTGAAGATTTCAAGACAGTTGAGGAGCATTTGAGCTCCGCCAATGATGAACTCAGTGCCTTTTGCGACTGGTTTGGACTTGGCGGCTGGTTCTATGACGAAATGACCGACATCGAATTCAATCTGGACGATTTCATGACGGAGCTTGGTGATAGGATTACTCAGTTGGAAAGGGAGGCTGAAGAGGATCGCCGTGACCGAGAGCAAGATTATCGAGATATGGTAGGAGGTTTATGACATAGGGACAATCACTTTCTGTGCCCATTGGGGGCAGACCGTATTTGGTTGACCGGTAACCTGAGAAGCTAAGTACCTTCGCATTTACTGGGTTAGGCATAATGTTTTCGTGAAATCTTGTCTAATACATCTATACGCTGCCTCCGGTGGGCATCGAAAGGCAAAAACTATTACAAATTAACTCTTAAAGGGGAAATATATGTCAAAAGAAGTAAGTTTAATCGAAGGTTTACTTGGTGAAGTATCAAACCTTAAAGTTCTCGGCAAGAAATCTCAGAAGGCCGCCAGCAAGCTCCTAAGCGACAATGAAGATAACGGCTGTATCGGCGTAGCGGTCATTATGGTAGGCAAGGTTGGCTCTTCCTGTGCAACCTCAAGCAAGAAGCCAAAAATCACTAATAAAGACCTTGTACGAATGATCAAAGATCAGATTAAGAGTTTTGAGGAGGACTTGAAGGAAAATGACGATGATGAAGAAGGCAATGAGGAGGTCGATAAGCTTTTTGATAAGCTCCAGAAGGCAACCGACAAGCTAGATAAGAAAGTCCTGACCAAGGTGATGACCGAAGCCGCTCTAAACACAGTGATGGCCGGAGCAACAGCCCTTGACGGTCTGAAAAAGGTGAATGAAGCCGCTGGTAATGTTTTGACCGATTCGGAACTAGAGATTCTGGACAAAAGCCTACGAAAAAAACACGAAGAAGAACAGGATGACGAGGATGATGAAGATTAGCGACAAGTCAAAGACGCTAGCCGTCATCGAAAAGGCTACTGAAGGCACAATTCTCTGCTCTGGTGGCTTAACCGCCATATTGGATCAAGAGATTGGGCTAACAAAGGAAGCAAAGCATCACTTGCGTCTTGCAGCCGATGCTAGCGAACTCGCTAGCCTTTGGATGGCAAGGGCTATTACCGACATTGAGGCAATTAAAACTACGGAGGAAGAATAATGGAAACGCTAGTAAATGTATTACTAATTATTACAATGCTTGGTTCTCTTAGTCTATTGATATTCGGGTGGGTCGATATGTGCAAATTCACAAAGAGAATGAAAAAAGATCATGAAAGCTCCGAAAAGCTTGTAGAAAAAAGAGCGAAAGAAATTAAGGAAGGCATTGGCAAAGAATTGGCAGAGGCTCTTAAAGAAAATACTCGCCTCGAAAAACTTAGTGATCAAGTTCTTGCCGATCTAGAAGAAAAGAATAAAGAAATAGAGCAATTGCGTTCAGCCAAAACAACCCTCAAGAAGGAAAATCGTGAGCTCAAGGAGCAGCTGCTGGCTAAGAGCGAAGATGCTAAGAAAATTGACATTCAAGTAAAATAATTAACTAACTATGCGGAGGTAAATATGGCAGGAACAAAAGCAGGCGGTTTGAAGGCTGCTGCAACAAATAGAAAAATCCACGGTGAGGACTTTTATAGCAATATTGGTCGCAAAGGTGGTCAGAATGGTCATACAGGCGGTTTCGCCGCTAATCCTGAACTAGCACGAGTAGCTGGAGCGATAGGTGGTCGCAAGTCACGCCGAGGGCCATCTAAACCAAAAGAGATCAAATAACAACCATATCATTAAAGGAGGTAGAAAATGGGCAGAGGCAAACATCACCCAATGGATAGCAAAGCGAGAAAGGCAAAATATGCTGCTCGGTTTGGGATTACTGAGAAAAATAAGGTGAAACACCTTGCGAAAATGAAACAGGATAACCCAAACTATCCACAGAAGAAGTCTCGTACAAAATAGGGGGTTTATGATAGTTGACATTTATACCCCCCCCCGGAAATATAAGATCATCTACGCTGATCCAGCTTGGAGTTACAGAGATAAGGCTTTAGCTGGCAATAGAGGTGCTGGATGTAAATATCAAGTGATGTCGATTCAGGACATCTGCAATTTACCAGTCAATGCGATTTCAGACAACGATTGTATTTTGTTCATGTGGGTGACGATGCCTAAGTTAGATGAGTGCTTTGAGGTAATTCAAGCTTGGGGATTTGAATATAAAACTTGTGCATTTACTTGGGTCAAACAGAATCGTAAAAGCGATAGTCTATTTTGGGGTATGGGTAGATGGACGAGAGCTAATGCTGAGTTGTGCTTGCTTGCCACGAAAGGCAATCCGAAACGCATATCTGCTGCGGTTCATAGTGTGATTATTAACCACATCCGAGAGCATTCAAGAAAACCTGACGAGGCGAGAGATCGAATCGTGCAACTCTGCGGCGATATACCAAGAATTGAACTTTTCGCTAGACAGCAAATTGACGGCTGGGATTGCTGGGGTAATGAAATATAAAGGAGTTTTATGAGAAAAAATGAAGAAATTACAAAGGGAAAATATGGTCACTACCTAAAGCTGCCATATCGCATCTTTAGCCAGGCCCTACACATGTCCGGATACTGGGGCGATGGGCCTTATGATTATTCATATTGCGTTTCGGAAGATAAGGATGATGACGACTCAAGGCTGTCCTACATAGGTTATCTGGTGAATGAGAAAGGTTTTGCCTTATGAGCTGCGATTATACATTTAGGCATGAGTGTGAAGTCTGCGGAGCTAAGCCAGTTCTCAAGGCGACTGGTATGTGTGGGCCATGTACTTATGGAGAAGCTGATTCCGCTTGGGATTGGGTTAATGAATACTACACCGGTAGAGAGCTTAACTTAGCCAAGCAACACATACATCAGCTATACAACGAGCTTAAAGGCTCAGGTGTAACTCTCGATCCCGAACTACATAAGCGTCTGCAGGCCATTATGCGTGCTCCAAAGGAGAAAAAGTGAGCAAAGCAGTGGAGGTTCGAATGGATAATGCTGAACTTAACGCCTGCCCAGTTTGCGGTACTACCCCATGTCTTATTTCGTGGTACATCCGTGGCGTTGCGAATCGAAGGCATTATGCCGTAAAATGCCCGAATTGCTGCTATCGCCTTACAAATCCGTATCAATTTGCAACGATAGCCAAGGCAATAAAGTTCTGGAATGAAGACACAAAAAATAAGGAGAGTAAAAAATGAGAGTTTTAGCAATTCCTGATATACATCTCAAGCACGAAATATTCGGTCGAGCTGAGAAGATTTTAGAGAGCGGTCAAGCAGATTTCGCCGTACAACTCGGTGATATGTTTGACGACTGGGATATGCAATTTGCGATTGCCTTCTATCAGAGAACGGCGGAGCGTGCCATTGAGTTTCATAAGAAATTTCCTAATACGCTCTGGTGTATGGGCAACCACGATTTTGGCTACTACAAGCTGGAATATGGTAGGCGAGAAACTGGCCATAGCAAAATGATGGAACAAGAGATGGAAAAATTGCTGCAAGAAATGCGAGGAGCCGGAATTCATCAAGAAATAGTTTATGTCGTAGGTCAGGTGATTTTTAGCCACGCAGGCGTTATGGATGAATGGGTCGAACGGCAAAAACATCTTGTAACCTATCCAGCAGACGGTTTTGTTGGTATAGGTGATATGCTACGCTTAGCGAATCACACATCTCCAGATGAACTTTGGTTAGAGAACTCACCGATTTGGGCGAGACCAGGACGAGCTCAGCATGGCGAAGGATTATGGTGGCCGGAGCGATATATGCAAGTAGTTGGGCATACACCAATGGAAGACATTATCTTTGATAATAATTTACTTTCGACTGATGTTTTCTCTACATATTCGAATGGTGCCCCAATCGGAAATAGTAGATTCGCCATAGTCGATACAGAAAAGCAGAGCTGGGAGTATGCCAATGAGGAATAAGGAGGTATTAGGTAAAAAGGATGGACGAGAAGTGCTCATATTCTGGCAAGCAGCGTTTTGCAACATATCACGCAGCGGAACGATCACAGCGACTAATAGTTCGACATCATGGGCCACATCTGAAAATATATCGATGTCGAGCTTGTGGCGGCTACCATCTAACGCATCGAAAAATGCGGCAAAAACATACGAGGAGGACTAACCGATGAAGATGGAAGATTTATATTTTGGTATTATGGTACCTGACCTCAATGGTAATAAGCTTGAATTAGCCAACTTATTCGGATACCATAGTGTCCTATTTTCAGTTGCCAAGTATGTTGAAATGCGAGAGACCCTACTAAAACCTGCAAATGACCCATTATTCTATTGCTTTGGAGATTTTTGGGCTCGTGCTGAGTACGAAATGCTTATTAGTGATTTAGGCGGCCGAAATACTGAGAAATATGACATATACGAGTTATATGTAAAGCCGAACGCAAAATTGCTGATGAGCATGGTTGAAAGCGTAGATATTAAAGATGCCAAGAAATGGCTACGAGAAGACAAGAAAAGGAGATCTCATGCGAGTCGTCACTGAATATAACGATAAAAGAGTGGATATCAAGCTTCCAATTTCGAGGCATGACTCTAAACCTGACACACCTGCCGTATTGGCCAAATTATTAACTGAGGTCTTGATAGTACATGGGCTACAAGACGAATTGGAGGTAAATAAAAAGTGTTCTAGATCCAGAGCTGCCGGCTCCTACCCAAGTATTAAAAACGGCAATCAATGCTTTCACCACACTGCTTGGCGGAGATGAGCCATCCGAAGATATTTACTTTATTGACGATGACCCTGAAAATGTTAAGGCCGTATGCAAGGCATTTCCCACGATAATCGGTATTACTTTTGGAATTGGGAGGTTTAATGATTAGCAAGGAAACTACAATCCAAATGCAAGTCGCTGACTACTTAGCCTTACAATACCCAGGCATAATCTTTCACTCCGACTTTGGAAGCGGAGTAAAACTAAATGAGGTACAGTCAGCTTTGCAAAAGCGACTAAATGGCGGTCGCAAATCATATCCCGATATGTTTATCGCTCAACCAATGGCTTACGCACATGGGGCTATTCCTATGCTGTATCGAAAATACGATCTAGGTAGCATGTTTTGGGTTAGAGGTGATTATGTTGGCGTATGTGGCTTGTATTTAGAGCTTAAAAAAGACGGAACCAAACTGATTCGTGATAAGGATGCCCGCAAAATTCTCAAGGGCGAAACTAAACTCCGTAAGCGAGGTGACTGGTGGGATCTTCATACAGAGGAGCAAGCACTTATGTTAGAGAAATTACGCCAGCGAGGCTATTGTGCTGAATTTGCCGTTGGATTTGATGAGGCGAAGAGAATAATAAACGAATACTTAGGTAAGCCGGAACGGCGTGTTGAATTTTAAGGAGGAGGATGAATTTTCAATCTTTTATAACAGGGCTGCTCACAGGTGTAATTATTGCTTTTATTGGTATGGTTTATCTTGCTTACAAGTTTAAGGATAGGAAGGGCGACAAAGATGACTAACAAAGATGCAATCGGCAGGCGTGCTATGGAGATCTATCTCAAGGGCGGCAAGACCTTCGAGCAGGCTTGCAAAGAAGCTGAGCGAGAATTCCAGATTAAAAAGCAGGTGCCAAACAACATAAAGGATTTATTTGGAGGCTTATTATGACATCATTCACAAAATATCTAATTATTATGCTAAGTCTATGTGTAATTGGTAGTGCCGGGTTGTGGCTTTGTCTTTACCTGATCGGAATACCCACATATTACGCTTTCCCAATTGATGTGGTTTGGGGGTTCGTTGTGGGTCGCATTACTGGCAAGCTAGCGAGGAGGGAGAAATGAGAGTATTTCGATATATGAGTGAACCAGAGCTTAAAAAACTCTTAACTGGTAAAACCATATATAACCATTCAGCCCACGAAGGTCAAAAAACCAATTCGGTAGGTTTTTGCTTTTTCAATGTGGATGACATTGAGCCAACGAAGGCTTATTTTTGCCTTCTTGGAATTGCCTCAGTTGATTATTTAGTTATATTTAACTTAGATGAAGAAGGCGAAAAACTACTTACCAAGTCTCAAGGAACATACAGAGAACCAGAAGTAGGAAATATGGTTGATAAAATCGACCTTACAGAATATTGCACACAACGATATAGTACTGAGCATTTTCAAATTTATCAAATATGGCAGTCGCTAATACCTATGCCTGTAGTGAAGTTTTGAAATGTCTGATGGCAAACCCCACCCAATTACAGGTGGGGCAGCGAGATATTAGACACTTCCTTTAGTCATTAAGGTACTCAATAGCGTGCTCTGGATACTGCTCGAAAGTATGAATTATTCCCCACTTTCGGCTACTATTGTCCGGATCATCGGGCTGCTCGATATAAGTCATAGACACTTTATTCCCGATTTCGGAAAAACCTCCATTTGCTACGCATCGAACCCATGCCATAATAGCTTGACGCTCAGGGTCACGCTCAATAATCGCTGAGCAAATAACTTTTGCCATACCATCTACCCCCTTCTTTTTGGCGTCTCTTGGTAATAGAAATCAGTAGTTTCCTCGTTTTGGTAAATCTGTTTTAGCTTAGTGGCTAATGCAACATCTTCACCTTCATAGACATTTCTGATGATGTACGGAGTAATAATAGGTTTTGCCCCGATAGCCCTCAGTTTATCTAATAATACTGAACTCGCCTTACTGCGTTCTACTCCGGCATCAAAACGAACATACATATGCCCACCCCACTTTCCTACAAATTGACTAATTTTTTGCCGATATTTGGACTAATTTGCGTTGGCCGATATCTCGTTTAATGTGCGATGAGACTTTAGAACCGATGTTCTATATCGTCTCCAGCATAGAGCCCAACACCGGACTTGCTATGCCACCCGTCATAAACGCTCTGATTGGGCATATAGACGAGCGAGTACCAAGTCTTTGCGTATGCGTTCATAGCCTCGCCATATCGCACTGTATTTTCGCACTCCAGCATAATCTTTGACATCGTGTCGCCTCGTTCCACATGCCACTGCACGCAGCCGGATACTGGGATCTCGATGGGCTCCTGTTTCGGCTCTTCTTTTACATAAGATTTTGGCCGGAAAGCACCACCAAAGTTTTTGAGAGAGATATTGACGATATTGGCAGTCGAACCACCTCCGTCACATTTGGAGCCACCTTGATTTTGCCCCAGCAAGGCAATGTAACCATTATTGTAGCTACCAAGTGCCATGCCAATATGGCCATACAAGCCATTTGTGAATACCAACCAATCTCCAGCCTGTAACTGAGTGGGATCCCAAACCATCTCAAACTCATCGCCAGCGTTCTGCTCATAGCAATTGAGCGTTCCTTTGGCGGCTCCAGTTCCACAACTCGAAAGCCAACGACCAGCGTAATTAGACCAATAGTCGTTCGCTAAGTCAAAGCATTGTGCTCCGTAATGATAATCAACATCGGTGCATTTATTGATTACGGCATTCTTGTATGCCTCTGGGCTAGAGGTGTCATGGTATTCACCTCGACCGTAATCGCCACTTTCATCAATGAGCTGATCGCCATCGATAGATTCGACCGTGGGAGCCTCAATAACTTCGACTTCGCCATCAGAAGTTTCAATGACCGTTGGCACTTGTTCTTCAGCAAGCTCAATGGCGTAATTAGTCTCGATGGTAACTTCGCCCTCTGGCGTAAGATTAAGAGCTATGCCACTCCCTGCTGCAATGCCAATAAACAGCGTGGCGATAAACGCAACAACAGCCTTCCAATTGATATTGTGAAGATTGATTTTGCTTGAGATTTTGTTCATCTTATACTCCTTTTTTAAGATATTCAAGATCTTTCCTAATTGCTACAATTGAGGTGCTGATCTCACCAAACTTTTCTGCATATCCGTTATGTTCATCAAGTTTCTTTTCGATGACCTTAAATCGCTCGTCCATTGCTTCCAGCTGATCAAGCTGTTTTTGCTCTCTCTGGGCATCTTTAATTTCGTCATCACGGGTTTTCTTTTGGGAAATAAGGTATTGCCCTACTACCGCACATACACCTGTTATTAGAGCTACGATGATATTTTCCACTGCGTTTCCTATTGCTTAAACAAACAAAAATACGACTTCCGTTTCGGTTGTCGTATTTGGTCTTAAACTTATTATATCACATTGATAATCGCAAAATGGAGAGAGAAGCTACGGATCTCCACATATTCATTATACAATAGGGTGGCTGAGAAGTCTAATAAGTGCGGCGAAATGTGTATATTGTGGTACTGCCTACAGAGCGTGTGCCGATTTGTGACCAACTGCCACCAAACGCCGTTCCTGGATTTGTGTTTGAGGTGCTTTCAAAAATGGCATTTACTGGATAAATCTGCTTGAAGAGATGGTCTCCGTCTCGTAAGAACACTCCTTTGTCTGAGCCAGATGGGTTGCAGTTAATACCAACTTGTCCAGATTCGGTAAGACTAACAAGGGGGATACCAACAGATACTGTGCCAGTGATGGTGACCGTATTGAGCTTATCGCTGACCTGAAACTCAAAATTCCACGCAGATTCATTATCTAAATCGTACAAAATACCGGCACTTGGCCCAGCAATGACGCCTTTGCCATTCTTTTCGGAAGTGTTAAAGCTATATGTTTCCCAGCTGCTCCAACTATTTTCATTCACTTTTTTATGGCGTGACTTAATAGAAACGATTGAGTTCTTGGCCGTATTGCCAATTTTAATCAGCGAGAAATCACCGGTGAATTTTACTGTCGTTCGCTCTTCAAAGTCATTCGCACGCTTGATTTCGGCTACAAGGTTCGGCACTGCGTAATCGATAACTGTAATATCCTTCGTCACCTGGGTTGAGATTGAACGAGAATCGAATGCTTTTACCGATAGTCGTTGAGTGCCGGCTGTAGTAGGATGGCCAAAGTCTGCAACCACATCGCTATTACTTGAGTAATTCCGTGATATGCTTACGCTGCCGAAGGTGAATGTATATGATTTCCCAGTGGCCGATTCTTTAGTAACCATCTTTTGAGCGGCCGAAACTGATGCTCTGAGTGACGATTGCCCTTTTACGAGATATTGGTTATTTCCAGTTACTGCAACTGTAGCAGGATTATTATCCAGATAGGAAAAATCTGTGAAAACCGGGGCCAGCTCCGCCGTCCTAAGGCTTGCGATTACCTTTGCTATTCTCTGCCCGATCAGAATGTTGTTTATGTATGTCGAAAGAGTAATAGTTAGCTCTATTGATGAGTCTTGAGTTGCCTGAGCATAAATAGCAGAATCATCCAATGCCGTATCCCAAGTTGTGCTTGAGCCAACATTAGTCAAAGTTTTAATAGCAACTGAACCAGCACTAATAACAGCGGTATGTGTCATAGAGCTGCGTTGGCGATTAGTCCTAAGAGTCGCCACATTCCCAACTATGAAATTTGCCATTGACGGAGTAGATGCTCTATCGTAATTGTAATCGTTAGTGTTGTAGTAATAAACACTGCCTCCACTAACAGTTTTAATCGTCCAACGAATCCTGTTCCTATCTAAATTATCGTATTTTTGACGCTCTGCCGCCGTCAGTGAGTAAGTTTTATCGCTCACTTGCCCAGCTGTACCGGCTTGGTTTGTCCATTGATGAATAGTGCTAATATAATTTCCAGAATCATCGATTTCTTCACAGGCAACATAGACCTGGATCCCCGATCTATTCATCCAATAAATTCTGGCATGGCTATCATTCGAGTTTGCTACCACATTTAGCCCAAGTACGGATATTGGCGTAACAAACGCAGCCAAAGAGCAGGATACTGACCCAGAACTGCTGAGATATGCTCCCATATTAGCTGTTGACCACGAACAGGTGATATTCTTCGCTGCGGTATGAGTAACATCCTTTACTGCCGTTGCGAAGGTAATCCATCCAGTATTATATGCTGGAATAGAAGTGTATGAATTAGCAGTTTGCCCAGTTGTGAAGGTCTGGCCATCGATATTGATATAAAGATTACAGCCTGAGCCATATTGAAATGTGGCACCGCCATATGAATTAGTCCGGCGATATTGGAGACGAGCTGTAATTCGAGATAGATTATTGCCGATACGCTCCTCATCAACAACCAACCGTGCCTTGATGTAGGTGCTTGCTTGAACTTCTCCGGAATACCAAGTCATTTTATACCTCCTTCTTTACTATCGCCCAACCGTTCGCACGAGAGATTACTTTGAGTGGCGGCAAATCAAACTCTGTACTAATAACGGCCTTATCGGTTTCTACACTATCTGAATCTAGTTTGTATGTTTTAGATCCATTTGACCCAGAAAAGCCCAATGGAGTTTGTTGCGAGTGGGTATTTGGCAGCGTGCTAGATTTAATTTTTACGCCATTTACATCGATGCTCACCTGAGTATTGGCAAATTCACCATTTGCCTGTGTCCATTGAGCAATATAATCGCCAGTTGCCAACATTGCATCTGTAATAGTGAAATCGCTACCTTCAGAGCCGACAATTTCAATATCAAGATAGTTATTTTGAGGAATAATACCCTTGATAGAGTATTCTTTATAATACGGCTCATCCTCTGATGCAAGACGGATCTCATAGGTATTGATTCCATCAGTAATTCGAATATAACCACTGCCCCTTGCCACAGTTTTCTTGAGCTTTACGGAAAAAGTATATTTTGTTGGCTCCGCAGAATCGTTACTCGCTACGACCGACACACGCTGCCGCAGAGTAACACCATTCAAGACCATGATATTAGTCGAAATTGAACCTTGAATAGCCGCCTCACTACTAGCTGCAACTGTCAGCGACCCACCATCTGAAATCGTTGTGTTCCATTGTTCGGGCTTACCATCAGAGGTGAGAACATACCCGACCGAGTTTCTAATAAGGTTATTGCCTCCCGAATTCTGGACTGCTGTAATTATCGATGTAAGATCTTGGACAATTTGAGTGAAGTTGGCATTCATCTCGCCTTCGATCGTATCCTGCTTGCTAACTATAGACTCGATGCTTTGGTTTTGCTTATCTACTTTAATTTCCGTATTGTAAATAGTCCGTGAAATGCCACCGGCCATAGCGTAATTCGTTTGCGTTTCAACAGGAGCTACGCCGCTAATTACTTCTTTAATGCCCCCATCTAGCGTCAATGAGGTTTCGGTTACTATAGTTTCGTATGTATTATTCTCGTTGTCAATGATAGCAATACGATCCCCCACTTCGTGCCAACCATGCCCAGTAGTTATAGCTGACACAGGGTCAAACCAAAAACCTTTTGAGGCCTCTAAAATTGGAGAAATAAGGGTTTGCCGATCATCGTCAAGGATTTCATTATTAGCCAACTTTAGCTCCGTTAAACCATTGGTGATAATACTTTCCGAATCCTGAAGTGCAATATTATCTTCTTGTGGCGTCCTAGCCAAGACAACTGAATTGACCGGGCCATATTTTGGCTCAATCTTCAACTTCTTTAGGTCATTAAAACTCCAACTGTCAGAAGGGGTGCGTTCTAACTGTCTGAATTCTAGCCCATCATCTTCATCCACCATTGCTAAAGTCGCAGTCGTACCGGCAATTTCAGATAAAATATCTCGATAGGTTATACCTGTAATTTTAGAATACAAATCTTCGGTAATAATATGCCCAGAATTTGGAAGAGATGCGAAATCCGTAACGAGCCTCAACCCAAAATGTGTTGCAATTTGCAGTGCAAGGTTCCCAACAGTACAAGGAAAGTTGATATTGTCCTCAGTGCTATATTGAGTATTACCCAATATGCCCATCATGTCGTAGGCCTGAATTGTCGTCACTTCTTTTTCCAGATCAATTTCTTGCTCCGTAACAACAAATTTGCCTTGAGATAGACTTTCCCAGGTATTGGTTCCAAAGTCGGTGCAAGTGCGTTGCTTAATCTCTAGTGCGTGATCAACCAAATTATAATCTACGCCAAGCAACTTAATCGTTGCCGTTTTTGTTCTAGCACCGTAGTAATAGCCAGAAGTTTTTATGACAACCGATTGCAGCACATCATCCTGAGAATATGTCGTTTCGCCATCAATAACACAAGCTCCTACTTGCTTAATGAGCGACAGCATAGCCGTCCTGAATGCGTTGGAGGTAGCAAGCATTAAAAGAACTCCTTCTCGCCGTCATCATACACCGCTGCTGGTTGATCTGGCGGAATGGCACTAGTGCTAGTATCTTTGCTTACCGGAACGAGATTTACGGTAGTTTCCTTGAATAGGCCACGATTACGCTCTAATACTTCTACGGAGAAGTCACTAGCATAATATTGTGCGGTTGAGGCTCCTTTGACTTTCGGATTATAAAACTCGACTGAAAAATAAGGGATTACGAGTAACGCAGTAATCTTAGCAATTTCATCCTCCGTCAAGCCGTCTCTGAAGGCTAGTTCTATTTTTGGGAATATACCGATAAAAGAAGCAGCAACATCGCCATTCATATTTCGTTCAGCATCTTTCCAGAGCTTGGCGTATGTAACTTTATAATCTCGCAGACCGGGTACTGACGAGCCGTTAATTTTGAGTAACTTTCCTGAAAATGCCATCATGGATCCTTTCTAGGCAATAAAAATCGACCACTTTTGCGTGATCGTATTTGGTCTGTTCTAATTATACCATATTGCTCGTATTCCCTGCGTGGGGTTCAGGAATTAAGCCTTGCGACTATAGCGAGCAGTATGGCTACCCGAAATCCAGCGTGTCATGCTGTCAGGATCTCTTTCATTTTGCCATTGCTCCCTTTGGGGATACGACACGAGTATCTCACTATAGGGTGGCGTGCAGAAGCACCCACAATGCTGCCCCTGCTTTTATTCGATGGGCTACGCCGCATCTCCCTGCGATTAACGCATTACTGGTATTATAGCATACCTTTATTTTCCTGACTTCAAGAAACCAATCAAATATGTTATAATGTGCTTATTGAGGGCGACCTGCTGCCGTAGTACAGCAGGCTTAGCCCTCTATTTTGTGGTATAATAGTATTGTTCAAGATATATTTAGAGAATTTTTTAATCTCCGAAATGGGCTAGTGTTGCCAGAGATTAAAGCTCTAAGTATATCTTGAACACATATACTAAACGCTAGCCCATTTTGTATGGGAGAAAGACAAAAATGACAAACGCAAAAACAGGTAAAACTCCGAAAACTCCAGGCTCACCGCTTTATAAAAAATGGTGGTTCTGGGTTATTTTATTGGTTATAGTGGCTATTTGCGGTGGTGCTCTTAGTAATACTGAGCAATCGCCAAATTCCTCATCATCTACCAGCCAGACTCCCAATGATACGCAAGATGATCACCAGGACGACAAAAACAGCAATACCCCTGCTACTCCATCAATTGGCGTTGCAGCCAAGGCTGACAAACTAGAAGTAGTAGTCCTTTCAGTTGATCGGAATTATTCTGCCAGTTATGCCAAACCGGGTGATGACATGGAATATATAAAAGTTAATCTTTCTGTGAAAAATAATTCCGATGATTTACAGAGCTACAATGCCCTACATTTCAAGATCGAAGATAGCAATGGCTCTATTGAGCCATATACAAACGCTGCAATGGCACAGGCCGATGATGCCCTTAATCATGGTGATCTAGCTGCACATGGCACTAAAACTGGTAGCATAGTCTTTGAGGTGCCAGCTGGCGACACGAATCTCAAACTACATATCTACGAAAATGGCTTTGGCTCCAAAATACTGAGCACTATCGATCTTAGTCACTAGATGGCGATAACGCTGCGATTTTGAAGGTTGGACTTTTTATTGATGTAATCAATAGCCCTGTCGAAAATTGTTTCATCGCCAATTTGGATAGTAATTTGCTGAGGTTCATTTTGGCCACCATTAGAAAGTTTCTCGGCCAGTTGTTCCATCCAGCCAGTATTACGCTCCAGCGGTAGCACGGCCTCTCGACCATGCTCGCCTACCATTGCAAGAGTGGCTCGGTCAATGATACCCCCATGAGCAAGCTTTGGTATTTCTCCGATATGAAAACCAGCACCACCAATCCCCGGTACCCAATCGGGGATTTTAATGTTATTTAGGCCTCGAATAAAGGTGTTAATACAGTCAATAATAAAGTTAATTGGAGCCTTAAATAACCCACCAAGTGCATCACAGATACCAGAGAAGATGTTTTTAACACCCTCCCATGCCTTCTTCCAGTCTCCGGTGAATACACCGGTCAAGAAGTCGATAACTCCGCTGAGAGCACTAATGATGCCACCAACTACAGATCCAATAACCCTGCCAATTGTATCCATAACACCGGAAATGGTTTGGCCGATATTCTCAAAGGCTGGTCGTAGCTTTTCAGAAAGCCAGCGGATAATTGGTGCGATAAATTGGTTCCAAATCATCAACGCAAAGTTAATGAGCTTCATAACAAACTCGGCAACTTTATCCACGATTGGCTTCAGGTTTTCATCCCAAGTCTTCTTGAGTTGTTCCAACATTGGCTTTACGATTGGCTCAATAAGGTTATCCCAAAGGCTCTGGAATACCTTGAGGATGTTTTCTATGGCAAGCGCGATGTTATCTGTCAGTTCCTTGCCGTTCTCATCCCACACCCTTTTAAGCCCACCAGTAATGTCCTCCCAAATACCAGCTATAATTTGACCAAACTGACTAAAGGTATCAATAATATCACCGACAAACTGAGATATTCCGCCAAAAATCTCTGGGGAATGTTCGGCAAAAGATGCAGTCATATCAATCCACATCTGCGTAAAGAGTTCGCCCAAGTTGCTAAAACCATTTCTAATCGGCTCAATCATGCCATTGATACCCTCGGTAACATGAGTCGTGATTTCCGTAGCTGCATTTGATGCGTTGATGGCGATTACGAGAATTGAATCAGTTAGCTCTTGTCCAGATTGCTCGATCCGTGTTTTTACGCCACCCAGAAAACCATCAATCGGTGCGAAAGCAAGGTTGATAGCCGCACTGAAGCAGTCACCAATCGCAGTGCCCCAATTTGCAATGCTTTCGTCTAGCTGATCGCCGTATTTCTCCAGGGATTTCCCCATATTATTCCAGAGAGTAGTGGAAATTGAACCAACTTTAGAGAATACTGACTGAAAATTCTTCTGGACTGTCAAAAGTACCTTCTTAACTGCCTCGCCCCATGCTTTTGCAGCCTTAGTATCGAATAGTTTTTCGAGATTTTTCAGCCATTCTGGCAGCTTAGCATCAGGAAGGATATTCTCCCAGTCAATTTTCTCAATTTTAGGCAAATTCAGGTCGCCGAGACCAGTTGCACTTGACGCTCCTGAACCGCCTGAATCACTGCTTGTTGGCTCGGTTAAGACATTCATCTCGTCAAACCCAGCAAGCTGATTTTTAAGCTTTTTGGCACTCTTTGTGGCATTGTCCAGCGAGCCACTGGCATCATTTGCTGCGTCACTCACCGAACCAACACTCGCAGCAGCCGAGTCAGCTGAGCTACCCACAGAATCCATTGGTTGAGTACTTTTACCAAATAGAGCCGCCAACGCATTAGCAACATAGCCAACCATTTTGCCAATAACTTGCATAAAGCCAATTACATATGGAATAACGGCTTTGAGAGCAGGAATTACATACTTCGTAATAAAATTCGCAACATCCATAAGAATTGGAGCGAATGCCGATCCAAGCATTGTCCCCAAGTTCTTAAAGCTAGCTTTTAAGACAGCGAGCGAGCCGTTAAGAGTTTCTACACCCTCCCTTGCAAAGTTGCCTTGAGCATATCCTGTTCTTTCAAGGAATAGCCCATACGCATATACTGCTTTTTGGGCCTCTGACATGGATGAGTATGCCGTTGTAACACCTTTGCTAAGAGCATATGCCTCAATAGCGTTCGCCGAGAGCTTGACGCCTAAGCCATCCATCGTAGTTAGGATGCCTTTACCAGCTGAAACCATAATGTCCATAGCCTCAGCAGTGCTCACGCCCATAACGGACGCCTGATCGGCAGCACGCTGCATGACTGCAGCCGTTAGGGTTAAGCTATCCTCAGTGGACATGCCAGTACCCTTAATAATTGCACCCAACTTGTTTGCAGTCTGCATGTACTCATTCATCGACATACCCATAGTCGATGCGGCCTCAGTCGCCTTCTTTTGGACAAAACCTGCGTACTCGCCAAAAATTGCTTTGGCACCACCCACATTTTGTTCAAAATCACCAAATTCCTTGGTGCTAGATGCGACCATTTTGCTAACAGCTACGGTAATAGCGGCAGCTGCTGCCAGAGCTGCTACTTTTAGACCATTGAAGGACTTCGAGACGCTCGCAGTGCTAGCTTTTGCACCTTTGCTCATCTCGTCCATTCGCTTTTGAACATCCTTTATTTGCTTATTAAAGGAGTTCGCATTTGCGGTAATCTGAACCTGAAGTTCGTCAATTGTTGCCATTAGTTAGTCCTTTCCATTGGAGCGAATCTTGTTTGATTTGAGCTAACATCTCATCGTCAGTCATTGGACGCAATTTTTCTTTACTACTGAGCCTTTTAGCTAAGATTGGGGATTCCGGATAATGCTTTGGATCATTAAAGGCTGCAGCAAAGTATTGCCCTTGCAAATGATTCAGCAGGTCGATATCCGCCATTTGTCGCTCACGAGCGGACTCATACCCATCAATGCAGTCATAAAATTCACCTACAGTTAGCTCCCAGAACTCGCTGAGATGAATACCGATTGAAAAAGCTAGTTTTTGCTGGCCTCGCCAGTAATCTGTGAAGCTGCCTGTTTGGTAGCCTCCTTCATCTCCTGACGAAGCTCTTCCATATCGATCTTCACTTCTCCTAAAAAACCTGATTCGGAGATAGCCTCCATGATGACGACCATTGCCTCTGTAATGCCTTTTTTCTGCATAAAGACATCAGCATCATCTTCTGTTGCACCACCGGCTACGAAGAAAAAGACGATTTCTGCAATCCCACCGAGATTGGCGATTGCATCGAAGAATTTCATTTGATATTTACGCTCAGCTGCTGCAATAGAGCTTGCCTTATAGACGAGCTTTAGATCATCCATATTCTTCTTTTCATCTTTGTTATCCATACCGGTTTCTCCAAGTTAAGGTTATTGAAGGCGGCATTACGCAGCCGCCGTGCGTTTATTCTGTGGTCGGCGTTGCCTGGTATTCAGGCGTACCGCTAATACGAATAGAGCCCGAACAGGTGATTAGACCATCAGTGGTTTGCTCATCCATGCCAAAGCTCTGGAGAGGGCCATCGAAGTCAGCACGAGAGCCGTCTTTATACTTCACATACCAAGAACGCTTGACCTTCGAATTTAGCAAGGTATAAAGTTTCGACACTAAGGTCTTGTCATTGACATTGCCTGTAAAGTCGAATGTGCCATAATCAACAGCACCTGCCATATATTCCTTGTTGCCGTTAGGGCTATCGTGGTCGGTCACATCAATCTCTTCAGCTGTGCCCTTGATAGCACCTGCCGAGGTCAAGTGTGCGATTTTAAGGTCTGCCGTCTCGTCACCGTCTTTTACGAGGTAGAGCTCAGTTCCGATTGAGGGAATTCCTGCCATTTTTTACTCCTTTTAGTTAGCTAGCGAATAGCCCGAAAGCTACAAGCTATATGATGTATGCTCTTGTCTGTGTTTGGCACATCCATAGAGCTGGTTAGTTGATATAACAATTCACGCATTTTAGCCTCAACTTGAGCTAAAATACTACTAGCTTGCGAACTCGAATCTGCCCATACATCCACGCCGACAATGATATTCTGCGAGGCGATTTCGTTGTCCAGTGTAAGATTGACGGCATTATCCTGAACAGCAAAGGTGACTGCTGGCAGCTCGTTAAAAACATTCTGAGAGCTTTGTGAGACAACCACGCCTTCCAGTTCCTTTAGCTTTTCAAACACTTCTTTCTTAGGGTTAAACATATCTATACGCCTCCGAGAGCAGCTTTTACTGCCTGACTTACCATTTTATGGATATCTTTCTCTCGCTGGTGTAATGCTCTCCCCAGGAAAGGTTGTGCAACTTGACCAGGAACGCCACCATAGGCAAGCGTGAAATCCGTATCATATGGATATGATCCATTTCCTCGCACGCCAGTTCCAAACTCCACGAACATCGCATAAGCTACATTTGTATATACGCTACCAAACACGCTTTTCTTATCGCTCTTTGCTGGTCTAGCATGAATCGAGTTTCTCAGGTGGCCAGTATCAACCGGCACAACATATTTTGCATCGGTTTCAACGACTGCCGTAGCACGATTGATGCCAGTTTTTAGAGCATCGACCACCTTTGGTGTTAAGTTGCCAAACTTCGCCTTTAGGGTAGTTAAGCCTTTTACACGAATAGTTACGGAATTAGCCATTATTTTTGCCCCACTATCGTCAAATGAGAATCGTATGGTAACACGCTAATCACCGTATAGCGAACATTCGCATATCGCAAAATGTCGTCAATCGCCACTTCGGTGTCAGTTGGGCAGGTGATTTGAATATCACCACGCTTTACTAACCCAACACCAAGTTGCTCTTGTTCTTGGACGAGAAATTGAACATTGCCCTTAAATGTGCTCTTGATGGTTTCGCCACCTTTAATGACTCCACCTTCATCATCTAGGGCCTCTTTCTTATCCAAGATCTCTACAACCTTGTCGTAAAATGCCTTCGAGATAGCATCCTTAGCCTTTTTGGGAAATTCCACGAATCCTCCTATACGGCTGAAGTAGTTTAGTAAAACAGCTAAATAGCTCCCCATCCTCAACTGAAGCGAGATAATTCCTCGTTGCGTCACCAAAGGTGATAGACTGGCCATTATCGCTCATTGATTTGATACTCATATCAACTTCTGAGCTATCGACATTGTTGCTGGCCTCTTTGAAGATAGAGGATGCAACCTTTGCGACCACTCGGACTAACCGTGCATCAAATTCATCTTCCTCATCATATCGGAGGTATAACGACACCCTATCGACAACATCTTCAACTACGAATTGCAGCAGATCATCATCGTTAATAGTGCGATTTATTACCTTTACTTGAGTAATGACTTCTTTTACGAATAGTGAGCGATCCATTGGTTGCATCCTTGTTTATCTTCTATTGGCCTTGAGAAGTGCCGCCGGCAGAAGTTCCACCAGTAGTGCCACCGCCAGTAGAAGTTCCACTATCAGAAGTGCTGGTCGTAGCGACTGGCAGCTTGACAATCTTAGCAATCAGGTCGGGCGTAATGGCCGCAGTACCGTAGCTGTAGAACAGCTCGATAGCCGAAGCGTTAGAAAGGCCAATGCGTTCAGCGGCATAATCGTCAATCGAAACCGGTTGAGCGATTGAACCATGACGCATCACGATTACATCAGCCGTCTGTCGAGTGTTCGAATAGACACGCACGCCGTGGAACAACGGAGTTGCTTCAGCACCAACTCCACCATCGATTACATCGACATATTTGCGAAGTTTGCTGTAGGCATGGGTGCTGAGGGTTACTTCGATATCGGAACGATCAACGCCATCAACCCAGTCGTTGTTCGTTTCCTCGACTTGCTGGATAGCAGCCTCAACGACATCATCGATATCAACTACGCCAGTAGCGAGAGTAACCGCCTTTGCTTTGCTTTCAGCAAGAGCGAAGAAGGCACGATCAAGCTCGGCAGCCATACGCTTACTGTGGTTAGCAGTTCGGCGTTCGGCAAGACCACCAACTGCAAAGAACTTGAGGTCTTTGTTCTCGATTTCTTCGATGATTTCCTTATCTTTGTCAAGGTTAATCGTCACCTTGCCAGAGTTCTTGAGTTTGCTGCCTTTGCCAGCAGAACGAGCGGTGCCATAATTGGCAGACTCAGCGTTCTTGAAACGGTTAATCACGACAGAACCACTAGTCGGATCACCAGAGTATTCCGTGTTTTTAAGCCGGTTAGAGAGGGCATCTTTTTGGATAGCCTCAATCAGATTTCCATCAAGCTCTTTCAGCTTTTCTTTGGTTTCCGCAGATTCCAAGATGGACAAAGCATCAGTTTTAGCCATTGTAATATTTCCTTACTTATTAGATGACACTATTGCCGTCACCACGATAAACGCCGGACGCCATAGATGTCTTTTTCCCGAGATCGCTTTTATTTTTGTCATCTGGAGTATTCCCTGAAACTGCACCTTTGACACCCTTGTTCAGTTCATCACTCCAAACTTTTGACAATGCGTCAATTTTCTCTGCCATTTTGTCGGCATCTTCATCGAGCACATATTCAACAAAAGCTGTCGGAATGTTCTTTTCAGAAAGTATAGTCATTGCCTCAGCTTTACGCTCACGCAAGGTTACTTGACGCTCACGCTCGGCTAGAGCCTGTTCTTTTGCTTTCTGAGCCTCTGTGGCCTTTTGCTCCTCAGTAAGCTTGGATTTGCGTTCATATTCGGCAATTGCCTCCTTGATCGCCTCCTGCTTTTCCTTCTCGAACTTGGCCGTTAAGCTCTTCCGCTCAGCAGAGAGTTTTTGGCCCAATTCTTCTTGAGTAAAAGTTGTTTCGCTACCCTTATTTACATCAGTTTTTCCGGTTTCGGTAGTATTATCGCCGCCTGATGGTTGGTTGTCATTTTCTGACATAATTCCTCCGAGTTTAACGAGTCGCCTCGAATTTTTACCTCCAAAAAACGGCTCAGGTTCTACCTAAGCCGAAAAAAAGACGACTAGTGTAATCCTAAGTCGTATTTGGTCTTATCTGTATTATAACATACGCATCAAAAAACTGGAAATCTCACATTTCAAGCGTTTATCTTTGCTATTCCTCGCCTTTTTTGGTTTTAATCCTGGCTTTGCGTGATGCCCTGAGTCTTTCTTGCTCTATAATTTCGTCATCAGAAAACACTCCTTCACAGCAATAGTTGAATGGTTCATCATATTTAATAGCCTCATTAAGTGTCTGTTCCCACTCATCTGCGTCATTCGCATCTTTTAATTCAGTTTGGGCGAACCCTATCGGTAGCCCCATGTCAAAATGCTCTGTATATTTGCGAATAGCGTGCTCTATGCGTTTCTCATCAGATATTGCCACTTGTACCTCGCTTTATCATTTCTTCTATCATATCACGATAAATCTTATAGGACTTCGGGAAGTATTTCTTAATCAACTTCGTGGCATTTTCATTGAGGATGGAGGCACTATACATTTCAGCGAAAGCTTCTGTCGCTAGCCTGCTGTCACCACCCCTATCCCAATAGGTCGTTGAATGACAAGCACCAATACGCACTCTATTTCGAGTTGCTCCACTAAAGATATCTGACACATAGGTCGTATCCTTCGGGCTATATTTTCGCACTTCTTGAGTAATAGCCATATAACCACTATCGATGCGAGCATTTGGGTTAATCTTCTTCGCCTCGTTCTGGAGCTTTATGGCATAATTTCGTGCCTCTTCCTTGATGGTTTTGGGGAATAAACCATCTCGATAAACAGCAGAAAACGGCTCAGTTCTAAACGATCCGTTGCTCATAGCGTCAATGCTATGCCCAGATTCGTGGAAAAGCACACGATAGGCATCATCGCCAATTTTTTCTTTTGCATCCACCTCCAGATTAAACCTAATCACATTACCTATTGGCTCATAGTGTGCAGTTTTCTTATATTTAGTATCGGCAATATGGATTTTACTGGCATAGGTGTCGTATAGCGTCTGTTCTGGCTTATGGGCTGACAATTTCTTACTGTACTCAGCATATTGGGCTTGGCTAAGTGTATCTTTGATGCCGTTAGGTTTAACTTCCGTCACCAGCTGAGGCACAACAACATTTGCCTTGATATAAACCTGGCCGTCTTTAGCGGAAATATCAATAATCTTATACTCAGTATTGGCAGTGAGTAATACTTCCTGCTGCCGCATGCGTTTCTCCAACGCTGGCATATGCCTCCCAATATCTAACCCCTGTGCGTTGGACGGAACCTTTAACTCCAATACAACCGGCTTATCTGAGCCAGTGAAATCTTTGAATCCCAGTGCAAGTTTTTGGCTCTTGGTTGTACTCATAAAACCTTTTTCGACAATCTTGCCTCGATTCTTAGCGTACTGGATAAGACGCTCTGCATCGTCTGCTATCAATTTTTGTTTATCCCCATAGACTACATAGCTTACGAGATTGTCATATTGCAAGGCGTTCATTTCCCCAAAAATTGCACTAGCATCAACGGAACGATATAGTGTAGCCTCGGAGCCGAGCTCATGTCTAGTTGCCTGCCTTAGTTGTGTATATTGAGCAAAATCATCATCCGATAGCGATTCAACGCCACCACGGCGTAATTCTTGATTGATATACATAGTTTCGCCACTAACATAGTTCTCAATAGCCTGCTTTTGGGTTGCCGAAAGGTTCAATTTTGCTAGATTTTGGCTCGCTTTGCCTACAATTACCCTCACCATACCCTCGTTTTCACCTTTTTCTTGTGCCGGTATCAGGTATTTTTGTTTCCACTCCTCATAATTGATCTTGTCAATAACTTGGTTTCTACCAGTCTCAGGATCACGCATAATACGCTCTTTTGGTTCCCACTCCTCGCCAACATATGGAGCAATGGTAGTACGACAATTTGGGTGGAATGGTGGTGTATTTACACCGGGCTTCATATCTTTGACGGCAAACTTCTTACCATCCATTGACTGGCAAATTTCGGAAGTTCTGGAATCGAGGGTCGCAACAATAACATACGACTCTATGCCCATTTCTTTATATGCTTCGATTTCACCTCTATTCTGAAAATAGTTAGTCTCAGTACGAACTAATCTTGAGGCACTATACTGATTTACGGCAAACATCATTTGCACTTCACGAATAGTTTTCTCTTGCGTCTGCCCTGAGGCCACGGCTCGTGAAATAATATCACCAAGATTTTCCGCCAAATTGTCAGTATTCGCCCAAATGCGTTCTGAGTAATTCTTGCCATAGAACTTCGTATTGAGAATATCTCCAACAGCTCTCGTATCAATATCGGCAAAAGTGGAGCTCTTGCGAGTAGCTTTTAGCGTATCATAAAGAGTCTTGCGATACGACTCTTGAATAGTCTTGCTGTATAACTGAGTATTCAGCATACGCTCTCTAGCTCCGGCTTTTTTCACTTCAAGCCACGCCTGAGCATTCAATAGCTCTAAACGGTTAATTCTGCCTTGATAATTTGCAGGGAGCTGCGTAGTGAGTCCAGCAGCCTTCATGGCATCTCTGAATTTTTTCAAGCTACCATCTGTTGGGATCATATGCAATGCCGCCATATCAAAAGTCTTATCCTTTCGATAGTAGGTCGCATACATAGCTCTCAACTCCTCGACTAGGGATTTTGCCGTCTCTCTGTATGTCCGTTTAACCTGTTTCAGATACTCAACAGATCTTCTCTCGGCCTCTGTTGTGCGTTCAGTTGATCTTTTAGCCCAATATTCGCCATTTTTTAGTGCCATCTGGCCTCCTATTCGTCAGTTTCAGAGGCTTCTTTGTCATCTTCTGTGTCTTTAGCCATATCAGGGTTAAAAGTGCCATAATTTCCCAATTTTAGCGATTCTTCCTCTTCACGAGCTGCCGCAGCCACAACTTCCTCAGCATCATTAACGAACGACAATTGGGAAATAAGAGTTTTCTTATCTACAATACCAGCCAATGAGTTAATCATATTTGCCATTTCGACATCATTCTGCGGCAAGGCACGCTGGAACACGGCATCTACTTTGGCAGTTGGAATAATCTCCATGTTAGCGGTACGGTTCAAGTAAGCATTATATAGGGCAAAGCGTTCCATGAGAGCAGCCTCAAAACAGCGTTCTTTATCTTTGGCGTGTTTCTCAAAGGTAAAGAGTTTATATTGCAGTGAAACGCCTGATGCACTACCAGCAAAGTTCTTATCGCTCACATCAGGAGTCATAGAGATTTTGTGAATATCGTCAGCGATAGAGATACGCAGGGTTTCAGATTCTTGCTCGTTGGTGCTCTTGGTGATATATTCAGCTTTTGCCCCTTCAGGCAGGTCAGCGATACGACCCTCCATAATGGCGTCAATTTGTTTCTCGTCAAGGTTACCACCACTTACAAGCAATAGAGCGTTTGCTGTTTTGAGACGATCTTTGATGCGAGCCGTTTGCAGAATGTTATACGAGTCAATTAACGGAATGACGGCCTCGAAATCGCCAATTAAATCATCATCATTGGTATATTCTACGACTGGCACATCGCCAAAGACATGATCAAGGTCGCCACTTTCATCCCCAACGAGCACTCCGCCCTTGAGCCTGCGTTCCATTACCTTATCACGAGTGATAATGGTCAGGTCGTATTCACCCTCGATTACTTCGCCCTTTTCATTTACGCATTCGACATAGATGAGGGCGAACATCTTTCGGTGTTCCACAGTGTTATCCCGGACGAGAATTATGCTGCGTGGGTCAATAGCCGCACTCCGGCATTCACCATCCTCATTGACATAAATTCGCTCAAATCCGTGTCCGAATTTACTAGCGTCATTTTCCAGTTTAATGTCGATGTTCTGGATTTTTTGGTTATCGTATGCCTCTTGGAGCTTTGCGATATCAATTCCTTCACTTACGCTATATGCGACCGGATTTCCTAACAAATAGCCACAATTCAGGCCTACAATATATCGAGCATACGCTGTCACCGAAACCAGCTTTGTCTCATATTCAGGATCCTGTGCGATGGTCTCTGCATTATAGTATCGCTCAAGCACATCATATTTCCTAACTTCCTGAGCACGCTTTGTACTACCGAGCAAGTCAGCAATAACTTGTGCAGTCGGTTCAGTTCCTTTGGGTAGGATGTAAGTTCGTTTATTGATTGCCATAATTCCTCCTTATCTCGTAAATGGCTGCCGTCTCCGAGCGTGGTGAGTAAGCTCGTCCTCGGTATAGATTCTCGCCTTAGGCGTGTTGGCGACGCTTTCATAAATTGCCGCAAGAACATCCACTGCGTCATCGTGAGCGTTCTTGCCCTTCCGTTGGTAGTTCATTACCTGTCTGTAAAATTCGGGATACTTGTTCTTCCAGTTAAACGGCATATAAACATGGTTTTGCACCCACGCTGAGCTTGCCAAGATACGACTCTCCTTGTTGTGGGTTTGAGGTTGATCCTTGACCTGCGTTTTGAAATTACCCAAATCAGTCAGTTGTCGGCTCAAGTTCCTCGCAAAACCTCGTCCGCCGTTATTAGATTCGATGACTGCTTTATTGACCTCATTTTCAGTGAGCAGCTTAGCAGTCGCTGGCTCAGTTACTTCCATTGGTGCATCCGTGCAGATGAGATCGAGAATATAGACCTCATGCTCATACACGCCATATACGACTGAAACAAGGTAGTCCGTGCCAGTATCAGCCGTATCCGTGTAGTCATAAATAACTGGCATTTTAGGCTTTTCTTCCCAGATCTTGAATTCGCTATACAGTCGCCCCTTGATGTCGATTGGCGTTTGATTATAGTTAGCCTCCACAATATCAGGGTTCATTTCTTGCTTGATGATCGCATAGGAGTCAGCATCCAAAATGTCCTCACAAAGCATTTTGCCGTCCTCGTCTTGGGCCTTGTAGGTAATCACCTCCACCTCATCACCAAAACCATTGATCACTCGTCCAGCCAAGTCTCCGTCCGCCCAACGAGTCATTATGATAATGGTCTTGCGTTTGCCTTCCAAGCGAGAGAGCATTGTGTTAGTAAACCAGCTCCAAGTGGCATCTAGGGCCATTTCGTTGTAAGCTTCTTCGGCGTTCTTAATAAGGTCGTCACAAATCAGGAAGTCGCAACCAAAGCCTGTTGCCGTACCGTTTGGAGAGGTGGCAAGATATGCGTATTGTGTCTGTTTTTCTAGTTTCCAGCGTTTTGCAGCGGCATCGCCGTATTTTATCTTAGTCTTGGGGAAAATATGGTTATAAACAATGCGATCGCCCATAGGCTCGGTAGAAATCATATCTCGCACACTCCGAGAGAATACGCTTGCAACTTCTTCGTTATAGGATGCTGTCATAACCCTATTTTTGGGATCTCTGCCAAATAGCCACGAAGTCAGACACTGAGCCGTAAGTGATTTACCGTGGCGAGGTGGTGCGTTAATAATGAGAAAGTGTTTGGGCGATTCCTCGACAAACTTCTCAATACGGTCACATAAATCCACAAGATAATCACGCTCCGTGGTGTAGAATGCCGGATAGAGCGTATTGCAGAAGTGCCACAAGTTATTGTGGGCCATTGCAATATCAATATCTCGTTCGCTAATCTTGTCGAGAATGGCCTTGTCGTGGCTACTTATCATTCTTCCTCTTTTCTAGCCCTCGTTTCTTCTGCTCCAGCCACTTAGCATAGTTGTTCATCTTGCTTTTAGCCTCAGGAGAAATACGCCAGCGTGCTGTATCCATCAAGGTCTGGGGCTTGAGGGTTCGTTTTTGCCTCGTTTTGGCTACCTTTTGGTTCATTTACCCTCCTTTTTTGCCTCATTTTGGCTCATTTTGAGTGCTTTTAGGCTTTTGAGCTCCTCAATCGTCAGGCTATTCAGCGGACTTTCTGCCACCTGAGTTACTTCTCCAGTAATCTTAGTTTCAGTTGGATCAGTACCGCCGGTCATCGCCACTACGAGTGCAGCCCATTTCGGGCTCGTGCCAGCATTTTCTGCCAAATCTTGGATAAACTTAGCGTGTGATTCAGGGTGATGCTCGTAATAAATCTTCAGTTTAGTCTTAGTATCTTCGTATGAGCTGCCATACCATTTGTTGGATGGAGTGTATTGGTTTTTATTGGTGGGCACTTTTGACTTCGGTTTCTTTTGACCTCTGTTCTTCGTTGTGCTTTTTACAACATTAACAGGGTTGCCAACTTCTTCTGCAGCCCGAGCTATTTCCTGTTTCTTTTTAGTACTAATCTTATTCACAATGTCATTCTCATTCCACAACAAAAAAACGGCCATCAATTACTGATAGTCGTATCTGGTCTTATGATTATTATACCATATATCCTATAGCCATAAATCTCGGTAATACGCATCCATACGCTTGAGCAGGTTGTGAGTATTGCCTTTGGACGCATGATTTCGCCAGCATTGGTAACATTGATCCACCTTTGCACGAGATAGCTCACCACGCTTAGCCTTCTTGACCATTCGATAGAGCTTTTTGCGTTCATTTTTCACATTCTTCGGAATGATTAGGGTAATTACCTTGCCGGAGCTTGTAAGCTTGTGGGTAAAACCGAGAAACTTAATGCCGTCAGTAATTCCATAAATCTTAGTCTTTTTGGGATGAAACTCAAAGCCCAGTTCATGCAGTTTTCGCCCAATTTTTATTTTACATTCTGTTAAATAGTCTCTGTCGTGATGTATCAAAATAAAATCGTCCATATAGCGAATATAGTATTTAATATGCAGCTGCTCCTTTATGTAGTGGTCAATCTCATTTAGAACTACAATGCCAGCAATCTGAATCATTTGACTGCCAGGCAAATATCCAACCTCGCCAGTATATTGCCAATTAAGCACTTTCTTTGCCATCTCAGCTACTGCTGGGGATAAATGTTTGCTAAAAACCTTCTCCACCACATCGTGCCGCATATTCGGATAATAGCCAGCGATGTCGCATTGCAATACATAACCATCCGTACCGTATCGCCTGTAAAATTTCTGAAGGAAACATTTGAGTCGTCCTCTGGCAAAATCGGTGCCCTTCTTCTTTTGGCATGCACAATTATCATATATGAGACTCTTGGCTATGCTGGGGTAAATGGCGTTGTCGTTAAGGCTACGCTGAAACACTCGATCCCGGAATGAAACCCCCATAACCTCTCGGCGTTTTGGGCTAGTCACATAAAATGAGTGTAGCGAGCGTGGTTTGTAAGTTCCATCTTCAAGCTGATCGTGCAGCTTGATTACTTCCTCTATGGCATTATGCACAAAATGTATTGTGCTGTCCTTCCACATAACACCACACTAGCATTTTTTCATGCTCTTATAGAGAGCTTCAAAGCTTATAATATCGTCCATGGCCATTGAGGCGTGGCGTTTATAGCGTTGCTAGCCCGAAGACCAAACGCATCGCCACGCAATTGTTTAGGTTCCCGACATCAGTGTCGGTATCCGGGGTATTCGGCTCCTTGCGTCTTGTGTCAATAGCCCAACCTCCAATACTATGTACTGGCTACTGGTTGGCTCCGGAAGGCACAATCTGGGGCCGCATAGTTGCTGTTGTTCGAGTTGTTATTGTTGAGAGCACCAGACGAGTTGATGATGCACTCGTTGTTAGTGTTGGTCAAATTAGCGGAACGCAACCAAGCGTTGTTGAAAGATTAGCCTACCACCCACACTACGGATCTTCGTAGTGCTTATATCTCTTTTTGTCTGCGTTCCTCCACGCTTTGATTTTTTCTCTTGCTTCAATCGTGATGCGACCCCAATACTCCACCTTAGACGATGCCAGATGATAGGTGCCATAGGCCATATCTATGAGTATGAGAAGTTCGTTGCAGTCTAGGCAGGCTTGTTGCTGAAGGCGTTTTCTCGCTTGCCAGGTTTCTTTATTTATTGCACGAATGTTGTTAGCACCCCAACAGTGACGATAGATATCTCGTGCTGTCCTTTTTATATCATCCCCAAGAACATAGTCAAATTTGGGGTCAAATTTCTTTTGGTTTGATAGGAGCTTGTTCGTGTGGTTCGCAACATCCAGAGCTTTAACCAAAACTTCTAGCTTGCCACTTTTTCGTTGCCCTTCTGGAACGCTCACATTTCACCCTTTTTACTTGTGTTTATTATATCACTTCTCCCCCTACCGCCGCAAGTGTGCGGCGGTGATTAGTCAGATTCCACGATTACACAAGCTGGGGCCGCATAGTAGCTGGTGTACGAGGTGTAACTGTTGAGAGCACCAGACGAGGTGATGATGCACTCGCTGTAAGTGTAGGGCAAATTAGCGGAACGCAACCAAGCGGTGTAGAAAGAAGTTGAACCGAGTGGCTTAATTCTGCGATCATTATTGGAAAGACCCTCATAATAAGCCCATTTCTCACCCTCCTTGGTGGCATCTGCAGCATATGAACTACTTAAACCAACCTGACTTGCTGAAGGCAAGAACATACGATCATGTGTGGTGTCAATTTCTCCATTAAATATGGCTGTATTCCTTGATGTCTGTACTTTGACTTTAGCAAGTGCAGCAATGAAAGCCGGAGAGAAGCCGGACAGAAAACCATACCTATTTGCATAACTACAATTATCCGATAAGTATGGTCTGTTATACCAATTGTTCGGATCGGCGTCTGAGTTCAAGAATTGACGAAGAGCAGATGTTTCCCAGCGGTTGAGGCCATTGCCTGTCATGCTCGAGAAGAGACTTCCAGTCATTTTATCGGAGATTAGATCGGTCTTATAGACATTCGTATATTGATCGTATGGGATTGGATCGCCTTCTAGCAGCTCTAGTTTCGTGAAGGTTGAGCCGGTCACTCCGTAATACGCAATTCCGCTTTGTGCCGTTTCCTCATCCGCTACAAGCCTTCGACCATGGTTAAATGGCGTACTGAATGGTAGCGAATCGACCGCCATAAGAACCATACCCTTCTTGGTTGCTCCGCCTTCAACCTCAAAAGTTCCAGTATGAACAATTCGCCATTGGAAAGTATATTCCTTATTCTTATTACTTTTGTCTGACCACGGCATAGCGATGACATCGCCAACTTGCAAGCTAAGTGTATTATTCTTGAGCTGTTGTCGATAGGTATCCCAGTCAGGCTCATCCTCATAGACATACGCCTTGATGGTACAGCTCGTAGTTAGCGTGCCACCACGAGCTGTTGCAGTTACGACGATGCCTTCACAGTGTTTGTGGGCCGTCACATTACCATTCTGATCGACCGAGACGGACTCTGGGTCGCTTGAAGACCATGCGAGAACAGCATCAGTCGCCCAGTTTGGAGTCAGATTAACATCTAGCTTTCTTGAAACTCCCACCACCAGTTCGAGCGTGGAAGATGCCATCTGGATACCTGTAAGGTGTTTGCCAACAGTAATTGCCACACTGTCAGTAACATCACCAGAGTAATCAGAAACAGTGATAGTTGCCGTACCGGGCTTATAGGGGCGTACAACATACGAGCCATCATCATTGCGACGAACTCCGATGACGCTACTATCCGAGCTCACTATATTCACAAATTGCGGTGCATCAGCAGGTAGAACTGAAATTGTAAGCGGCAAGCTAGCATATGGAGTTTCTAACCAAACCTGAGCAAGGTCAGCCTTATTCGAAATTGTCACGGATTCCACTGGCGTAGTTCCTCCGCCTTGAATGCCACTAATCGCAGCTGCCATTTCTGACGGCTTATAGAGTTCCTGAGATCCACTCTTAGTACGAATAGCATTCGCAATACCGGTTAATGTAGTCCTATTGACTGTAACTCTTTCGGTAGTCATTAGAAGTCCTCCTCTTCTGCGTTATCAAATAATCCTCCGAATGTGGCTGTTTTTGTTCCATTCTTATCGGTGATAGTTATTTTTGCCGTCATTTCGTCAATCTGCTCCAAGCTAACGGTTGGAGTAAAACCATCCTCGCCGTTCTTACCATCAGTTCCATCCTTGCCGTCAGCCCCATCTCTACCATCGGCTCCATTTGCACCGTCTTTGCCGTCAGCACCCTGCAAATCTTTCAGCCACTCTGTTTCTGAGCCAATATATCCATTTGCAACGGCTATTGCAAATGCAGATTTCCCATCTACACCGTCCTTACCGTCTTCTCCTCGCTCGCCCTGCTTACCTTCTTTGCCTTGCTCGCCTTTGAATTCGCCTTTTGCTAGTCGTTCCTTAACATCATCAATAACGGCATCGACTTCGGCGATCTTCGTGTTAATTTTAGACTCATATTGTTCTGCTTGAGAGGTAGTAATGTCGCTAGGGTTCTCGACATCAGCTTTATAAGAACCGAGTTCAATAGTCACCGTAGCTGGGGTTGGCGAGTATCGCAGAGCTAACTCATCGCTGTCTGCAAAAGTTTCATAGGCATAAACGCCAATTAGACAAACGCCTTTGTTTTGTAAAATTTCCGCTGGGATCGTGCAGGCACTATCAAGAATTGGCATTTCA
This sequence comes from uncultured Candidatus Saccharibacteria bacterium, assembly GCA_948623715.1. Lineage (GTDB taxonomy): Bacteria > Patescibacteriota > Saccharimonadia > Saccharimonadales > Saccharimonadaceae > Nanosyncoccus. The sequence continues at coordinate 38,770 of CAPHDI010000001.1, read as the reverse complement.
TAAGCCTTACCAGTCGCCTTGTCGGTGAAGATAGCCTTTTTAACTAAGCCGTCATACGCTCCAACAAAATCAAACTCACATTCCGTAACATTGTATTCGCCCTGATTAACAATGCCCTTTTCGACAATCTCGACTTTATTTTGAGTAACACTAAGCTTCATTACTTACCGCCTTTTCTTGCTCATCTTTAGCTACGATCTCCTCGATTTTCTTGCGTGTTTTACTTTTGACTTCGAATTCGATAGTCTCTCCATTGGCTTCAAATGAGCCTTTTCCGGTTTCATCGGCGATATTCGTCACATCGTATTCTTGACCATACAGGCTAATAATCAATCGATTATTAGGATCTGGAGTCACTTTGATTTTATTAGCCATATTAACCTCCTATCTTTTGGTATAGCTACTTAGTTTTCCCACTTCTCCGATTAACCGAGAGAGCGGTTGCGTTCGAACAAAACCTCTGCGTTGGAGCAAATAGAATTGTGGCCTTTTGACTAAACCATTGGCGACTTTATCGGCCGAGAGGGCCAACTCGGCAATCATACGATGGTTCCTTCTATGGATAATAAACACTTTGAGACCACGAGTCTCACAACGACACTCATCTGATAAACCTAAATCATACAGCAACTCATTGCAAGCACAGAGTGATTTATATGCTAAGTCTTTAGATGAAAAACCATTTCGAATCGCACTTCCGGACAAGGCTTTATACAATGTCCGCATCGTGAGTAATGACTCGAATTGTATTGTTGAAATGTCTTTATCCATATGATCTTCCATTAAAAAACGGCCATTTGAAAGATGGTCGTATTTGGTCTATTCCTATTATATCATAATGGCGTTGAACAGATAGTCGTGCTCTCTTGACTTATTTAGCAATTCGTGCTACTATTTCTGTATATTCACATTTCCAAAGCCCTGAGCGAGCTAACTTGCTGGGGCTATTCATCTGTTTAGAGTACAAACGATAAACGGAGGTAGAAAGGAGTTGTGGCCAAAGAGGCTTTTTATAAGGTGAAAAAGAGCCTAGTTGAGCGATTCGGAACGGACGCTGCTTTTCTGTATGCCGTTCTAGAGAATGCCTCAAAATTTTGGCATAAGAAAGACAATAAGGGATACTTCTGCTTGCTGCTGAAGTATTTGATAAAAGAAACTGGATGGAGCAAGTCTAAGGTTATGCGAGAGCGTGATCGACTTGTTGAATTTGGTCTGCTAGACTACATTCCCGGGAAAAACCAAAATATGGGTGGAAAATATAAATTGTTGTAAAGAATACAACATAGCATTTTACTCTAAACGGAGGTAGCAAAATTGCTGACCCCTGTTTTATTTTGTCAAGAGCCACCCTGTGGAAAACCTGTGGATAACTTGTGCAAAAGTCGCTTATTTTTGGTGGAAAAACTTGCGAATTATTCGCTTCCGCCGTTTCAAAATGATACAGCGGCTTACAGAGTACGCCGTTTCAAAATGATACGGCCATAGAAAAAGAATAGAAAAAGAATAGTAGTAGTGGGCCAAAAAATTATTAAATTTAATTTTTGGGTGGGAGCTAGGATTTTAACTATGACAACTTATCCAATTAACGCACAAATCGACGAGTACATGGAGTATTGCGAATTTGTAAGGCAGATGAGCCCAATGACTTTAGCTGCTAAAAAGAGTGCCTACAAGCAATTTGTGGAGCAGTCCGGTTGCAAAGATCTTCGCACCCTTGATAACAGAGCCTTTAATCGCTTTGTTAAGGGGCAATCAGCCAATGGAGTGTCGCCAAGAACGATAAACATGCGGATAGCAAACCTGCTCGCTATATTTAGGTATCACCGAGAAATGGGAATGGAGATGCCGATTAAGCTACCCTTAATTAGGAAACTCAAAGAAGGCCCAATTCGCCGAGTTTTCTACCTAAGAGAGGATATCGAAAAAGTGCTGGCAAGCATAGACCTCGATACTGGTAGCGACTTTCTCGATCGGGAGAACCTGATGGACTGGCTCTTAATAAGGGTATGTTTCGACTCAGGACTACGGATCTCTGAACTCAGGAACTTGCAACTCGATAGCTTTCATGGGCAAATGATAAAATTCATCGGTAAGGGATACAAGCCTCGTGAGGTGTATATTGACGAGGAGACCGAAAACCGCTTGCTGGAGTGGATTGAAATGGCTGGCGTGGATGATTGGATTTGGATTGATTGCTATCACCGACATCTAGGCACAGATGAGCTACGCATCCGAATGCGTAAAGTTTTTGAAAAAGCTGGGTATGACAACTTCTATCCACACGCACTGAGACACTCGTTTTGCACCGACATTCAAAAGCAGGGAGCAACGATCATGGAAATGCAGCAGATGCTCGGTCATGCAAATGCTCAAACAACAGAGAGGTACAGCCATGGTTTTGACGGTCAATTACAGGGGTTATTTAGCAAATATCGTGAAAATCACTTCGCAACGCAGCATTGACATTTTGGGCTCGGCGTGCTAGGATAGATTTAACAACGCGAAACATTATGCCAAGAAAGTTTCGGGCAACTTCACAACATTGAAGAGAGACCTAAAAACATAAGAGGTTATTCAATGTTAATATTATACCACTTCTAGTGTAATATCGCAAAACTTTACCCCTGAGCGTCTATGTTTAAAAGGCCCACCTCTCAGGGTGGGCCAGTTTTTTGAGCTACGACTCAAGGCAGGAGGGATGGCGGTTCATATACCAGGTGAGATACCCGTGATATAGGAAATCTATTCCCGCCACTACAATCAGGGCGCCGCCGTAGATGGCCACCAGCATCATCCAACAAAAGGTATCGCAGAGCTCACTGGCCTGGTAAACGGTCATGAAGGAGACAAGTGCTATCATCTCAGGCCAGTGAACGATAAACATCTGGAATTTATAGAGATACAGATAGGCGTGAAAATGGAAGAAACTGGTAGCAGTAACACCGAAAAGCGTCAGCAGCAGGCCACAGTGCCACTGATGGAGACTGCCGGCATTAGCGGAGACAAGACTCCCTAATGATTCGCACATAAGAGAGATCCCGATCCCCATAGCAACCAATAGGGCCGCAGTAGCAAAAGCTCGTTTCATATGTATTACCTCCTAAAGTATGAGTCTGAAGAGCCGAATAATACTAACAAAAGAACATAAACTGCAGAAATAAATGGCCAACAACTTACTTTTAAATAATAGCATATATGTGTAGCCGTGTCAATTCTTAGGGGGTAATTGACATTTTCATTAATGTGTGCTATAATGAAAGTATAAGGTACTTCCCTAGCGGAAGATGCCATGGTTTTGGTGGGCTCAGCCTATGGGCGGGCGCATGAAGAAGTTCTTTGAGAGAAACTGAGAAAATGCATGGATTATAGGGGGAATGTAATGTGTTTGTCAAGCAAGATTCGTTACTCATGATCGGTACTGCAGAGCATGTGATCCTTCCGGGAAGCGCCGTCGCTTCGTCGAGTCCCTGCGAAATGCTGGATCCGCAAGCGCCGCTGATTATGCGCCTCGTAAACGCGGGGAGGAGCGAACGCGAGGTGGTCAGGGACTGGCAGCTGAGCGTCTCCGGCATGTACATCGACTGCCATGGGATGGACAACCTGGGAATGTCGGCGGACGAAATGGTGCGAATGGCGTTGCGCAAGCTGGTCGCATGTCGCTTAGATGCGACAAACTTCTATGTCGGGGCAGTGCGGATGAATGACCTGGGTGTGCCGAATCTCTTAATCGGAAGGTATGATATGCCTGAAGCGTATGCCAACGTGATATTTGGCAACGTCATGAACGAGATACACCTGCGATTCGAGACGCTACGCCCCGAGCATGGCGTCTGGGCGCAAGACCTGCATGTCTACAGCCCCTACGAGAGGGGCGGCTGGCACAAGGATTGCGAAGGACGAGTACGGCAGTGGCTAAACCGCCGGAAAGGGGGCTGGCGTAGCGACTGCCGCGATTTGCTGCTGTCCGAGATTAAGGTAACAAGGGCAGGCTGCGAAGTGCCGGTGAGGCACTACAGGGACGTCCCGGTGACGCCGATCGTCAGCCCGCATAGTCCGGAGTTTGACTGAGCTCTGATTTAGGCTATATAGCCACGAACGACTGCATGAATACCGCATTAACTCAGCGCGGGCTCCGAAGAGCCCGCTTTTTCTTGCTGAAGTCTATCCGCGGAAGATTACTCGGCGAGGAGCTTGAGAGCGCGGCGGATCATTTCGCCGGTCTCGTCGGTGGTGATGACGTAAATCGGCTTCGAGCCGGAAGCGGCGACATTGCAATGAGTGTTGTCGCCGAGGCCATCGTCATTCTTCGTGTCGTTAATCTTGAAGCCGAGGTAGCCGAGACCAGAGACAATGTCGCGGCGGATCTCGGAATTGCGCTCACCGACAGTGGCGGTGAAGACGAGAGCGTCGATGCCCTGGAGGCTAGCAGCCAGCTGACCAATAGCGCGCTGGATGCGATAGATATACATCTTGTAGGCGAGCTTAGCGCGTTCGTCGCCATCATCACGAAGGCTAATGACCTCGCGCATGTCGTCAGTCTCGCCGGTGACACCCTTGAGACCACACTGCTTATTGAGATATTCTTCGAGCTTCTCGCCTTCGAGACCGAGCTCGCGGCCGATAGCGAGAGCAGCAGTGGCGTCGATGTCGCCGCAGCGGGTAGCCATCATGAGGCCTTCAAGCGGAGAGTAGCCCATAGTAGTGTCGTAAGATGCGTTGTTCATGAGGGCAGTAATGGAGCTACCGGAGCCAATATGACAGACGACGACTTTCTCGGCGGTGAGATTATTTTCCCGGAGGTAATTCGCGATAGAGCCGATGCTGAGGCCGTGATAGCCATAGCGCTTGATTTCGGCCTTGTCAGCGAGATCTTTGTCGATGGCATAGTATTTATGGACGTCATCACGGGTGTTATGGAAGCCGGAGTCGGTAATAGTAACGACTGGGGTACCCTCGAATTCTTTGACACATTCTTCAATCTCAGCAGCAACGACAGGGACGTGGAGCGGAGCGCGCTTCTTCGCGGCTTCGAGGCGCTTTAGACAATCATCATCGACTTTGTGATCGTGTGAGAAATATTCACCAGTAGCAGCGACACGAGCGAGAATGGCGTCGAGCTGGGTGTTTTTATTGATGTAGCCTTCGTCGGCGAGGATTTGCTTGACATATTTCACGGTGTCAGTCAATTTCTTGAAGCCGTCGGTGAGCTTTTTCTTGCTGCCGTCGGGAAACTTGAGCGTACAGACGACGTCTTTCCCCTCCATCTCGAAATGTAGATTACAGACGAGCTCATCGCCGCGATAGAGGGCGTACTTGCGGGAGGATGAGCCAGGGTTGGTGACTAAGAATAGTTTTTCCATGAATAACTCCTTTTTCTCATTATAGCACATTTGAGGGGAGTCAGGAGGATTCGGGCAGTCATGAAAAACCGCCTCTCGAGGAGGCGGTAGAAGGAGATTAGCCGACGGCACAGGCAGCGAGAATGCCGCATTCACTGGAAGAATCTCGGTGATAGAGGCAGCCATTGCTATTCAGGTAGTAGACGTGGCCCGAGCCGTTATGCGAGCGAGTCCAGACAAGCCGGCTCTGACCATTGCAGTCTTGGAACGCACGCCGTTTGCACTCGGCAAAACGACCCTCTGGCAGTTTGCGGAAGTATTCCCATTTCTGGTCGCGCAGATGTCCGTTTAGACTGGGGATGATAATGCCGAGTTCTTCCGGCGCGGGCAAGAAAAAAGTCGCAAGCATCGTCTGATCGTCGACGGTGATTTGATGCGGCGTGACAGCCTTCAGAAGCTCCGGGGAGCAACCCTGAGCATACTCGACCTCCATATACTGAGAAATCTGTGCCACAAGATAGAGGGAGTTTGCCTGATCAAAGACCTGCCTCGTAGCCGAGACAAACTCGCGCAGGAGGATGGCGACCAGGCGCTCGCTTTTATCAGCGGTCAGAACCTTCCGATAATCGACAACTCGCCAGGGTGCATCATAGGTCTGACCGGTAGTGACGTCTTGCCAGGTATCAGTCAAGATAGTGCCGACGGGGAACGTCTTACGGGCAGTGTTGCTGCGGGCGGCGTCGCGGAGAGTGCGGAATACGCTGTTTGGGGCGTTCGGGGATTGCTCGCTGGGGACTTCGGGGGTAAACAGAGTTAGTTTCCGATCGTCATCCATAATGATAATTCTCCTTTCAAGGTGCGTAGGTTTAGCGGAGCGGGGTTATTTCCTAGATCCGGTGATGGATATTTGAAGCTAACTTGAATCCTGATTCCCTATTTGTATATTGTTATATTACAATATCTGGCGGATTTTAGCAATAATTATGCAGTGGTGTTTGCGCAAGCATTTTTCTCTTGACTTTTCTAATAAAGTGTGCTATAATGAAAGTATAAGGTACTTCCCTAGCGGAAGATGCCATGGTTTTGGTGGGCTCAGCCTATGGGCGGGCGCATGAAGAAGTTCTTTGAGAGATCTGTTTGAGTTCTGATTTTGCAGAAAGGGTGAGCTGGATGAGAAAAATGACAATCGTGATCGTGTATGATGATGTGTTTGCCCGGGACCGGGCGCTGAAAGCCCTGATGGCGCGGGCAGTGAATGACCCGCTGCAGGGGTCGCCTGTAGGAGTTTTGGCGGCGATGACCGACATGGGCGCAGGCGATCTGCGGAGGATACTGATGACGGGCCAGGGACGCTTCGACCCGTACGTCAGGGACGCGGAGAGCGCGCTGCTGATCGGAGCTGACACCGAGGCGCAGGATTTGCTCTGCGACGTGGCAGCGGCGGCGGAACAGCTTGAGAGCAAGGGTGACCATCTGGAGATCCTGACACTCAGCGAAGCGATCGTGCAGAAGTGTGCAGAGACCGGCGCGAAAGAGCTGACCCTGAAGCGACCGCCGACATATGGGGTCGACCGACACATCTACCAGCACCTCGGTAAGGCGAACACAATGGCGGACTATACCTTCATTGAAGGGCAGGACGAGCTGGACATGTACGCCGAGATGGCGTGGAGCTGGATGCGGCGGAAAGCAGCAACAGCGCCTGCAGAGTAGGATCAGATCTGACCCCGACCGATATGGTCGGGGGATTTTTATTGCTAGAAAAGCCCCCGCGAGTGCGGGGGTGCTTTTGGAGCTTCAGTAGAGGGTGACACGCTGCTCATAGCCGGTAACAACGTCTCGCCAGACGATACCGGAAAAACCGCTCTGAAGGTGCGGACGCTGAATACCGAGGGCGGCGATGAGACCGCGATAAGTATCGTCGATATCCTTAGGCTCGACCAGGAGGACGCCGCCGCGACCGACGAGACAAAGCTGTTGACGCTGGTCCCGAGAAATACCGCCGCCTGTGGCTGTAATATGGATAAGGAAAACATCGCCCGGCTCAGCGGCAAGGATAACTTCACTCCAGTAACACCGGAAACCGCAGCCATAGTCAAGAAGGTGAAATTCTTGATCCTGTGGGACGAGGATGCAGCCAGTAGCGGAGAGCTGCATGGATTCGTTCCACTCCTCCACCCGAGGGCGGGCGGAGAGGAAGAGATGAGTGTCGGCGGACTTTTTATGGTTAATCCGGGGACGGTCGGAACGGGTAGCGCCGAGTGCGAGGTCCTTGCGCAGGCCGGTGAGACGGCGACCGGTTTCCTTAGCAACGGGAATAAAGGTACGCTTCGAGCCGGAGCCGCTGCCGCCAATAGTAATGCCAGGGACATTGTTGCCGCAAATCCGGCGGTGATGGACAGTCAGGGGTTGATTGGTAAAGATCATGACTAATTCCCTCCTACTTCTGAAACTTCAAGGTGCGGGATAGGTGTTCTGGGGCAGAAAGTTGACGCTTTTGAGAAAGTTTGTTAAAATGGGGTTATATTTAGTAGTTGTTAATCTTCAGATTTTGTCTGGAGATTAACTTTTAGTCTGTAGACGGTTTTGGTTTTATAATCCTCACGTGATACTTCTAAAGATTCTACCTTCATACAGCTCCTCATTTTACAAATTCTTAAACTACTAACGACGTCAAGAATAAGTTGCCGACCTTTAGCTAGCGTCGCATTCCTGCCTTGTATCTATAGTAACAGAGATACACAGATAAGTACAGAGAAAAAGCCCGCTCGGAGAGCGGGCAGGAGTTAGATTTCGCGGAAGCGGGTGTCGGTACGTATAAGATCGCGGTGCACGCGACGGCGATAGAGGACATCGTCCCAGCCGGTGGTCTGGAAACCGCAATCTGTGAGCCACTGCGGACGCGGCAACCTCAAGGCATCCAGTAATCCGACATAAGTCTCGTAGGCGCTGTACTGGTCGATGGCAATGACTTCGCTGTGACCGACCAGATAAAACTCATAGCCCGTCCAGACTCGACCATTAGTCTCACTGGCAATATTGACGCAGAAGACGTCGCCGGGCTGAGCCTTGACGATACATTCGGACCATCGTTGCATGAAACTATACCCGCTCTCGATCAGCTCGAGAGACTGACCGGGTGGGACGAGAACGGCACCCTGAGGATCGCGCCACATAAGGCGAGCGTCGCGTCCTGCAAACTGACAGCCAGACAGAATCAGGAAGAGCTCCGGAGACTTCTGGTGATTGATGCGGGGGCGGCTGGTGTGAGTCGGGCCGAGCGCCAGGTCTTTGCGGAGACCAACGAGACGCTGCCCGACCTGGCTGGCGACGGGAATAAGGGCTTGCTTCGTGCTGGGGCCGCCGGCTGCGCCGAGGCGAATGCAACGGAGGTTGTAGTAATCGGTGGGATTCTTGGCGGAGGCTTTCACGCGCGCTGGGGTCTTAAGTCGATAAGTCTCGACCTCGAAAGTACGGTTAGCAAAAATCATCTCTGGTTCCCCTTCCTATAAATCTTAAACTACGAGAAGTGTGTGCTGCGATATCGGCGACAATGTTGTCAAAAGGTTGAAGCATGGATGCTTCCTATGGTTAGAATAGCATACTTTAGTAAAAATGTCAATCTGACTCTCACGGCCATAGGTTGGCCTGGATGGCACTGCTTAGCGGGCGGAAGCGCGTGGAAAAGGCAAAAGCCTCCGGTTTTACCCGGAGGCTTTTCGACTCGCCTTAGAACCCGCCGTACTCGTCCGCGTAATACGCGTCTTTGTCGTAGATCCCGAGCCTCTCTCGGAAGAAATCTCGCGTGGGGACGGGGTAGGTCGTAGCCATGCCCTTGACCAGCTTGATGGTGTACTGCATGGGATACTTGAAGTTAAGATCCCGGTACATCTCCGCGATGAACTCGCAGATCGTGTTGGCACCGAAGAAAGCCCAAGCAGTGTCTTCACTCCACTGGCAGTAATAGGCCACTGGCGTCGTCGCGCGTTCGCCGATCGCAAAGGCGTACGTCAAATACGACCCATTATCGGAGATGTCTTTCACGATGAGCTTGACGTCGGGATGCGCTGCACGGTATTTCTGGCAGGCTTGGTCGAAACTGCTCGCGCTGTCGTAGCGCTGCTTGCTACCGAAGCCAAACAGCCAAGGCACTCTCTCCCTGTGGATACGGGGCGGAGTCACCTCATGCAGCTGTAAGGCAGACTGGTTGCGGCGCTGCAGCAGATAGCAGGTGCGATGCTTGACATAGAAGAACGCCATGTGGTCGCCGTCGCAGTCAACGACCTCGACACAGCCCTCACCGTCGGGCCATTCCTCGTACTTGTACATGAGGCCCTTGAAGTGCTTCAGGGCTACCGGCTGCTCAGTGTCGTGATCGAAATAGAGATACTCCATAGCCATAGGTTGCCTTTCCCTACTCACGCTTTACGTGTTCGTTCCCAGAATTCTTCCCGGCTAAAGTCGAATCCTTTGCTCAGCTAGCGGGGCCTTTTAAGTATTTCGCTGTTTTTAGCAGCACGGAAAGAACCACTCTTCACTCCGTGCCGCCAAAAACCGACCTAAACCGCTTAGCTGAGAAGGTATTTAAAACTACATAGGTATTAATACCTATACTTCTATTGTATCACAGATTGTCTAAAAAGTCAATAGCTATTATGCTTATTTTCTGATTTTGCAAGCAAAGCACCCCCATGAGGGGGTGCTTTTAGAAGCTTAGGCTTGGCTCTTTATCGATTACTCTTTGTCGACGACTGTCGGAGCTGCGCTCCTACTGCGCGGGCGTCGCCTCAGAGCAAAATACAGTGTTTTACTCCTTATCAACGACTTCGCCTTCGACGGCGTCGGAGTCATCATCGGATTTGCTAGAATCGTCGGATTTCTCGCCATCTTTCGCGTCAGCGCTGGCACTCTGGTACATCTTCGCACCGATTGGCATGAGGATGTCGTTTAGGGTCTTGTAAGCGGATTCGTACTTTTCCTTGTCGGCATCTTTGTCGTCAAGGGTCTTGCGAGCTTCTTCGACGGCGTCTTTAATCTTCTTCGCATCGTCGTCAGAGATCTTACCCTTGTACTCATCTGGCATCTTCTCGGCCTGATAGATGGAGTTCTCGAGCTGGTTCTTCGCATCAATAGCATCACGCTTCTTCTTATCTTCCTCGGCGTGAGCCTCGGCTTCTTTCTGAGCGCGTTCGATGTCTTCCTTGCTCATGTTGCCAGAGTTCTGGATGGTGATGGACTGCTCTTTGCCGGTGCCTTTATCTTTCGCGGTGACGTTCAAGATACCGTTTGCGTCGATATTGAAGGTGACCTCAATCTGAGGGATGCCACGAGGGGCCGGGGCGATACCATCGAGGATGAAGCGGCCGAGGGATTTGTTGTCGGCGGCCATTTCGCGCTCGCCTTGGAGGACGTGAATCTCGACCTGAGGCTGATTATCGGCGGCAGTAGAGAAGACTTCGGACTTGCTGGTCGGGATGGTGGTATTGCGCTCAATGAGCTTCGTGCTGACACCGCCCATGGTTTCGATACCGAGAGAAAGCGGGGTAACGTCGAGGAGGAGGACATCCTTGACATCGCCCTGGAGGACACCGCCTTCGATGGCGGCACCGACGGCGACGACTTCGTCAGGGTTGACACCCTGCATTGGGTCTTTGCCGAAGATCTTCTTGACCTCTTCGACGACGGCCGGCATGCGGGTCATACCACCGACCATGACGACTTCGTCGATATCTTTCGCGGAGAGCTTTGCGTCTTTCAAAGCTTTCTCGACAGGCTCAGCGAGGCGGTCGAGGAGGGGCTTGACAAGCTCTTCCATCTTCGCACGGGTCAAAGTATACTCGAAATGCTTCGGACCGTCGGCATCAGCAGTAAGGAACGGAAGGTTGATCTCGACTTCCTTTGCGGTAGAGAGTTCCTTTTTCGCCTTCTCAGCTTCATCCTTCACGCGCTGCATAGCGGCGGCGTCATCACGGATGTCAATGCCGGACTCTTTCTTAAACTCATCAAGGAGGAAGTTGACGATGACGTTATCGAAATCTTCACCACCGAGGTGAGTATCACCGTTGGTAGATTTCACTTCGAAGACACCGTCGCCAATATCGAGAATGGAGACATCGAAAGTACCACCACCGAGGTCGAAGACGGCAATCTTCTCATCCTTCTTGCTCTCAAGGCCATAAGCGAGAGCGGCAGCAGTCGGCTCATTAATAATACGGCGGACTTCGAGACCGGCGATCTTACCAGCGTCCTTCGTAGCCTGGCGCTGAGAATCGTTAAAGTAGGCCGGGACAGTAATGATAGCTTCGGTGACTTTCTCGCCGAGGAAGGCCTCTGCGTCAGCCTTGATCTTGCTGAGGATCATGGCAGAAATCTCTTCGGGGGTGTATTCCTTGCCATCCATCTCGACAGCGACACCGTTGCCTTTCTTGACAATCTTGTAAGGCATGATGTCGAGGTCGCGCTGGACTTCTTTATCGTCGAATTTGCGGCCGATTAGACGCTTAATACCGTAAATGGTATTCTTCGGATTCGTTACGCGCTGGCGCTGAGCAACCTTACCGACGAGGCGGTCGCCTTTCTTAGTGACGGCGACGACAGACGGGGTCGTGCGGTCGCCTTCACTGTTAGTAATGACCTCTGGTTTGCCTGCGACCATGTAGGCGAAGGCGGAGTTGGTGGTACCGAGGTCAATGCCGATGATTTTTGACATATAATAATTCCTTTCTCTATTAGTCTACAAATGAAGTTTAGCAACTGCCTTCTCGGGGCACACTCCCTCGCGCCCGTCGTTACGGGGCTCCGGTCGTTTCGTTCGCTCCTCGTTAGTCGCGAAGATCCCCTACGAAGACATTTGCCAAACTTCCGCGGTAGATTATTAAACTAAACAATTTACTCTCATTATATTCCGTTAGCAATCTCGTGTCAAGACTGCTAATCTTCCTCTATTGTAGCAAATTAGCACTCGCGTGTCAAGAGTGCTAAATGGGTTATTTTGGACAATTTTGTTGCGGAAATGGCAAAATAAGCGTATGCGGTATTGACTTTTCTAGAGATGTGTGCTATAATGGAAGTAGGATGAGTTGAAAAATCGATGAATCCGGTAATCTTAAGAATTTGTCCAAAATCTAGGAAAGGCGTGGTAATTGATGGCGAAAGCTGGCAAGAATCAACATGACCCCTGGGAGGAAGATGCGCTGGTGAAACAGGCGCGGAAAGCGTACTGGGGGAAACTTGCACTCTGTGCGCTGGCTGGGGCGGCGCTGATGACGCTGACCGTAGCGTTGGCGTATGCGCTTCTCTCGAAGAAGGAGCCGCAGGATGCGACCTATGATCCGCTGGAGTTCCTGCGCGACCCGAGCTTTGCGGGGAATGCGCCCGAGGGCGGAGATTTCCGCTTCTCGAAGGACGACCTGCTGCAGCAGCTGAAAAAGCACCGCGTCTCGTGCGTCTATGACGCGGACGGCGAGGCTATCCCCCTGTTCGACCCGGGAGAGGGAGAATCTCAGGGCGGCTATGTCGCTCGTGATGATGTCGCCCTGCCGGATGGTCCGGTCTATATCGATGAGATACAGAGCGGGTACTACACGGTGTACAAGGGTGAGCTCTACTTCGTCTGGGCTAAGCGTCCCGTAGAGGAAGTGCCGATGCCGGGAGTGAACTGGCTCGGGGTCTACGACAGTGTTGTCGAGTACGACGGCGTACGCTACAACCCGGCGGCAATGCCGGCGAGCGGCCCGATAAACTAATCCCCCTACCCTTTGGCTACGATGTAGCACTAGATCTTCGCTGTATTTGACGGCTGAATTTGGATGTATTCTTCGCACTTTGAAAACGGTCTCCGATGTTTGGAGGCCGCTTTTCTTGTTCGGAGGGTTTGAAGAGGCTAGCGGAGGCGCTTGAAGGTTAATATGGGGTTTATGATATAGAAAAACCGCCGGGAGTACCGGCGGTGGTCGCACAGGGCGACGAGTTTGCGTAGAAGCAGGGCTGACATGCGGAGAGACGTTCGGCCGATTACGACTTGCTGGGATAGGCGACCAGGAGGCCGGCGGGCTGAGTCGTGTATTTACGGTAGTAGTCGACGGCGCTCAGAGTGAGATCAGGGTTGCGGAGATTGTTTTCTCTTTTCAGCTTGATGATCTCATCGTAGGTGAACCAGTCAACCGTGACGATCTCCTCGGGGTCGGGGCTGGCGATGAATTTGGTTGCTGCAGCGGCGTAAATAAGGATGACGTAGGGATTGTCGGAATCGGCACGATGACCGATATGGACGAGCCGGCCCAACTCAAGCTGGAAACCGGACTCTTCTCGCCCTTCGCGGCGGGCGGCCTGCTCGAAGGACTCGCCAGGCTGGAGCCGCCCGCAGGGGAGGTTCCACTTGCCCTTGTTGCTCTTGACCCATTTCTTCGTGCCGTCCGGCTGAAGCTCCTTGGTTTTAGCTTCCTTGACCAGGAGGTAGATGACCTCGGGATCGAGGGAGGGATCGCCAGGCGGGTCGGGCTGCTCATCGACGATGAGGACGCCAGCCTTGAAGAAGTCCCAGCCGAAGGTCTTCGTGATCTCGACGGCTTCGGGAGTAAGGCTCTTGGTAAACTGTTCGGCGGAAGAGGTCTGGGCGTCGGCGGAGGTGGGAGTGGTCGGGTGCGTAGCGTGTTCGGACATTTCATAGCCCTCCTTTATAGAATTGTGACGGTCGGGTGAAGTTTCTGCTTCTGTGTTGCTAAAGGACCGCGTCAAAAGATAAGCCTAGACGCGAGGCCTATCTTTATAGTAGCACAGATGAGTAGTTTTGTCAATAGCTTAAGCTTGATGACTAGATGAAGTGACAGGTTTGAATCATGACATTGACGATGCGATAAAAGTGTGGTATAGTGGAGGGACGCTAGCAAGCTCCTGGAGAAGAAGCTCCTGCTAGAGATCGACGTGGATGGAAATCCGCGAAATGGGGGTAAGAAAATGAGCGAAGACAAAGACCGCGAAGATAAGTACTACTGGGAGACACCGGAAGAGCGACAAGAGAAGCTGATCGCAGGAATCGCTCTGGTCGGGATGATCGCACTGACACTGATGATGTCGATCGGGACGATGGTCATGATGTTTGATGCGGTGATGGCAAGGTACGACATTACGTTCTTCGGCGTCGCCGGAGAGATCTGGGAGGGCGTGAAAATGTTACTGCGCGGCGATTAGCACCTTAAGCCCCCTTCGATGGGGGCTATTTTTATGTTACAATTAGAGAATGAAGGAAAAGAAAGATCTGGGGGCGGCGGGGGCGGTCAAATCTCGACGCAGTAGGGATTTGAAGACGGTACGGAAGGAGAAGACGAATCTTGAGACGGTCAAGGCGGCGCAGAAGGCGAAGTTTTGGCTGATTTTTAACCAGATTGTGCTAGTATTTACGATTGGGTGTATTTTCGGGACGTATTATGAAGAGATTATCACGATGGTGAAGCACTTCTGGGCGGACGGGACGATAGAGTGGTTCTCGAGGAGGGGGCTGGTGTACGGGCCGTTTAGTCCGATCTACGGGATGGGGGTGGTGGGGATCTATCTAGCGTCCTACCGGACAAAGGCGAGCTGGAAGATGTGCCTATTCGGAGGGGCGGTGGCCGGGGGTGCGTTCGAATATATCTTGAGCGTTTTGCAAGAGTGGATTTTTAACACACGGTCGTGGAACTATAGCGACCGATTCCTTAATATCGACGGGCGGACGACGATACCATATGCGATATTTTGGGGACTACTGGTGCTAGTGACGGCGAGATGGCTATTTCCGAAGCTGAACCAGGCATACGAGAAGCTTGAGGGGAAAGGACTGAATCTATTCTGCGCATGCCTGGCGGTGTTTCTGGCGTTTGATATAGCAATGTCAGTGGCGGCGAATTGGCGACAGCTGGAGCGACGAGAGGGTGATCCGGCAAGGACGAAGGTGGAGGTGTTTCTCGATAGACATTTCCCAGACGATCGGCTGAAGCTGATTTATGAGAATACGGTGTACGTGCCGGAGGAATAGGAATAACTATTTGGCGAGGCAACGGACGGAGCGGCCGCTTCTAGGATACATATTGACGCCGTGAGTATAAATCACATTGGTTGTCTTATTAAAGCTAAGGTCTCCAGCACCAAGATAAGTATTAGTACCATCGCTCCCCATCGAGATGCGGTTAACCCAGTAATAACCGTTTGTCCCATTAATACTGTTTTTACCCGTATTAGAATCGACAACACCGGCATAGGTAAAGTTATATGGAGCGCTCGTAATGTCATCCAAAGTGAGCCCTGAGAGCAGCTGAGCATAATCACTCACAGAGCTGTTTCCCCTGGGCAGGCGCCAGCCCTTCGGGCAAATGCTGCTACTAGCATAAGTGTTAATAAGGTCTTCAGTAATAGGGCTACTGCCAGCAGTAGCGGTAAACCAAGAATAGTAGGCGCCATATTCTGGTCTACCGAAATAAACGGCATTGTGATACGTGGCAGTATGATTATCATCGCTAGGGACATTAGTCCAATGAGATGGAATAGTATAAGCCTGAGTAACATCGGAATCAGTGGAAGTAATAGTGCGGCCGATGATGCGGAGATTTTGCGTCATCCAACAACCCATGCCACCACCAGCACGATTAGTAAATTTAGCGACCGTGTAGACATTGTAATCCCGAGTGTCATATAATTCCCCGGTAGTACCAGCGGCAACATTATTACAAACCTCCGGAGTCATATCCTGCATGCGAGTGATACCACCGAAGCCTTTTACGTCCGGGATGGATTTCGGAGTGGCGACAAAAGACAGCAGCACTTGCGTGCGATAATGTCCGCCATTAGTATTATTATCGGCAAACTTAGCGGCGAAGACAATTTTCTTCGTGATACTAGTGATTTCTGAAACATTGCCACCGGCGAGCAAGCCGCCGGAAATCGTCGTACCGGTAGTGTCATAGGCGGGGACTGTGTAATATTTTAGCGTAGTATCTGCGTCGCTAGGATTACCCCAGGCGAACCCCCAGGTATTGTCACCGAGATTAGATCCAGCGACTCCAGCAGTTCCGGCTCCATCTAGACTAGTAGAAGTATTGTCTAGAGTAAGAGAACTATAGCCTTTAGCGTAGCTAACGCGCAGAGTGTAGCCTTCGATATCGCTAGCTGAATAGGTGACATTACTACTCAGGTAGCCAGTACCGCCTGGAGCGACAGTTGTCGCCAAGTTTGGCGAGGTGATGCTAAGTGTAGTTGATGGAGTAACAGTGAGTGGCATAATGTCAACTTCCTGATCTCCGGTGGCGGCCTCTGAGTCAGTATCGCTGAAACTGCTGGATAGGTCATCTACTTCTTTGTCATTTACTTCTAGGTTGCCTTCCTTCGGCTCAATAGCGAAGGCCTCATTTGAAGAGCTTAGCGGATTTACTGTTATGAAACTTAGCAAAAGCAGAGCCAGAGTACAAGTTAGAGGAATACTATAAGACACATATCGCAAATGTCTACTTCTTGGTTTATTAAGTAATATTGGAATACTATGTATTACTTTTCTGTACAAAAAGTATAACTTTGATATTAGTCTGCCTTGCATCTGGCCCTCCTTTTGGATTGATAGGTTTTTACCTCAGGCGGCATTTTTGCAATGATAGGAGAACAAAAATGGTGCCATGGGTTGTTAGAACCATCGCACTGATAAATTTTCATTCATCACGGACAGCGCCCATAGCACCATAAATCCCGTGAGGAATATGTTTACCAAAAATTATGCGATAGTTCTAACAATTTCATTATAACATGAATTCTTAGTTTGATGAGAAAAACTATTCTTCTCTATGCTTCCCTATTGATATCTGTTACAATAGAGACAGAGCGGAAAGCTACGCAGAAAGTTATATAGATCGATATCTACTGACGGTCGATAAACTAATATAATTAAGAAAGTAATATACTTATGAGTATAAAGAGAGCTAAAGTATCTCTGGAACTACAAGTTTCTGATGAAGATACTTTAAAAATTACTCTCAGCCATAAAGACCAAGAGTAATTTACCAAAATTTATACCCGTATATTATCACGAATAATTAAATAATGCAAGCTTTTCCGCTCTTTTTGGTGGCTTGTGAAACTTAAGAGATGATACGCTAAAGATTGACTTTTCCTGGAATGTGTGCTATACTCTAGAATAGATGGTCTCGTAGCTAGCGATAGCTAGGTGGCTAGAAGATTATAAGGAGTGTGGTTTCGTATGTGCGCGAGGACCGATTTTAAGAGGGATTGTCCGGAGATGTATGGAATGCTGTTCAAGGAGCACGACATTCCGCCGCGGCGGACCCTGGTGACGCTGGGGGACGACAAGATCCTGACCTATCGCCAGCCGACGGCGGTCGAGATGCCGCTGGACTGCCGGGAATTTCCGTTCAGCCCGGAAGGGGCAAACCAGGCGCTGAATTACCTGTCCGAGTGCCGGATTCGCGCCGGCGTGATGTTCGACAACCCGGCAGACAACGCCGAGATGAAGACGATGGAGAAGCCCGCGACGAAGGCAAAGAAGCCGACGGTACGGGCAAGGAGGTCCATGACGCGGACGAAGCGGGCTCCGGTGAGAGCAAAAAGAGCCATGACGGCAACCAGAAGCCTCGCTTAACCCAGCTTTGACCGGCTGAGCACTACCGACCTACTACGCCCTCCTTCTACGGAGGGCATTTTTTATGCTTAACTATAGAACAAAAGGTTAATAAGCATTGACATTTTCTAAGATGTGTGCTATAATGAGAAGATGGGGTATAAACTCCGGTGAATATCCTGCTCTTTTTGGGGATTTCATATACAGTACGTCAATTTTACTAGGGGGTGCAGTATGGAAAAACTGCGAAGAAGAATCTTGATCGTCGGGGTGATCGTCTATGCGATCTGCCTGCAGGTCGGGCCGAGAGTGTTTCATCCGGTCGCCTATGAGGCAGTAAGGCTGGTGGCGACGGTCTCGGGGCTGGCTTGGATGTGGTGCGCGATCGACATCATCGAAGACAAGGTCGGACCGCTGTACCAGGCGTTGCGAATCGGCATCAAGCCCGGCGAGATATACGTAATCATCCGATATTGCATGATGACGCGGCCGCTGTGCGGGGCGAGCTTCGCGGCGGCAGGAGTCTATATGAAGACGCGGACGTGGCGCTGGCAGGGGCCGAGAGAGCTGGCGTTTAAGGTCGGCACGGCGAGTAACAACATCTGGGCGAGGTATGCCCGCGAGAAAGATGAAGTGGTTGCGCGGTGCAAAGCGCACGTCGAGAGTATGAAAACCCAGTAAGTCTAATTCCCCGCCTCTGAGGAGGCGGGGAGATTTTTTAATGGGCGCGAAAATGCTGAGCCTACTAGATATTGAAAATATGAGATAATATAGGATATGAGCTGGCTATCAAAATTATTCAAAAGGAAGAAAACTCATGACACTACTACCGTGAGACATTTCACAGTAGCGAAATCTGGTATCCCTAGCCCGACCCGCAATACAACTGATGCTGTAGCAAGACCACCTAAAGTCTACTATTCTGACGAAGCAAAAGAGGTAATGCTACAGCGAAAGGCGAATTCTAAGGTAGGACAACCAGAGGAACCGAAACCAGTAAGTCCAGAAGAGGCAGCCAACCGTAAATATAATGAAGAGATCCAAGGCTGGCTAAAGGATATACGTTCTAAGGCAGCCGTAAATCATCGGACTCGGCAACCAGTATTGACAAATAACTGTGCGAATTTAACCGCTGTGCCAACAAAACTGCTCGGAGAGGATAAGGATGACACGCCGTTATTATATGATTCGAGAGAAAAGCCTCCTATCGTCCAGAATATAACATATCGCAAAATCGGGACGGTAACCGTAGGACAACGGGCAGGAATCGAGGAGTCGATTAGGCGGCACCGTGTCGAGGAACTGATACATTTTACAGCACTAGCAAACCTGAGTTCAATAGTAGAGCACGGAATATATACTAGAAAATATTTTAATCGATTAGATCAAGAACCAGTGATAAATGACCCTGAGAGATATGACGGATTCTTAGATGCAACGAGCCTATCGGTGTCTTTTCCAAACTCGAAGTTATTATACACTTTCCAATGTATGTATAAGCGACCGTATGTCGTGACAGCTCTAGACCCGAAGATCTTATTAGACAAGAAATGTCTGTTCTTTAAGAAGAATGCGGCAAGGAGTGACAGAAATAGTTGCGAATTTGAAGAGATGTTTGACGGCCAGGAGGGGCCGAATCCGAGAGATGTACAGGCAGAAATTTTAGTGTTCGCAAGGATTGAGCCGAGATATATTAAGAGAATTTACGTGAAAGACGAAGAAAGTTTCAAGATAGCTCGGAGGATGTTCCCGAATGTAAGAGTAAACGGCGACTATTTTTACCAGAGAGACTAGCGTTTCTGTCTAGAGATTAGTTATTCACTGCAGTAATAGTTACAGTAGTAGAGTATTCTCCAGCAGGAAGAGTAGGAGAGACGGAGACGCCGAGGGTGAAGGTATGAGTTTTGGAAGAGTCTGCGTTTGATGATTCGGTATTATGGTAGGTGGTTGGAGTGGAAGTTATTGCGGAATAAGTATTTTCGTTTTCATTGAGGATGCCCCAAGCATTAGTTTTAGCTTGGACATTGGAGGAGGCGGGGATGGAGTTAGTGGAAGTTATTTCTTCGGAGTTGTTAGGAATAGTGAGAGAAGTCTTCTCGGCACTGAGCTGTACGGCATAAGTAGTATTGGCAGAAATAGTGGCGGAGATTTCTCCTTTGGTGACTAAATTAGGATCGACTTCTTTGTTCATGCCGGAAGTGGCGTCAATGCTAATTACTGGTGCGACGCGGACGGCAATTACCTCGACATCCTTCTGGTTAGGAAAAGCAGTTGAGCCCATCGCGATGCAGCGGATTGGGATCGCATCGTCATCCATGTAGCTGTTAGCCACGGCGGCGTTAACTCCAAAAACGTAGTTACTGCTTGAGAATAACTCGCTCGTCCAGGTGTATCCATCATACTTGTTGCCGAGCGTCCCCTTTTTATAGTTCATGACGCCGCTTTTTTGAAAATTATATGGTGCGGACTGTAGAATACTACTGGTCAATTTTCCTGCTGTCACTAGATTATTATATTCATCAGCTGTTGGTAGGTGCCAATTTTTTGGGCATATACTATACTGCGTGGTTTTACCGCTTGCCGTTTTTCTGCTATCGGCAGTGGCGGCATAAATAGCGTAATATGCTCCAATCGTAGGATCATTGAAGTAGTAGATGCTACTGCTATTACCGATCGTCTCACTCACAATAGAGGATGTGAGAGTATATCCGTTTGTGCCAACGTCTGAACTGACGCTAGACAGCGTCGCCGAATTTCCATTGGCTGCAAGGCTCTCCTTCGTGAGACGTAAGTTCTGCGTCATCCAACAATTCCCATCACTAAGTCTAGCTACAGTATAAGTAGAGTTATCACGTATATCTATAAGTGTATTACTTTGCCCTAAAGCAGAGTTATTACATATATCAGTAGTCATTTCTTGCATAGTAGCAATGTTACTAAGAGTTTTCCTAGCAGCACTAACGGGTGCAATATTATAATTACTTAATAACGCTAAGGATGGCACAACACTACAAATAAGAGCTAGTGTGCATAATACTCTACTAATATATAACTTATTAGATAAACTATAACTTGTTGAGTTGTCATGCACTTTTCTAAATTGATAAGGTTTAGTTTTATTTATTTTTAGCATCATGCCCTCCTTATGGCTTAGTTAAACCCTAAATGGCACGATATACAAAAATGGCACCACGAGGGTGTTACTCAGTTTTGAGATCTCAGCACAAAGCTCGTTCTCGACGACTGGCCCTCATAGTGCCATTCTTTGTCAAGAAAAAACTTGTGCATTTCTAAAAACTGAGTAACATTTCTATTATAGCACAAGTGAAACTGGTTGTGAGGAAAAATGATTCTTCTCTATGCTTTCCTGGCGATATCTATTACAAAGGTATAAAATTACTCTAAGTTTCAGGGGGAATAGGGGTTGACTTCGGAGGGGAGTTGACATATAATGAAATTATCCTGATATTGACCGACCCGAAGAGGGCCGGATTTTCGTTTTCGGGGTGGGATGGACTGGGGAGATACCCAGGACTGAAACATATGACGGAATTGAGATATTATTAAATAAAGGAGGAAAATGGAAGGATTAGACCTGAAACAGCTGATTAGCATGGTCGGCGTGATTGCCGAGGAAAAAGGCTTGCCGGAGGAGACGGTGCTCGACGTAGTGCAAATGGCGATCGCGGCGGCATGGCGACGCGATAACGGCGATAAGGACATGAACGTGAGAGTATTGCTCGACACAAATAACGGCACAGCGAAGGCATATGTGAGCCGCGAGGTGATCGAGGATGGTCTCGCCTATAATCCGTCGACGGAGATCCCGCAGGAAGAGGCGAAGAAGCTGAAAACTGATGCGGAAATCGGCGATATCGTCGAAGAAGAGCATGAAGTGACGGATTTCGGCCGGGTGGCGGCGATGACGGCGAAGCAGGTCGTAGTGCAACGCCTACGTGAGGCGGAGCGCGATGCAGTGCTCGCAGAGTTTGAAGATAAAATCGGGACGATCGTAAACGGGGTAATCTCCCGAGTAGACCCGAGGGTCGTACATATCGACATGGGTCGGGCGCGCGGGATTATGCCGCGGAGCGAGCAGATCGACGGCGAATATTATACGGTCGGTGAGCGTATCAAGGTCTACATCAAGGGTGTCGAGCATGACGACTCGAAGGCGCAGCTGATTCTCTCGCGCGGAAATACGGCATTTATCGAATACCTATTCCGTCAGGAAGTGCCAGAGCTGGAGAGCGGTACAGTAGAGATCAAAGGTATCGCGCGTGAAGCGGGGCGCCGGACGAAGATAGCTGTGAAGTCGGCAGTGCCAGGAGTGGATCCAGTCGGTACGTTCGTCGGGGGTCGAGGGATCCGCGTACAGGCGATCATGAATGAAATCGGCGAGAAAGAGAAAATCGACATCATCAACTGGAGTGATAATGCCCAGGAATACATCCGCGAGGCATTGAGTCCAGCAGAAGTAATCAAGGTGGAAATCGACGGCAAGAAGGCGAAAGTCTACGTCACGGAAGACCAGCAATCAATTGCGATCGGCCGCCAGGGGCAGAATGTACGCTTAGCTTCGAAGCTGACGGGGTATGATATCGACATCGAGTTAGCGAAGGCGCCAGAAAAGAAGAAGCGCAAGAATGCGGAAGATGCACTGCTGAATGCGATTAGTGCGACGGATGAGGATTCTGATACTGACGGTACCGAAGCGGTAGAGCCGGCAGTCGAGACAACCGAGACGAACGACAAGGCTGAGGCAAAAGCTGAAAAAGCCGAGGCGGAAGTCGCCGAGGATAATGCCAGCGTCGAGACGGAAGATGCAGCAGACCCAGTAGTAGCGGATGAAGCGCATATGGAGAAAGATAACTTCGTGGAGCCGGAAGATAAACTCGAAGAAGAATTCGACAAAGACATGAAAGTCGACGACGAAGAGAAAGCTGATACAGAAGTAGAGTAGTTTCCCACTGTAAGATGCGAAATATACCTCCTAAAACTGGGAGGTATATTTTACTGGATTAAAAAATGCCCCCGGAATAGTCCGGAGGCCTCTGGAGATGAGTGAGCTATGCCAGTTTTGCGAAATCCATCGGTAAATTGATGAGATTGTACCGTTCGAACGGGAAGTCGAATGCACGGGCACAGATTAGCTTGAATATCCCAGTCAACTCTGGGCATCCTAAGTTCTCAATGCGCGGTAAGCTGTGGTCGTACATTACTTCCGAGATCGGGACTTCTTTCCGCATTCCGTCCTTAAAGTAGTCACGAATCTCGCCGTGCGTACGTTTGTCGACGACGCTCACCCGATCAAAGGCGTGCAGTAAGAATTCGCCTTCGTTTGGCCCCTGAGACAAGATGCCGACACCGTTGCAGACACAGTACTGCGCAAACAGGAAGAGGTCGATAGCGTCGTGGGTCTTGACCAGTTTGGACAGGTAGGACTCTTTCGCTTCGTAGAAATCGTACTTCTCACGCATGTAGCTGTGGCAAACCAGGCCGTGATACTGGCGCTCGATACTCTTCGCCTCAGCGGCGTCTTTCATAGAACGTGTCACTCCGTCGACGTCGGTCGCGGCGTCTCCAGTGAGCGCCTCGGCGTCGTCGTGATGCAGCGCCATCGATTCGAGGCTATCAGGAGGGATGTCTTTGTTGCGAAAGACATCCAGAAACTCCAGATAGGTCGGGACGATCAGCTGCGCCATCATGAATGAGTGTTCCGCGGTCGACAAGCCGATCATTGGCCAGACTTCTTCCGTAAACGGAAAGGCATAACGTACTTCGATGGCGCGCGGCGCCGTCATGCGGAGTTTCGTAGCATACAGTTCGCAGATCCGATCGGCCCTTGCGTCGTACGTGCTGGCTGGCAATAATCCATTAAAATTAAAGTCCAACCTTACCACCACCTTTTATAAGATTATCTCTATATTTTACCATACGCAGCCATTGCGGTCTAGGGAGGCGCTGGGCTAGTTGAGGTTTATGGATGGGCTGGATAAAAGAAAGAGGCCCCTCAAAGAGCGAGGGGCCGTTTCTATGTCGCTAGAATGACTAGTGCACCGGGGTGCAAGTAGCTATGCTAGCGTAAAGAACTGGATTAAAGAATAGATTGATTAGCGGGTGCTGGGGGTCAAGGGATTCTGCGGGGCGTAGTCGCCCTCAGGGACGCTGCGGTCGGGGTTGGGGTGAGTAACTTCACCATAATCAACGGACGCAGGATTTTCCTCACCGGGCTCGGGCCTGATAGGCGCGGGAGCCATAGGCTGGAGATTGTCCTTCGCAGGGTCGACGGTCGGAGCGTTCTGCCCGCCAGCCACACTGGCATGACCCTGATTGACCGAGTCATTAGCGGGATCGATGGTCGGGTCTTTCTGACCGGAGCCGTTAGTCTCAGGCTTAATGGGCTGAGGGACCGTGCTACGGTAAGTAACCGTGTGGTTGACATTGCCATGGCTCGGGGCAGTGCCGCTGACAACGGCAGGATCGGCTACATGGTCCTTCTTGACCGGAGAGGGGACCCGATAGGCCTCCCCCTCCTCGACAAGCATTTGATGGGGCGGGCGAATCTGATTGCCGTTCTCATCGAGATAGGTGATAGTAACCAGAGCCTGGAAGGAGCCTTTCTTGTCCTCTTCGGCCAGAGTCGTGCCGTCGTCCGTGTCGGTGTCGTCGGCGGGCTGCTGAGCCTGATCCTCGAAATACTCTGCCGTCTCATGCGTCTCGAAAGCCGCCCGCGCCAACATGGCGGAGCGAGCGAGTTTCGTGCCGGCCGAAATGATCATCAGGACCGACAGGACGGTCGCCATGAAACGCCGGGTGCTGCGGTCGGACTTCTCGGACTGGGGGACGGGCTTGTAGTAAACGATGATCGGGAAGCACTTATCCCACTCGGGCATGCAGCCGCAAACCTGCTTTCGGTCGGCGACGTAGCCCTCGACCTCAGGAAGGTTTTCGACCGTAAAGGTCGTACCGGCAGGCTGCTCGATGGTGAAATCGGGAGCGACCGGCTTCTGCGTCTCGCTGTCGAGACAGCAGATGGTTAACTTGCTGAGTGGAGTCTGGGATTGAGTCTGACTAGTGGTTTTCATGAATGAAAACCTCCTTTCATAGAATTTGTCAGATTTTGGGACTACTAGAGTTCGCCTAGAGGTAACTCCGGGCGAAGTGACTTCCTTTACTACCTAGCCGTCTTGACTACCTTGCAACGTACTAAATCTATTCTGTTAATCTCCGAGAGGAGCGGTATTATAGAGTATTACCGCCACCTCATACTTTCATTGTATCACAGATGTGTTAAAAAGTCAATAGCGATTATGGTTATTTTAGGGATTTTACAGGGGATTTTGTCAAAATTGACGGATTCTGGATGATGTTTTATGACTTTTGGGATGTTCAACATGAGCTTGGGTTGACATTTTTCGGGAAGATGGTGGGAGTTTTACACGGGTGTGGAAAAGTTTAGCGGGAGTGTTCGGGTTTTCGGGAATTAGGGGGGGGTTGCGGGTCATTCCATGAGCTGTGAGGAGATCAGTAAGTAAAACCCGCTAATTGACGGAAGCGGGAATGATGATGAGAACCAAGATAGCGCCATATCGGGGGGGCGATATGACGCTATCTTGGTGGCGGGAGTTGGATTTGAACCAACGACCTTTTGGTTATGAGCCAAACGAGCTACCAGGCTGCTCTATCCCGCGACGTAATTATATTATATCGCACTTTTATGTAATTGCAAGAGTTTTTTAAAAGATTTTTTAGAAAATTTCGCTATCTGGGACGAAATACTTGATTTTTGGGCGGAAAAGCGTAAGTGGTATTGACATTTATGGGGATGTGTGCTATAATGAGGGTATAGGAAGAAGTTCCTAAGCCCCTTAGCATGATGTTGGCTGTGAAAATGCGGGGGCTTAGTATGCTCAGAAAATGAAAGTGAGGAGAATCTCAATGAAAAGACTGTCCGTTAGTACGTTCAAGGTAATGACCTTCTTGGCGCTGTTTGCATTTTATGTAGGATTTTCGGCGCAGTTTTTCCTGGTGGGGATGGGCGTATTGCCAAAGCTCGGCGTGGCGACGATGCAAATCGTGGCAATGGCGGTGTTGGCGATCGTTGGAATCCTCCGGCGGACGGAACTGCTCTGGTGCAACGCCGGGTATCAGATTATCAGCATGAAGGATGAGCTCGTGATCGCGCTGATGGGAACACTGGTCGGGGGCGGATCGGTCCGGATGGCGCTCGCAACGAGCAATGAAGCCGTGTGCTGGCTGTATGTGGCGACGAGCGTAGTCGCGATTGCGGCGATATATACGATGCGCTACATGGTCAAACACAAGCCCGAAGCATTCAAAAGCTAACAACGTGTGCAGGCACCCCGGATCGATAGGGGTGCCTTTCCCTGTTCTAGGAGGTTTAGGAGTGCTTGGGTTTGAGGATCTTGGGGGGTTTGGGAGATTTGGAGATACTGGGAAGGCTTTGGAGACTTGGCGGGAAGGATTTTGGGTGGCATGGAGGACTTTGATTTGGATGTTTTTGTAGGCCTTGCGGGAAGATATTGATCGGAGAAGATAAGATAGAGGAGGGGTGGCATGAGGTAAATTTGGAGAGCGTTAGGGAGGCCGGAGAAGAAATTAAGAGTAATCAGATAGGCGATAATGAGGGCGACAAGCAGGGGGATGGCGGGATGGTGCCAGAAAGTGTCGGAGGTCTGGGGGGATTCTGCGGACACTTCCGAGGTGGCGGCGCGACCGTCGAGGAATTTGCGAGAAAAAATCTGGGGGCAGAAAGCGATGAGGAGACCGAAAATAGCAAGAGCGATACCGATAAGGCCGGTCTCAAGGAGGAGGGAGAAGGGTTCGTTTTGGACAATTTCTTTCGGCGAAGTGACAACATCGGGAGATTTCGCATGCATGGCAGTGCCGGCGCCACCGAGGCCGACACCGAAGAGGATGCTCGTGGGAGTGAGGTCGGTAGAGAGAAGACAAGTGGCGTCTTCAGCACTAGTGGCACGAGCACAGCCGAATTCGAGAGGGGCATGGCCAGGGGCGGAGAGCCAGGTCTCGACGGCGACAGTATTAAGATTGAGACGGATGTTCGTAGACTCGGGGACATAACCTTCGAAAATGGCGTCTTCAAGAGTTTTCTCGGCCTCGGCTTCGGATCTTTCCACATGGTTTTCCACGGCTTTATCCACAGTTTCGGCGATCTTTTCCACGGTTTCTTGGTGATTTTCCACAGATTCTGGAGAGTTTTGCACTGGTTTTCCACTATTTGGAGCGGAATTATCCACAGGATTAGAGGAGTTTTCCACAGAAGAGTCTACTGAGGACGAGGATTCGTGACCCCCTGCGCTCTGGGGGCGAAGGTCGATGAGGCCGAGAGAGAGCTGGTGAATTGACTTCGTAACGCCAGAGACGAAAGTCTCGGCGGTAGGACCGACGGCGGCAAAAGTACCCTGGAGACTGAGAGAGAGGAGAAAGCTCACAACAGGGATAGTAATGAGACTCCAGCGGAATTGATGGCGCTTCAGGGCGAAGATGAGGAGGACGAGGATGGCAACGGCGTAGGCGTAGATGGCGCCGCGGGAGAAGGTGAAGAAAAGAGTCATAGAGAGGAAGCCAGTGAGAATGACCATACCGACGTATTGCCACTTTTTCCAGTTAGGCTCGGGGAGGTGAATTTTATCGCGGAGGAGATCTTTTTCGACTTTGTGTTCGAGATAAACGGCTTCATTGACCATGTTGCGGCCGAATTTGCGAGAGCGAAAGGCGACAAGGTAGAGAGCGGTGAGGGTCGGGGCGAGGAGGAGGTTGCCCATAAACTGCGGCTCGATGGCGAAGCCGGAGGGGTGCGGAAAACCGAAGGAGCGGTAAGTGCAGCCGAGGCAAAGTAAAGTATTATCGCGGGAGAGGCCGAGAACATCCATGATACTCTGGGCGTAGCAAAATTTACAGACGAGGACGGTAGCGATAAACATGACGATGAGAGTATGGAAGCGGAGGCGGCGAGGAGTGCCGGAAACGGGGAGGAGATAGAGGAGAGTGAAGACGGCGAAGAAGATGAGCCAGACGATACCGGCGGTGAGGAGGCCGCGGAGAGGGTTGGGCGACCAGAAGACGGAGATTGTGAGGTAGAGCGGGAAGAGAGCAAAGAGGAAGAAGCGGCGGTCAGATAACCCCGGGAAGTTAGCTCCCCAGCCGGAACGACGGGTTTTTCTCCTCCTCTGCGTACGCTCGCGCAGCCCGTCGTTACGGGTGCTTGCTCGCTCCGTTCGCTCCTCGTTAGTCGCGAAGGCCGCTGCCGGAGAAGAAAAACTCGTCTTCCGTTCTGCGATCTTCATCATGATTAGCAAAACAAACGCCAGAATATCAAAGATGACGAGCCAGAGGAGGGGGATGGAAAGTTCGAAGTTCATGGAAGCGTCGCTGCCGAGGGAGATGACGGGGTGATAAGAGAAGAAGAGGGCGGCGGGGAGGAGATAGACGAGAAACCAGAGGATTTTACGGATGATTTTCATGAGTTTGCTCCTTTCGGGCTAGATTTTGATTTCCGGCGATGTTGGCTGGGGATTTTGGATGAATTATGCGGGAGGTGTTTAGATACGATGTCGGTGATTCCCTGGCGGAAGTGCTCGACGCTGAAAGGTGCGGCGGAGGCGGCGACTTTTTTGCGGTCGAAAGTGGTTTTCTCGAACTTACGGAGAGCCTTTGTTAGAGACTCGGGAGTCTGTTCGGCGAAGAGAAGGCCGTTTACGCCGGGTTTGACAAAATCACGACTGCCGCCCTCAGCGAAAGCAATGACGGGGCAGCCAGCGGCAAGGGCTTCGACGGCGGCGATGCCAAAAGGCTCAAGGCTGGGGAAAATATAACCCTTCGCATGCTGGAGAAGCTGCGATAGTTCCTTGGGGTCAGTCCAGGGGAGGAAGTGAATGTTCTGGCTGTCTCTGGCGAGGCGGACGAGATTTTTGTGCTCGGGGCCGTCACCGACGACGAGAAGAGAGAGACCTAACTGCTGACAGGCCTGAATCGCGAGATCGACGCGCTTCCAGGTAACTTGGCGGCAGGAGATAATGTAATAGCCGTCCTTGGTGAGATTTTCGGCGATTTCTGTGGAAAAGTTGTGGAAAAGTTGTGGAAAAGTCGGATGGTTTTGTGGAGAAGTTGTAGATTTATTGTGGAAATCTTGTGGAGAAGCGGTGGAATTCTTTGTGGATTTTGTGGAAAAGTCGACGGAATCGGTGGATTTTTTGGAAATTTCTGTGGATTTCTGACGAGATTTAGTGGAAAAATCGGTGGAAAAGTGCGTGGAAAACTGAGTTAAATCGACAGACGGGAAAACGACGATTGATTCCCTGTCGTAGTAGCGTTTGATCTGGGTCTGGGCGTGTGAGGAGATGGTAACAAACTGATCTGGTAACTGCGCGGCCTGATAATCAGCACGACGAAGAGGCTTGACGAGAAGCTTGAAAGCGAGGCGGACGAGAGGATTGAGCGGACCGAAGCCAGGATTCTCGACGTATTTATCGTACATTTGCCAATAATACTGGGTGGGGACGTGGCAGTAACAGAGGTGATAGGCGCCCGCATCTTGACTTTTATCAAGATGTGTGCTATAATGGGAGGATGATGGGGTGGGATTTTGTGTCTTTTTTCTAGGTTTAGTAATGATAGATTTGGCTTCGGCGCCGGTAACGGAGATGACGAGATCATACTCTGATAAATCAAGGTGAGAAAAATAGAGCTGACGGAGAGGGCCGAGGAATTTGCGGAGGGACTTTGGGAAAATCTGGAGCCAACCAGTACGGACGTCGGCGTCATTAAACCAGTCAATTCCCTTTTTGCTATACTGGGAGGTGTAGATCGGGGCGTCGGGGTACATGCGATGGAGCTCAAGGAGGACTTTCTCGGCGCCGCCGGGGGTAGTGAGCCAGTCGCAGGCGAGGGCGATTTTAGGATGCTGAGTCTTCGGAGTTTTTTTGCCCACCTATTTAGCTCCTTTGCGTAGGAGGATGGCGCCGATAGTACGCATGATAATACGGAGGTCGAGCCAGATAGACCAATTCTGGATATAATAGAGATCGAGGGCGCGGCGTTCGTCGAAGCCAATGTCGCGACGGCCAGAGACCTGGGCGAGGCCAGTGAGGCCGGATTTCACGGAGAGGAGGAGGGAGCGGTCGCCGTAATGATGTAATTCCCCGGGGACGAGGGCGCGAGGGCCGACGAGAGAGATGTCGCCCTTGATGACGTTGAAGAGCTGAGGGAGTTCGTCGAGGGAGGTGGCGCGGAGAAACTTGCCGAGCTTCGTGATACGGGGGTCGTTTGGGATCATATCGCCGCCCAAGCGGTATTTTTTGATGAGCTGGGGTTTGCCCATTTTCGTGAAGGCCTCTTCGGGAGTGAGACCGTTGTACTCGGGCTTCATGGAGCGGAATTTATAAATCTTCACCTTCTGATTATAGCGGGAGAGACGGATGTCGGAGTAGACGGCGGGGGCGGAGGGGTCGGAGATTTTCTCAATAAGCCAGATGATTATCATCGGGATGGCAGCGAGGAGAAGGATGAACAGGCCGAGAATAATATCAGTGCAGCGCTTGACGAAGCGGGCGCCGCCAGCGAGAGGCGTGGCGCGGACGAGGATGGCGGGAGTATTACCAACCAGCTCAAGCTCGCCGAGCTGAGAGGTTAGAGCGGCATTACTCGGGACGAAATAATAGAGGAGGTGGTGATTGATGGCTTGCTGGTAGACGTATTCGGTGCGTTTCTCGTCGGTCTGGAAGATGACGTCGGGACGAGTGTGTTTCAGGGCATCCTTTAGGGAGGAGTACTGGCGGCGGCGGAGGTCCTTCGGGATGTATTTCGCGCCAGCGACGACACCGGCAAGGCGGAAGCCGGACTCGGGGTAGGAAGCGATATAATCGGCGAGATATTCGGTATTTTTGCTATTGCCGATAATAATGACACGGAGAGCGGCGCGGCGGTCGCGCTTCATGGTGAAGCTGCGGATCCAGCGGATCGCGCCACGGAAGAGACTAAGAAGAATGAAGCAGGAGAAGGCGGCGTAGATAGCCATAATACGGACTGGGAAAAGGTCCATATTGAAGAAGAAATCGCAAGTAATGATGGCCATCATACCGATAACAGAGGCAAGAAAAAGACGGCCGACTTCACGCCAACGGCTGCGGCCGAGAAAGACAGATTTACTGTAGAGGCCGGCGGCGGCGAGGATGATAAGGTAGACTGGAATCATGACGAGCATGGAGAGGAGGAACTGGCGAGGATTAGCCTCGAAGTAAAAGGGGCGCTGATCGAGATGTGTGCGCATAAAATAGGCCGTCAAAAAGGACAGTAAAATCGCGCACGCGTCACCAAACACCAAAAACGCATGAAAGATCAACCCATAATCTCTCTTCATAGGTATATTATACTACAAGTCGGGGGTTAACGCCAACCTCGCTATGCAAGCTATTGACGCTGAAATTTCGGGAGGGAGCAGAGGAGAGCGATGACGGCAGTAATGAGCAGGCTGGCAACAAGGAGGAGAAGGTGCCAGTTAAAGCCGATTAGGAGGATAGGTTGGGAAGGGTTAACGCCGTAAGCCGTGGCGAGCATGACGCCGAGATGCGCGGTGTTCATAAAGCTAGTGGTGAGGGCGATAACGGCGCCAATAAGGAGAGCGACGACGAAAGAGAGGAGGCAGATCTCAAGAAGGTAGGCAGCATAAATCAGGTAGATATCGCTAGTCGAGGCACCGAGAGAGCGATAGAGGCGGATAGTCGGAGCCTCAGCCTGGAGGACTTTGAGGAAAGTGAGGAGAGTGATGACGAAGGCGATGGCGATAATAATAAGTTCGATGAAAGTGAAGACCGGAAAGATAACTTCGTCGAAAATGTCGAAGACGGCGACTTGATTGGTAAAAAGCTGAGCGAAGATAAGGGGCGGTTTCGGGCGATCCTGGTCGTCGACGTAAGTGATGCCGCCGGCAGCGGAGGCGCAGAATTCATTACGAATAGTGCAATCTTGGGCGGAGAAAAAGTCACGGAGGCTGCGAAGAGACGAAAACTCGGCAACGGCGTAGCGGTAAAAGTCGGCGAACGCCGGACCAAGGTCGGTATAAGCATCGAGGTCGGGGAGGCCGGCGGAGGGAGCGTTACTACTAAGGAGATTAAAGATGAGCTGGTCGAGAGGATTATGGCTGGGATGAGACTCATCGCCTTCGAGCATAGAGAGGCGGCCGGTGCCCTGGAAGTCAGGGAGAGTATCAGGAGAGACGAGCTGCGCGCCAGTATCGGCAAGAAGGCGATCGACGAGAGAGTCGAAAGCGAGCTCGGGACAGGAGTAGGAGAAGCTGACATTATCGTCGTCAGCCTCTACGTTGACGTCGCAGAGAGCGGTATTAGTCGAGATGAGAAGGTAGTAATTCCCTGCTGTGGCAGTATCGGCGGTATGGACAAGAGAGTTCTCAATACCTTGGAGAACGAAGTTAATGCCGATAAGAAGGCCAAATAGGACGCCGACAATCAGAGCAGTAGAAAGATTGCGGCGTTTATGGGCGACGATGCTGCGGTAGCCGAGACGAAAAGCTTGGGAAAGTTTCATAAGTTAGGATCGCTTGCGAGGCTGGTACTTTTTCGTGAGGACGAACCAGAGGAGGCTAAGGGCAGCAACAGCAAAGAGGGAGAGCATTAACTTCAACAAGTCGACATTAAAGCCGATGAGAATCTTCGGCCAGAAGAAGTCGCGACCATAAGCGACGACAAGCGTGTCGGAGATGTTGGTAGCGTTTAAGATCGAGACAAGGCCGGAGAGGGCGAGACCAAGGATGAGCATGAAGGTAATCGCATAGAGACAGATCTTGATAAGGTAAGCGGCATAAATGAAGCAGATGTCACTAGTCGAAGCGCCAAGAGAGCGGTAGAGGCGAATCTCGGAAGACTGGTCGCCGAGGATCTTAATAAAGGTAAAGAAAGTGATGATAGCGGCGATAGTAATAATAATATACTCAGCGACACGAAGACCATCCCAAGTAATGGTGCTGGCGTTACGGAGGGCGATGCGGTTATCGATGGTAGTACCGGTGATGAAAGGCTTATTACAGGAGTAGCCACTGTCGGTGCAGATATAACGGTCAGCAAAAGCTTCAGCAGAGGCAGCGGAGTCAAACTTCGCGATGATACTCGTCATGTTCTCGGCCCAGGAGAAATGCTCGGAAAGATAGGCAATACGATCGCGGTTCGCAGTAGTGTCAATATCGAGAGTGGCAGAAGAAGACATGCCGGCAGGATTCATGCCAAGAAACTCAATAACGTAGTCAAGTGGATTCAGAGAGGGCGAATTCGCCTCGTCGTCGGAATACATATGGATAATCTCGCCACTCGGGAAGATGCCGGCGAGATACCAGTCGACGGGCTCGGCGTACGTACCTTTCGGGGAGACAACTGTACCAAGATATTGCGGGAGACTACGGACGAAAGCGGCGCGCTCGGGGAGAGGGAGACTGCTGAGGCGGTATGCGCCACCGGCAAGGCGATCGGTGAGCTGACTGGGGCTAGCGATGATGGTAATAGCGTCGTCGGGGGCGTCGGCAAGATTGACGGAGATATATTGAGGGAAGGCGTCGGGCGAAGCGATGAGGTTATATCCAGGAGATTGAGAGATGATCTCGCCATGATTCTCGGTGACTATGGTAGCGGAAGTCTCAGCGGTATCATCTGGACAGATGATATTCGAGGCGTTCGGCTGGTCGGGGATGGGTTCGCGACGGCAAATTTTCTCATTAAAGACGTTTGTCTCGAAGCCAACATAATACTCCTCACCATAAGTTTCATTAGCGGCGCGGAGGATAGCGTTCTCAGTCCCCTGCACAGTAAAAATAAGGGCAGAAAGGAGTCCGAAGAGAATCCCGACGATAATGATCGTGGTAAGATTACGGCGTTTGTGACTGGCGATGCTGCGATGGCCGAGTTTAAAAGCTTGAGAAATTTTCATAATTACTTTAAGTATATATCATTTTGAATAAGTTGTGCTAAAATTGAGTTATGCCTAAGATTATTCTGCGGAATGTTTCGAAAACATTCAAAACTAAATCGAATAATAAAACGGTCCTGACGGACATTAACTTAGAGATTGCAGATAGATCTTTTACAATCTTGACCGGGGAGAGCGGCGCGGGAAAGTCGACGCTGCTAAATATCATCGGAGGGCTGGAACTGCCGACGACGGGAGAGGTGATTATCGGGGAGAAAAATATCGAGAATCTGAGTGCGCAGGAGCGGACAAGCTTCTATCGGCATGAAGTAGGGTTCGTGTTTCAGGGTTTTTACTTGCAACCGCAACTCACGGTGGCGGAAAATATTGCGCTGCCAGGAGTGTTCGCGAATATAGAGAAGTCAGAAAGCGATGCGAGGGTGGCAGAGCTGGCGAAGATGCTAGGAATCGAAGAGGTATTAGACCGAAAGCCAGAATCAGTGTCCGGCGGACAGGTCGAGCGAGCGTGCATCGCGCGGGCGCTGTTTATGCACCCGAAGATTATCTTAGCGGACGAGCCGACAAACAATCTAGACCCGATGAATGCGCAGAATGTGGTGAACTTGTTCCGAGAAGTATGGGAAAAGACGGGGTCGACGATGGTTATTGCAAGCCACGATGAGAGAATGTTCCGAGCGGCAGACCGAGTACTACATGTAGCATATGGACAGGTGCATGATATTACGGGGAAAGAATTTCCGGGAGTAAACACGGGAGATGGCGGGACGGATGAAACTATTACAACTCCTGAAGCTTAGCCACGCAGAATTCGTCACGCGACGAAAGACAATCTTGCTATCGGTGCTAGCGGCGGGGATCCCGTTTATCATTATCTTGGGAGTTAGTTTCCTGGCGAATGGGATTGAGAATGTAATCATGGGATACATGACGCGACCGACGGACGGCGAAGTGTATCTAGTGCTCGAAGCGAATGAAGGCACTGATATGACGAGGGGGCTGGCGAAAAATCAGGGGGAGATAATCGGCGAGATTACAATGGTGGAGGCGGAAAAATATGCGACGCCAGTGGAGATGCTGGCGGCAATGGCGGGGATGAGTAAGGAAAAATTAGCGTTGTCGCCGGGGGCGGAGTTTCTAGACGAGGAAGATAAGTTTAATATATTAGACTTATTTTTCACGGACGTGACGACTTACCAGCCGCCATTTCAGGATCAGATGGATATGCTGGAAATGAAATTAGCGCAAGAGAAGCAACTGGCGTTTGCAAAATTCCCTACCGTAGAGGACGCGTATGATTATTATAAAGAAGTGATCGCAGGGTCGCGGACACGAAATTGCGATGAAGCATTTACGAGCCAGCTAAGGACTTATATGAACTTCAGGGGGAGCCGGGGGACACGGAAAACTTTAATGATAATAGTATTGGTGATAGCGGCGATTATTATGATCGGGACTTATGTGTACCTGCTCGATCAGGAATTACATACAATGGTAGTATATCAGGCGCTGGGAGCGAGCAAGAAAGATCTGATCGTGATATCGCTGGGATATTTACTGGAAATCGGAATCGCGACGGTCGTCTATGCGGTGCTAGGCGGCATGATTGCGGCATTGATCGTAAGCGGGCTAAATGCGGGGTACGCAGGAGAGATGATAACGAAGTTATTTAATATTGAATCGGCGAGAGTGATATTCTTGGGCTGGGGCGTGGAAGTACTATGGGTGGTCCTAACGGTGATGGCGATGGCACCGGTAAGTCTATTACTAACGATTGATCAATTTTCGACAAAAAGGTTGTCGCAAAAACTAAAGAGAGATTAAGGTTAGTATGTTATAATGGGGGCAAGATGAAGGGTAAGATTTTAGTCACAGGGGGGACGGGGTATATTGGGTCGCATACGACAGTAGAGTTGATCGAGACGGGATATGAAGTAGAGATTTTAGATAATCTCTACAATAGCAAAGAGGAGGTGCTCGACCGAATCAAAGAGCTGACGGGGGTGCGGCCGAAGTTTTATAATGTAGATCTGCGCGATGCAGAGGCGCTGGAGAAAGTTTTCGCGGAAAATAAGTACGATGCGGTGATACATTTCGCGGGGCTGAAGGCGGTGGGAGAATCTTGCGAACAGCCACTGAGGTACTACGAGAATAATATCGGCGGGACAATTAACTTGCTTGAATGCATGCAGGAATACGGATGTAAGAAAATTATTTTCTCGTCCTCGGCGACAGTATACGGCGAGCAAGATACGCCAAAGTGTGTCGAGACGATGACGACAGGGCAAAGTATCTCGAATCCATACGGCGAGACGAAGTTTATGATCGAGCAAATCCTAAAAGATACGGCAAAAGCAGATCCAGAGCTGTCGGTAACAATCTTACGATACTTCAACCCGATCGGAGCACATAAATCGGGGCTGCTCGGCGAAGATCCAAATGACAAGCCGAATAACTTAATGCCGATAATTATGAAAGTGGCGACGGGAGAGATTCCAGAGCTGTCGGTATATGGCGACGATTATCCAACGCCGGACGGGACTTGTATTCGTGACTATATTCATGTCGTAGATCTCGCGAAGGGGCATCTCGCGGCGCTAGACCATATGACACAGGGAGTGCAGATTTATAATCTCGGGACGGGAGAGGGGCATTCGGTGTTCGAGATGGTGGAAGCGTTTGATAAGGCGAGCGGCAAGAAGCTTCCCTGCCAGATCGTGGGGCGACGAGCGGGAGACCTCGCGGAGCTGTATGCGGACCCGTCTCTTGCTTACGAAAAGTTAGGCTGGGAGACAAAACTGACGGTCGAAGATGCGATGAATGATACGCTGAATTTTCTAAAGCATGAAGGATTAACGCTGCGGGAAGATTAGGCGCCCTCCGTTTTTCACAAATACGCTTTTCTCGGGGCGCGTCGCCAGCGCCTGCCGTTGCAGGGCTGGCGCGCTACTCCAACGCTGCGCTACCAGCCGGTCGTCGCCTCGGAAGAAAAAACAAGTTTTTCTTCGCTCGCCTCCTATGGCTGGACGTCGTAACTCCGGACCCCCTTCGAAAAGATATTTGCAAAAAAACAAGATTGCTCCACTAATCATAATTCCAAAAATGTGTTATAATTGTTGCTGTAGGTATGCCAGATGCAATTTGTATACCGTACAAAAATGGCACCACGAGGGTGTTTGACACTTAGTCCGACATCGTAAGTTGTAATACAGCCACCATAATTCCCCGCGAGAAGTGTTGTGGCCGCTCGCGGGGTGGGTGGTTTTGTGGTGCTAGGAGTTTTCTGAGGCGGGAGGTCGCTGAGTTGCCGAGGTGCTCGTCGGGGGTGTTAGCGGGATACACAACGGACACTAAGGCCGCTACTGTATGGGTATCCACCAACCATTACGCTACTAGAATTAATGTAAAGTAGGTCAGCTTTGGATGTAGTATAGCCAGTGCTAGACCAATATTGACCAGCCGTGCTACCAACACTTAATGAGCCTGTTTTGGAGTCTAAGCCACCGGCCACTATAAAATTGTATGGCGAAGATAGTAATGCTTGGTATTTTTCGCTAGCAGTGTTCAGATTAGCAATGCCAGTTTGCGCAAGAAGATCTAAATATTCTTGTCTACTAGGTATTTTCCAATTTTTAGGGCAAATACTAGAACTGGCGACAGTAACACTACTCGAAATATCATTGCAACTATTAGCCGTCGCAACGCACCAGGTATAATAAGCGCCGTCTGTGGCGTTACCTGGATAATACATGCGTTCAAGTGTGGCAATCTCTGACCAGTTAGCATTTGAGGATGCCGGGAGCGAATAGCTTGTCGTTACGTCAGAATCGGAAGAGTTGAGGGCGCGCTGACCAATAAGACGAAGGTTTTGCGTCATCCAACAGTTGCCATCTTTGAGCTTCGTTACGACGTAGGAGTTGTTATCACGAGAATCGCGGAGAGACATACTAGATTCGGTCGGTGTATTGGCGCAAATTTTTGCTGTCATTTCCTGCATCGTAGTAATGTCTTGGATCGTTTTATCATGATTTGCGATACAGCGGACAGATACTCCGCCCTGACGCTGGCCTGATAAAACGCTGACGCCAGTACTCCCGAAGCTGAGAAAATACGCTGTTGATGAGGAGGCGCCGGTGCTAGACCAGGTTTTGCCGCCAGCCCCAATTTCACTCATTTTGGCATTATATAGGAAGCCTGACGTAGCATAGCTATAGGGTGAGGCCTGGAGCGTGTCGCTACCTTCACTAGTATTCATAATTCCGGCGACATTGAGCATTTTCATATAATCCGTGGCGGCCGGTAGAGTCCAACCTTTTGGACAGATACTACCATGGGCATCCGTGTTGCTGCCCAAAATTGTAGAGTTGCCCGTACCAGCAGTCGCAGCGTTCCAGTTATAATAGGCTCCATAGCTAGATTTATACTGTTCGTATTGATAGCCACCATCGTAAATCTGAGCAGTATTTAAATTGACCGTCGTGCCAAAACTTCCGTCTGGCAAGGTTTGGAGACTAATAGGCATAATAAAATCTGCGATCACATCCGAGTCGGTGGAAGTGAGCGTCGCCGAACTGCTGTATGCCTCCATTCCCTCTTTCGTTAGCGCTAAATTACTCGTCATCCAACAATTGCCGTCGTTAAGTTTTGTTATAGAGTATACATTCCCATCCCGTATATCTTCTAGGTTTCCTGTAGTACCTATATTAGCTTTAGCACAGATCTCTCCTGTCATATCTTGCATATCATAGATACCGTTAAACCCAGTAGCTACTTCTCTAGGAGTAGCAGCAAGAGATAGGGTGACGTTAGCTTTATAGTGTCCTGAGGTTGCATCCTCAGCAAACTTAGCGGCGAAGGTGAGTTG